>DATNIO010000072.1:0-41229 GCA_035604385.1 Verrucomicrobiia bacterium | reverse complement strand
TGGAACTTGATTCGTTTGCCGGAGAGCCGGTCTACTTGGGCATCGGCGAACGAAATCAGAGCCGCATCGTTCCCGTCCGCGGAGAAATGGCGGCAGAGTTCGACCGGAACAAGATCATCGATTTGATCGGGAAAGCGGCTCGGCCCTATACACTCGCGGAAGTAAGGCTGGTGACCCAATATGAATCCTACTATCTGGATCGCCAGCACCGGTATCCCCTGCCGGTAATTTTTGTGCAATTAAATGACAAGGAGCATTCCATATACTATATCGATCCGAAAACCGCCCGGATTGTTCAAAGCTATAATTCCCACGCGCGCTGGAACCGCTGGCTCTATCACGGCCTGCACTCGATGGATTTTCCTTGGCTCTACAATCATCGTCCAATCTGGGACATCGTCGTCCTGATCTTATTGACCGGCGGCGCTGCCCTCTGCGTTACTTCCTTGGTGCTCGCGTGGAGAGTGTTGCGCCGGACGTTTGGACAAGATTTTCCGGGCCTCTCGTAGCGTTGCGCTGAACAGCGGCGCTTTTAGTTTGGCAAACGCCGCTCACGGAGACTCAATTCATAGAAGAATTCCCATTATCCTTGACAACTCATTCCCAGCTTCTCAGGCCCGCTGCACCAGGGCCATCATGTCGGGCGTGTAACGCTCTCCGACGATTTGAAACTGCGCGACGCGCTCCGAAATTTTCTTCCGGTCGCTCTCGGTCAGGTTTACGCGGAGCGCGCCCATGTTGTCCTCCAGGTAGCGAAGCCGCTTGGTCCCGGGGATTGGAATGAGGTCTTGGCCTTGGGCGAGCACCCAGGCCAGCGCCAGCTGTGCAGGCGTCACGCCTTTTTCCCCAGCCAATTCCTTGACCGCCGCAGCCAGCTTGAGGTTTTCTTGCAGCGCCTTCTCTCCGAAACGGGGATTCGTCCGCCGCCAATCGGTCGGGTCGAGATCCTCGAGCTTTTGGATCGCGCCCGTCAGGAATCCGCGCCCAAGTGGACTATACGGGATGAAAGTGATGCCAAGTTCGCGGCAAGTCGCAAGCACGCCGTTGGCCTCCACTTCGCGCGACCAAAGCGAATACTCGCTTTGCAGCGCGGCAATCGGGTGGACTTTCGCGGCGCGCCGCACGGTTTCCGGACTGGCTTCCGACAGTCCGAGCATTCGGACTTTTCCGGCCGAGACAAGCTTGGCCATGGCGCCAACTGTTTCCTCAATTGGAACCTTAGGATCGACGCGATGCTGATAATAGAGATCGATCGTTTCGATGCCCAGCCGCTGAAGGCTCCCATCGCACGCACGGCGGACGTTCTCCGGCGAGCCATCGACGCTCCGGACTCCGCCGGAACCGATACGAAAGCCAAACTTGGTCGCGACGATGACGCGATCGCGAGGAACCTCGCGCAAGAAACGTCCAAGCAATTCCTCGTTCTTGTACGGACCGTAGATTTCGGCCGTATCCAGGAAGTTGCCGCCGAGCTCGAAATATCGGCGAAGAACCCGAAGGGATTCCTCGTCATCGGTTGGTCCATAGGCAAACGACATTCCCATGCATCCAAGTCCAAGCGCGGAAACCTGCGGTCCATTCTTTCCCAATTGTCGGTGTTCCATGTTTCCTCCTCGCGTGCTCCCCTGTAGGATGTTCTGCGATGGATGAACGGTACGGCCCTCGGGCGAAAAAGGCAATCCTTCTCGCCGATACTTAGCCGGGCCGCTCCCGTATGTCCTCGTGAAGTGTTATCAACTTCGCCATTCGGCCGCAGTCTTGCGTTGCTCCCGCCATTGTTCCCCGCCATAATTTTCAGGCAAGGCGAGCCTCCCGGTTCTCCCGCTCATCTGGAGGCGCCTTCCAACACAACTTGCTGATGAACAAAGACTCCACGCCCCGCGCGGAAGCCCCCGCCGAATCGCCGTCGGCGCCACTGGAACGCGACCACCTGAGCCGCCGCGAACGCGGAGTCTGGCGCGCAGCCCTGCTGCTCCTCGGTGCTCTGGCGTTGGCTTTCGCGGCAATTTCCTGGCAACCCGTCCAATCGATGCCGCACCATCTCGGGGCGCTGCCCGTGGGTCTGGTGGTCCTGGTGTTCCTGTTCGTGGCCTATGCATGGAGTAAGACCAATGAAATCGCGGAGTTACGAGGCCTCGTCCGCGGCATCGAACAGCGCACGAATGTCGTTCGCGACAACGACCAGCTCGATCAACTCTTTTCGCTGATTTCCAGATCCCAGCAAGGCTATCGCGACCTCATCGACACCTTCGAAGACCTCTTATTTTCCGTTTCCAACGACGGCAAGGTCCTCACCGTCAACCGCAGCTTCGCCGACCTGCTCGGCCTTTCCTTTGCCGATGTTGTCGGCCGCTCGCTGGACGAATTCTTTGAGTTGCCCGAAGCCAGCGACCGCCTGGCCCTGGAGCACTGGCTCCCGCGCTTTCTGCAGCGGCGGCGCTGGACCGGCGTGGTTCGCGCGCGCATCAAGCAGACGGGAGCGCTCCGTTATTTTGATTGCGTCCTGCACGCCATCGTGCGCGACGACGTGGTCCACGGAATCAGCGGCTTTGCGCGCGATGTGACCAAGGAGCGCGAAAGCGAAACGCGCTTCACCGAGCTGTTTCAAACCCTGCGCGAAGGCGTTTATCTCGCGTCCGTGGACGACCGAATTACCGAGGTCAACCCGGCGATGGCGCAAATGCTCGGGTTTGAAAATAAGGAAGACCTGCTCAACCGCGAGATCGCTTCCCTGTACCGCAGGCCCGAAGACCGCGCGGAAGAACAGAACCAGCTGAACGACCTCGGATTCCTGCGCGCGCATGAAATCACTCTGAGGCACCGGCAGGAAGGGCGCGATGTGGTTGCGGTTCACACCACGGCGGCGATCCGCGATCCCGCCGGGAAGTTTGTGCGCTACCAGGGAACTTTCGTGGATGTTACCGAGCAGCGCGAAATGGAGCGCCGCCTCCACCGTGAACAGGAATTCGCGGGCCGCTTGATGGACAGCTTCCCCGACCTGGTCATCGCCCTCGATGCCGACGGCCGGTACACGTTTGTCAGCCCCCAGATTTTCGAAATTCTCGGCTTCCGTCCGGAGGAGTTGATCGGGAAGAGGATGGGAGGCCGCACGGATCCAGCGGACCGGACCGCCATGCTCGAGATGTTCGACGATTTGATTTTCAAGCGGCTTTCCGAGGGCCAGATCGAGTATCGCACGCAACACAAGAACGGCGCGTGGCGCGTGTTCCGCGCTTCCGCGCGGCCTCTGCATGACGAAACGGGACGCATCACCGGCGTCATCGCTTCGGCGCGCGACATTACCGAACAGCAGCGCCTCCAGCAGCAGCTCATTCAGTCCGAGCGCCTCGCGGCCATGGGCCAGATGATCGCCGGCGTGGCCCATGAACTGAACAATCCCCTGACCGCCATCCTGGGCGTCACGGAATTGCTGCGCGACCAGTCCACCGATGAGAACGCAACCCGCCAGTTGGACCTCGCCCATCGCCAGGCGCGCCGCGCCGCGCACATCGTGCAGAGCCTGCTTGTTTTCTCGCGCCCCTCGACGCCCCGCAGCACGCTGCTGCACTTGCCGGATTTGCTCCAGCGCACTTTGCAGCTCCACGAACATTCCCTGCGCTCGAATCATATTCACGTGGACCTGGCCGCGCGTCCCGATCTCCCCACCGTGCTGGGCGATTCCAATCAGCTCACGCAGGTTTTCCTGAACCTCATCGTGAACGCCGAGCAGGCCATCCACGAAGTGCGCGACCGCGGCACGCTGCGGATTCGTTTGGGCGTCGTCGGCGAGCGCGTGCTGATCACCTTCCAGGATGACGGCGTGGGCATCCGCCGCGAATTGCTGCCGCGCATTTTCGATCCGTTCTTCACCACCAAGCGCCCCGGCCGCGGCACCGGCCTCGGCCTCAGCATTTGCATGGCGATCGTTCGCGAGCACAACGGCGATATTTCCGCGCAGCCCTTGCCCGACGGCGGCTCGGTCTTCACCGTGTCCCTGCCGGTCTGCACGGAGTCGGTCGCGATCGCCGAACCCGCTGCGCCTCCCGCGAATGCTCCCCGCGTGGAAACCTCTGCCTCGCCCGACTCGGCGCTCTCGCACAAGAAAATCCTGGTTGTCGATGACGAGGAGAGCATCCTCGAGCTCGTGACCGATACCCTGGGCGCCCGCGGTTGTATGGTGGACCGAGCCTCCTCTCCCAAACAGGCTCTGGAACTCGCGAATCGAAATTCATACGACGTGATCCTGTGCGATTTGAATCTGGAATCCGGCTCCGGAAAAGTGGTTTCCGGATTCGACCTTCACGACCAAATCTTGGAGGAACTGGCAATCCGCTCCGGCCCTCGTCCGTTTTTCATTTTCATGACCGGCGACCTCATCGACGCCGCCGTCGGCGAACAAGCCGGCCGCGAAGGCAACCGCTTCCTCCAGAAACCGTTTCGCATGACCGAATTGCTCGCGCTCCTGAACGATTTGCCTTCCCCCGCCGTCCTCCAGCCAAAAGATAGCTCGTCGTAATCTAGGCAATTCGCAGGGCGCGCCGGGCCTTGACCGATTTTGAATTTTCGGTTGCCGCTCCCTTGCGGTGTTCAAGGGTGCGGGTTTTCGCTCCCGCCTCCCGAATCATCCCATCGATCCAGATCCTTTGTGGTGCCAATCCACCGCTGAATTCTTGTTGCCGCCATATACCACAGCGTGGTAGATGATCTGGTTGCCGAAAGCCTTCGATAGGGAGAGACAACGTGGGAAGAAAGCGTGTAAAGATTTTCGACGAACTGAAAGAGGCTTTGGAGGACGTGCGCGATTACCGTCTGGGCAGGCGAACCGATCTCCGCGTAACCGAACTCCCGGCGCCACCGAAGAGGATCGTCCCCGCGGAAATCCGCCGGATCCGCCGGGCGCTCAAAGCCAGCCAGACGATATTCGCCCTCTACCTAAACGTCAGCCCGAACGCCGTCCGGAGCTGGGAACAGGGCACGCGCCGCCCACAGCACGCAGCACTGAAACTGCTGGCGATCGCGAAGAGAAACCCGCGGGCGTTGCTCAGCGCGTAGGTAAACCTTCAGACCGTTGAGACACACCCCGGAGACATTTGAACGCGTCCCGTCCTCGACACTTTTCAAATGCGGTGTTTTTGCAGGTACTTGATTGCTATTTTGTTTTCGTCCCCGGCAGATCGATGCCGAAGTCCCAAACGTATCCATTGATCCCTTCGTCGGTCATTTCGACGAAGGCGTATTCGCCGGGCTCGAGGCGCTGGTCGACGGTGTAGCGGAAGACGCCGCTGGCGGGGGTCCACGTCTGGATTTCGATGTCGGTGGCTTTGTGAGTTTCCTGGCCCGTGAAGTGGATGCTGATGTCATCGACGACGCGGTGGCCGCCCTTGATTTCCGTGCGCAGCAAACGGAACCGCGGCTCGCGCGAATCAGCGGGACGCATGAAGAATTCGGGCTCGGCCGTGTTGAGGCGCATGGCCGCGTGCTCGCCGGGGATTTCCATCGTTTTTTTGCTCGGGATCAGCGACACCCCGCTCAAGATTTTTTCGACTTCGCGGCCCGTCGACATCTTGATGACCGCCGTGCTCTGTTTCATTTCCCGGATCGTTTTGTTGCGGTCGAGAGCGTAGAAGCCGACCGCGTCCGGCAGAAACAGCCCCGGCTTGATTTCCATGCTGCGGTCGACGTCGATGTCCTTGGTCAACAGGGCCACTTGGGAAGCATGGATTTTCGCCTTGAGTTCCGCATCCTGCGAGGCCTGGTCCGCTTCGGCCTTGTGCGTGGCGTCCCAGTTCACCAGACTCGTGGGAATTTCTTCCCACTGCGATCGCTCGACGCTCCAGTAACGCACTCGGTCGCCTTCCACCGTGTACTCGCGCGCCAGTTGAAATGTCCCGTCCATCAGAATCAGTTTTTTGCCTTTGGGAAGAGCGACAGGGATCTGGGCCGCAGCGGCAGATGCCTTTGAATCAGCGTCCTGTTGCGCGGCGAAAGGTGCGGGCGCAAGCGTGCCCGAAAGGCTGGGCAGCACGGCGAGCAGCGCCGCGAGGAGGATTACGATTTGCGCCGTTAACTTCATGACGTTTGTGAGCGACCCGCTTCCTGCACAGGTTCTACGATGCCAGCAAGCCCGTACAGGTTTTTCCGTATGCTTCGAGGATAACGCTCAAGCGCGCTGTCCGCAACGGCGGGGTTTAAGTGGCGCAGGCTTCAGCCTGTGGGGTTTGGTCCTTGCAAGGACTCACCCCCCCACAGGCTGAAGCCTGCGCCACTAAACCAAATACCAGCAAGATTTCGTAGGATGAAGACGAAAGAATGCGCGCCCTCAGTGCTCGCAGCGCGGGAACAGGGCGGTGAGGACGCTCAAATCCGTATTGGTGAACAGCCAGCGTTCGACCTGCCCACCGGCGACGCCGGCAGCGCGCACGAGGGAGCCGAGGTGTTTGCTGCGGGCCACGTCGCGAAGATGCTCGGTGCAGATTCCCGTCAGGCGGGAAATTTCATCCTCGGTGAAAACTTTCTGAGTGGACTTGACTGTGATCATTCTCCGGCATCCTCCGCTGTTACAGCACCATTCAAATTCGTCAAAAGAGGGAATTCATGACACCACAACACTTATTTTCCTAGCAAGAGTCCTGCCGTTTGCTTGACCTCGCTTCGTCCCGCTCCATGGAATTTGCAAACATTACGAATCACAAGCTTTAGGGGGGGAAATAGAAACGGACAATCGTGTCGGGAGGTGAAGGTCGAAATTCGAACCTGAATAAATGTGTTATTTTTTGTACTCTTCTACGAAAATTTGTGCACCTTTGGAACAGTCCGCGGTTTGACGCTCATAGTCGGTTCGACAAATCCTGATCAAACTTTGTAGCGCCCGCCTTCAGGCGGGCAACTTAGATCCGGGCCGGTGCCCGCCTAAAGGCGGACGCTACAACTCCTGCCCGCCGGCTTGTTCAAAAGCGTGAGCCATGTGAAGCACGCGATCTTCCCCGAAAGCCGGCCCATAAATTTGCAGTCCAACAGGAAGACCCGCGGACGTCTTTCCGGAAGGAACCGAAATGCCCGGCACCCCTGCGAGAGATCCAGTAACGGTATATATATCAGCGAGATACATTTGCAGCGGATTGGCGGTTCGCTCGCCCAGCCGGAACGCCGGCACGGGTGAAGTTGGCGTCACGATGGCGTCAACTTTTTCAAACGCTTCGCGGAAATCCCGGGCGATCAGCGAACGAACCTTTTGTCCCTTCAGGTAGTACGCATCGTAGTATCCAGCCGAAAGGACGTAGGTCCCGAGGACGATGCGCCGCTTCACTTCGGCGCCGAAACCGCGCCCGCGCGTCTTCTGATACATCTCGATCAGCGTCGCGCCCGGAACGCGCGGGCCATAGCGCACGCCGTCGTAACGCGCCAGATTGGAGCTCGCTTCAGCCGTGGCGATGATGTAGTACGCCGCGATTGCGTATTCCGTGTTCGGCATGCGGATGGATACGCGCCTGCACCCGAGCTTCTCGAGCAAGGCGATTCCCGCCTCGATTTTCTTTCGCACTTCAGGATCGATCCCCTCGCCGAAATAATCGTCGGGAATACCGATGCGCAGACCGCGCAGGGACCCGCCGAGACCTGCGGCGTAATCGGGAACGGGCACGGAAGCCGAAGTCGCATCGCGCGTGTCGCGCCCGGCGATGACGGACATCACCGCAGCGGCATCGCGGACAGTGTGAGTGAATGGCCCAATCCTATCCAGCGACGAAGCGTAGGCGATCAAGCCGTAACGAGACACGCGACCATAACTTGGATTCAGCGCCGTGACTCCGCAAAACGAGGCCGGCTGCCGAACCGAGCCGCCCGTATCGCTGCCGAGCGCCGCCACAGCGAGATTTGCGGCCACCGCCGCTGCGGAGCCTCCGCTCGAGCCCCCGGGGACATGATCGGTCGCGACAGGGTTGCGCACCGGGCCATAGGCGGAGTTTTCGTTCGAACTCCCCATGGCAAATTCGTCGCAATTTGTTTTGCCGAGGACGATCGCACCCGCATGTTCGAGCCGAGTGACTGCGGTGGCGTCATACGCGGGCCGGTAGCCCTCCAAAATGCGCGAACCGCACGTGGTGGGAATGCCGCGCGTGCTGATGACGTCTTTCACGGCCACAGGGACGCCGGCCAGCGTAGGGAGCGCGTCACCGGCGGCGATGGCCGCGTCGATCCGGTCGGCCTGGGCGTAGGCGCGCTCGGGCGAGAGGGCCAGAAAAATGTTGAGTTCGGCGTTGCGCTGCTCGATGCGCGCGTAGAACTCCTTCACCAGCTCGCGCGCCGAAATTTTCCGGGCATCGAGGGCCGAGCGAACTTCCGGAATCGTCCATGCGGCCGGGGCGCTCACTTTTCGATCACCCGGGGAACTCGAAAATACGGCGCTTCGGGATCGGGCGCGCCCTGGAGCACTTCCGTGATCACATCGGCGCGGACGATCACGTCATCGCGCAGGGCCGAATCATCCGCAGAGGCCGCAACCACTTGGGTCAGCGGCTCGACGCCCGAAGTGTCAATCTCATTCAGCTTGTCGATGTAGGTGAGGATATCGTCGAGGTGGGAGCGATAGGTATCAACCTCTACGTCAGACAGCTCCAGGTTCGCCAGTGCCGCCACTTTCAATACGTCTTCCCGGCTGATTTTCATGATCTTGCCGAACCCCTCGGATTCAAGTGCAAGATTCTAGCACAGGCACCCAATTGCTCCTGCAACCCCACCAAGGCCATGAGCCTGATTGCGTGCGGCCAAGAGCAAGAGCCTCGGACGGCGGCGGATCGTAGCCTAAAGCGGAAACCGTTGGGAAAATGTTCAAGCAATGGCACGCTAGCCCTGACGCGGTGAAATATCCGAGAATCCCAATCTTGCAAGACATTGAATTCATTCAACTTACGCGGTTACCTAGTTCCAGTACCCCGATACCAAAAAATTTGAAGCTGGTCGCCTATCGGTCATTTTCAGAGTCTGTGTTTACAATTGCATTGCAGTCAGAAGTGTCGCGCAGACAAGTTCTGCGCTATGTCGCGCACAGAAGAGTGAGCAAGGCGAGCGTTCTTAGAAGTATCCGTTACCCGTTTCCGAGGATCTGAAGAGACCAACTATGAACTGGCTCACTCCCGCGATCGAAACCAATTTCGCATACGCAGCTTGCATGCTTCTTTTCGGACTGCTTGTACTTTCGGTGAGGAACAGAAAAATGGCCACCAGATCGTCCTACTCGCCTTACGCTTCGCCCCTGCTCGGCGCAAGCCGACCCGCACCGAAGATTCGGCCGGCGCAAGTTTCGCGCCGCGCGAAAACTGTGGTCCAGAATTCCGGGCTTCTTTTAAGTACAGGTCTTGAATACACGCCCCGCGAACGGGCGATTCCCAAGGCGCCAGACAGTTTCGTGAATCCATTGGTTGCGCCACTGATATTCCCGGCTCTGCAAATTTCAGAAGAGGTGAAAATGAACTCCCCGTCATTTCCATTCGAGAGTCTTGAACCCGTTGCGCTGGCTGAAAGATCCGAATCAGCTTTGTCCGAGACGACTTCCACAATCCACGAACACATGCCTACTTTACAGGAAGCGTACGGGATGCTCGGGTTGGAAGAGCTAAGAGCGCGGGAGATTGCGGTCGCGCCGGATCCTCATCAGGCGAATGAAAATGCTTTAGAAACAGCCACCGTCGAAGATAGAAACGATGTGGAGCGGAAAGCGATCGAGCAAGTCGTGTTTGGTCCGCAGGCGCTGCCCGTTGACCTCACACCCGAAAAAACGGCGCCGGCAAATCTGCTGGAGTTCTACGAGCTGCGGCAGCAGCCTTTCGACGTTACGCCGGACCCCGCATATCTCTATTTAAGCCCGTCGCACCGTGACGCGCTGGCGACTCTCAAGCAAGGGATCGAACACTTCCGCGGGTTCATGATGCTCGTCGCCGAGCCCGGCATGGGCAAGACCACTCTTCTGAACAAGCTGATGGAAGAACTAAGCGATTCCGCGCGCGTCGTCTTCTTGTTCCAGACGCAGTGCAGCTCGCGCGAATTGCTCTGCTTCATCTTGAATGAATTGGAAGTGGACCACACGGGAATGGACGTCGTGGGCATGCACCGCGCGTTGAACCAGGCCCTGCTCGAGGAAATGCTGCGCGGGCGCCGGTTCGTCCTGATCGTGGACGAAGCGCAAAACCTGCAGGAACCGGTGCTGGAAACAATCCGCCTGCTTTCCGATTTTGAGACTTCCCATTCCAAGCTGATTCAAATCGTTTTGGCCGGGCAACCGCAAATTGCGGAGACGCTCATGGCGCCCAGCCTCGTGCAATTGCGCCAGCGCATCGCCGCTCTGGCCAATTTGAAATCGCTGACTCCCTCCGAGACCGCGGCCTACATCGAGCACCGCCTGCGCGCCGCGGGCTGGAGCGACAAAATGATTTTCTCCAGCGACGCTCTGGATCAGATCGCGGAATCGAGCGATGGCGTTCCTCGAAGCATCAATAATTTGTGCTTCAACGCATTGCTCGAGAGCTTTCATCGCGGTCTGGACGTGGTCGACGCGGACATCGTCAAGGAAGTGGCGGAGAAGTTGAACCTCGAGGCGCTGGTGCGGCCTCCGCAGATGGACGCCGATTCTGATTCGTCTGCCGCGCCGGAAGCCAATGCCGCCACGCAACTCGCGCGCGCCCTGGCCGCTGCGCTCACCACGGAAGCCCGGCCGGACACGAGTTCCGCGAATTTCATTGGCCCAAAACCGAAACCCGAAGTCGTCCTGACCGGCAACCTCTCGGAAAAAGTCCGAAGCCAGGGTTGGAGCAAGCATCACGAATACCGGATTCTGGTCAGCCTGGAACGCGATCCCATCTCTGGCATCCCCGTTGCAGAGCGCTACTATTGCTGCAGCCTCTACGTGGACGAAGCCCAGGCCGCCGGCCTCAAGCCCGGCAAGCCGGTGCGAATCAAAATCGAGCAGGATTAAGTAGCGCAGCCACTCCTGGCTGTGCGGTTTTGGATGCTGCACGTGTGGCTACCAACCGAGCGGCCATCGCAAAACCCGCAAAGGCAAGAGTGCCTGTGCTACATCTCCCCGCATTCAACGTCGCGGAATATCTTTGGATTATTAGTTTAATCGCGGGCTATGCCAGCATGCCCGGCGTCTTCAAATACTTGTCCACGATGGCTTCAGCGGTGCGGTACGTCAGCGCGAGGATTGTGGGAGTGGGATTGGCCGCGCCGCTATTGGGGAACGTGGATGCGCCGATGACGAACAGGTTGGAAATGTCCCAGTGCCGCTGGTGCATGTTCACCACGCCGCGGTCGGGAGACTTGGCCATGATGGTGCCGCCCTGGACGTGCGTGGATTGGTAGCGCGTCACGTCGTAATTGAAATAGTCGGGGAACGGCGGCGGTTCGTTCCCTCCACGGGGCGTGGATCAATCTCAGTGCGACCACGCGTTGCCTTCCTCTTCATGTTTTTTCCTGGCGAGCGCCTCGATGCGAATCCTCGCCGAACACTCATCGCAGATGGTGCATTCCGATGCTTTGCCGCAGATATTGCAAACGTGCCTGGCGTGTTTCGGCCTGACCGTGGCTGGTTTAGTGGCATTCACCTGAGTCTCCTTCCACTACCAAACTGGGCGGGGGTACAGAGCTCCGATCTCGTAGTCCTCCGTCTATAGTATATCGCAAAACGATATAATAAGAAACCTCCAGGCATGGTGTCCTGATTCAAGAATCCTCTCGATTGTTCCGACGTTTTGGAGGCAGGGGCTCTAGACGCCGTCCCGACTCAAGGAAGAAAACTCGAGGGACTTACCTGGCGGCAACTTCGCAAAACAAACGAGTGCGGAGGGCTATGCAACAGGGCGGAACGGCATTAGAACTTCGTGACCGTGTCGTCCAGATCGGCGGAGGCAAACTCGCTTACCATCACTTCCTCTTCGCGCATGGACGGACGGCGCTCGCAAAGGGAAAGGAAGTGGACGAGCGCTTCCTGATAGGTGGGAGTCTCGCTGTTGCGAAGGGCTTCTATCGAGTTCCACACGGAGACTACGGTTGCTTCCAATCCTTCTCCCGGGCCGGTTCGCAGCACGAGTAAGCCGCGGAATCCAGCCTCTCGTCGCAGGATCTCCATCCCGGCTTTGGCTGCAGCCGTAAACTCCTCGACTTTTCCGGGGAGGATAACAAGCTTCCAGACCCTGGCGTACATATGCACCTCCGGGCGGGTCAGGCTGAAGGATGGGGTGGCCATTGTTGCGTTCCGTTCAAGCCGCTGCAGATCGAGAGGCCATCGGAGAGCCTCAGTAAGACCGGGAACTCAATCGCCGTCGTCAGACTGCAAATGCGCTCACTAGACCCGAGCAAACTCAAGTGCGGGTGAATTCCATCTGGAATTTCCGTTTTGAGCTACCCCTTTGACCGAAAGCCTAGTCCTCCTGTCTCGTCGTGTCAACCGCAAGCCGCACTGGCTCCTTGGCAGTGAAGCCAGTGCGGCGACTGATTCCGCCATCAAGTCTCCAGTGCACAGGCGTGACGCGGCTCACGTTGTGATGTAACCCGCATCACAGATTTCTTCCGAAAAAGGAACACACTGAGCACGTTTTTGACATCAATAAACATTACATTTTGGAAATTCTCATGTCTGGCAAAAACCTATTGGAATCCCGAATCGCCAATTACTTTCAGAGGAGGAGCACATGAATCCGAAGCAATCCGGCCGGAGGCGATTCTTGAAGGACGGTGTGGCGCTGGCCGGATTGGCCGCGGGTGCGCTAGCGATACGGTCGGCGAGTGGCCAGACGCTCGGGTCCGCGAACGACCAGGCGCTTGAGGGAACACCCGGCATCAGCGAGGGGCAGCACTTCGATGCCATTTACGGCGTGCGCTCCCGTTATGAGACCGCGGGGCGCATCGGCGGCATAGGGGCCTACTCAACAGGCCCGGACGGGAAGGTCGTTCGCCCTTACATCGGAGGATTAACGCCGGTTCAGAATTTGATCGGGATCATCACGCCTTCCGCGCTCCACTACCACAATACCCACGGTTACCCGCCTCCGGACATCGATCCCCAGCAGCATCGTCTTCTGATTCACGGCATGGTGGACCGTCCTATGGTTTTCACCATGGAAGATATTTATCGCCTGCCTTCGGTAACCCGAACTCATTTCCTCGAGTGCAATGCCAATGGCTACACCACGCCGCCTCGGTTGGCGCCGGGAGCGACAGCCCAGATTACGCACGGGCTCATGGGTTGCAGCATTTGGACTGGAGTGCGGGCATCGCACATCCTCGAAATGGTGGGCGTGCAAAAAGGGGCGAGTTGGATTGTTGCGGAAGGGGCGGAGGGGGCTCACCACTCGAAGAGCATTCCACTGGAAAAGATCATGGACGACAGCCTGATCGTCTACGGCCAAAATGGGGAGGCCGTGCGCCCAGAGCAGGGTTACCCACTGCGGTTGTTAGTCCCCGGCTATGAAGCAATTAACAGCATAAAGTTTCTGAGACGAATCAAGGTGGTGGACGGGCCCTACCTTCAACAAAGGGAAACCAATGGGTACCAAACTGTAGTGCGGGAGGGCAAATATGCCGATGGCAAAGCGCGCTGGTTCCAATTTGAATTAGGACCGAATTCTGTGATCACCCGCCCTTCCGGCGGACAACGAATTGGGACTCAGGGATTTTACGAGATCACCGGCCTGGCCTGGTCGGGCGCTGGCGCTATCCGCAGGGTTGAAGTATCCACCGACGCTGGCCGGACGTGGAAGGCCGCGGAACTCCAGGGGCCTGTGCTTCCAATGGCGCATACCAGATTTACATATTCATGGAAGTGGGGCGGAGAAGAGACTGTACTCATGTCCCGCTCTACCGATGAGCGCGGCCAAATTCAGCCGTCGTTAGCCGAAGTGGGAAAAATCTGGGACGTCACTGTGGATTATCTTAAGAAAGCGACAGTAGGTCACACCAATGCCATTCAACCCTGGAAGGTCGCGGAGGATGGGAGGATTTACAATGCGATCGTCTAATCTCATGGTGGTAGTGGTGGCCCTGGTGGCCTGTGCCGCGGCCGCAGCGCAGACGACCCCGTATCAAAATATAGGCAGGCCCGCGACCGCCGAAGAAATTCAAGCTTGGGATATCTCTGTCAGCCCCGCGGGAAAGGAACTTCCGCCAGGAAAGGGAACCGCCAAGGAAGGAGCCCCGATCTATTCGGCCAAGTGCGCGGTCTGCCACGGACGAACCATGGAAGAAGCGGGCCCACTGGGTCCTGCTCTGGTGGCGAAAAAGGGAGGAAATCTAAGGGGCACGATAGCAGCCTGGCCGTATGCCACGACGATCTGGGATTTTATCAACCGCGCCATGCCCCGGTTTAATGAGGGAACGCTCAAACCGGACCAGGTTTATGCTCTGACAGCGTTTTTGCTCAATCGCAGCGGGATTATCAAGGAAGACGACGTCATGGACGCCAAAAGTGTGACGGAGCTCCAAATGCCGTACCGGAATGCGTACGTTCCTTCAGACTTGGCGGAAATCGGCAATGTAAAGAAGCGCGGTTGCTATCTCGGACATTGCCCGGGACCTGCCCCGACTGCGGCGCATTGATGCTTCGCCCGTAACCTTTTCTTCGATTCTGAACCTAAACCTTGGCAAGCGCGAGGCAGCGCAATATTTAACGCGCTGAGGGTTTTGTCTTTTTCACGGTCGCGCCGGTCAATTGCGCCGTAGCTGCCATCGTCGACTTCGCCTCGCGTCATGCTCTCGGACACAAACGAAAAACGGCAATACTCAAACTGATCCTATGGGATTGATCGCCGGGCGTGCATCCGCTCGTAGTCGATCCGGTATGGCCGATAGGTTGCTCGGACCGTAAGTAGCATCAAAGCGGAGGCCGAGCCAATCGTGATGGCGAGTGAAGCCCCGATCATTTTTTCGTTTCGAAACACGTAGTCGTTTAAGAGTCCGGGCAACAAGGGACCCAGGCTGAGGCCGCCCAAATTAAGAATCAGAAGAAATAGAGCCGATACCTGGCCTCGCACCTGGTTCGGGAAAATAAATTGGATGGCGGCATAGGAACTCCCAATCGGGAGAGCGAGAAAGAAAAGCGCGGGAGCAGCCATAAGCAATGTCCGAGCGGATTGTTTTGCCGTCATTGCAAACGCAAACAGAATTCCAGCCCCAATGGCGCTAACCACGGCAACACGGAGCGGGGCCTCCAAAACACCCTTCTTTTGCCAGTGATCGCACAGCCGGCCGCCGGCGTACATTCCGAGACACCCGAATACAAGGATGATCAAACCAAGGGCCCGGCCGGACTGCCCGGCAGACCAACCATGGATTCTTTGTAGAAATGCAGGAGCCCAGCCAAAAAAAGCATAAGCGCCCATCGACTGGAAGACCATCCCTACGGATATCCCCAGAAACGACTGCCATCGCCTTCTCAACTCCGCGACAACTTCATGGAACTGCAAGCGAACTGGCGTGCCGTCCGATGCCCGCAGCAGCTGGCGCCGAATGGGTTCACGCACGGTGCAGAGCAGGAGAGCTATCGCCAGGCCAGGTGCGCCAACGATCAGAAATGTGATACGCCATGGGGCGACTGCGCCCAGAAGAGGCAGTGTAACCGCGGGCATTCGCGTCACAGCGTCGACGACCGACCCGCCTGCGATCAGCGCGAGGCCTGAACCGATGAAAATGCCCATGGAATAGACGCTCAGCGCCCCGCCAAGTTTTTCTTTCGGAAAATAGTCCGAGATCATCGAAAAGGCCGAGGGCGACAAAGTCGCTTCACCGACACCCACTCCCATACGGGCCAGGAACAGCGACCAGAAACTCCTTGCAGCGCTGCAAGCGCCTGTGAGGAAACTCCAGAGGACGACGCCGGCGATGATTACATTGCGCCGGTTGCGAGTGTCCGCGAGCCGGCCGAGCGGCAAACCCATCAGGCCATAAAAAAGAGAAAACGCGACGCCTTGCAGCAGCCCGATCCGGGTATCGCTGATGGCGAGGTCACGCTTCAGCGGCCCGACCAACAAGCTAAGAATTTGCCGGTCGACAAAGGACAACGTGTAACAAACCATCAGAATAAGTACGACGTACCATGCGTACCGAAGGCTGGGCTCGTCTTCCGTCAATCGTAAAGAAGACGCGGCGCCTTCCGAGGATGGGGCTAAAGTCGCTGCTCGCTCGGATGATTTCATTTGTGGTGGAAGCGAATTCTATCAGGCCACGCCTGTTCCCCACCGGGAAATGTTGCGGTTGGCGGCGCGAAGCAGCTTTTAAGCGCGCCGGGGGATTTATTTTTTTCAAAGTTACGCCGGCCAATTGCGCCGTAGCGGCCAGCGTCGTCTGCGCCGCGTTCAAACCAAGACGAAAATCATTGTCGTTGTAGGTTGCATAAAGGTCGGTGGGCTGATGCCACTGAGGGTCCCAGCCGTTGCCAATCTGCGTGCCGCGCTCGTTTTCCCGCACGCTGATCGCGGCTACTTCGTTCATGAATGACGACGAATCCGTATTCGTCATGTGGCTGCCTAAGGTTGCCGGATAATCCGTCGCGTACTTTTCATCCGCTTGCTCAAGCGTCCAGGCAAGCGCTTGGGACTGCGCGGCGAATTTTGAATTCAACTGAAATTCAATGTTGAAATCCGCTTCCGGGCGCTGCTCCTTGCTCACCGTACCATCTTCGCGAGGCGCGCCATGATCGAACAGCATGATGTCGTGCTGAATCATTCCGAGCCATCTGGGTTCCGGATAATTTCCCGATCCCGGGGGGACTTCCTTGCCTTGGAGGTCCTTGCGCTGCTCGACGTACGCGGCGCTGCCGTTCAGTCCCGTTTCCTCATTGTTCCAAAAAATAAAACGAATCGAACGTTCGGTCTGCACTTCCGGACTACTCAATATGCGGGCCAGCTCCATCACCAGAGCCGTGCCCGACCCATCGTCGTTTGCGGCTTCGCCCCAGCCGATCCCGTCAAAGTGGGCGCCGAGGATGTACATTTCCTCGGGGCGCGTGACGCCGACCTTCGTGCAAAAAATTTCCTCCCGGAGTCCCGGAGTTGGGGGTTGGGAATTGAGCGCGCGCAATTTCGGGTCCGGTTGCGCGTTCGGATCGTTGTTCACACCAGTGCGAACGCGCAGCCCCCTTGGCCGTCCGCCCCCGACGGCCGTGGCAGTGGCCGGCGTGGGCGTGCCCGGACCTCCCGCGGTATTCGCCATGGTGTTGCGCGTGTCCGGAGAGGGCGGCTGGTAGTTGTACTTGAGGCGCTCGATGTTTGCGCAGCCGTAACTTTTGAGCTGGGCTTCGATCCAGTCGATGGCCTGGCGATTGCGATCCGTTCCCTGCTTTCGATCGCCGAATTGCGTCAGTCCCTTGATGGTGGCCTTGTAGCGGTCCAGATCGAGCCGATCGACGAGAATTTTTGCCGGATCAGGAACAGTTTCCGCTTGGGCTTGCGATGCGGCCGCGCTACTGGGTTGGACGAATGTGTATGGGATGAAGCTCGTCGCGAAAGCGCAAGCCGCAACAATTACCAGAGTTGATCGCATATCCTGTCTCCGTTGCATGCAATCAGCGCCCGGCCTGCTCCAACTCTGCTGCCGCGGCATTGATCAGCGCGCTCTCGCTATCCAGGACTCTCGCGACGCGCACGATTTCGGAATCGGCTTCGGCCCAATATTTTTCTTCAATGGCCTCGCGAATACCGGGAAGCGTCTTGACGCCGTAGCCGGAATAAACGCCGGGCGCATAGAGCATGTGCTTGTACCAGGGGCGGCGCGGCAGCCCTTCGGTAGCCGTGAGGCGGCGTTCGCTGTCCATCAGTTTCTGATTCAGATCCTGAAGCGTAGCGGCGGAAACGCCGGCGGGCCAGGCCTTCTTCACCGCAGCCTGATAGCGTTCCGCGCTGTGCGTGAGCGCATCGGCGGCGTTGTCGAGTGGAGCGAAATTCAGAAACGGTGGAGCGTCCACATGGGGCGGGGGCACCTTGGGACGGCGCGGATCATCGGTGGCTGTGAAAACGCCTTCCTCGATTTCCTTGTTTCGCTCGATCGTTTCCGCTCTCTCGTCGTCCGCCAGTTTCTTCAACTGTTTCTGATAGAGGCGAATCGTGTCGGCCAGGTCCGTAAATTCAAAGGGAAGCAGGTCAGCGTTCGCCAGGCGCAGGACTGCAGTGCCGGCGGTTTGCGAAAGAGCGCGCCCGTAGACAAAGTCTTTGTCGGCGAAATGCGTGAACCAGTAGAAATCGTCGTATGCCGAGTGATAAATACCCGAGGTGTCCTCGCCTCCGTAGCCCACATTCAAGGAAGCGACGCCAATGTGATCGAGGAACGCCGTGTAGTCGGAGCCTGAGCCGAGCGCTTCAATCCGCAGGTCGGCGCGCTGCCGCAATTCCTTGCGATCGTCTTCCGTCTTGGCTTGCTCAATCTTGCGCAACTGGGAGCGGCGCGAAACGCTAAGATTTGTTTCGGGATCCTGGATGTCCCGAGCGACGTCGTTCACCAGATGTTCCAGGGAGTGAGAGCCTTCCACTTCGAGGTAGCCGCGCTGGTTGCTGTCGCTGTTGATGTAAGCGACGGCATGTTGGGCGAGCTCTTTGTCGTGCTCTTCCACCCACTCTGTCGAGCCGAGCAGCATGGGCTCCTCGGCATCCCACGCGCAGTAGATGATGGTGCGCTTGGGCTTCCACCCTTGCTTCATCAATTCTCCGATGGCGCGCGCCTCCTCCAACAGGGCAACCTGCCCGGACGTCGGGTCTTGCGCGCCGTTCACCCAGGCATCGTGGTGATTGCCGCGGATCACCCATTCCTCGGGGTTTTGCGCGCCCGGAATCCGGGCGACCACGTCGTAGATTTCCTTCATATCCCAATTGAAATTCACCTTCAGATGAACTTTCGTTTTGCCGGGACCCACGTGATAAGAAATCGGCAGCCCGCCGCGCCATTCCTTGGGCGCCATCGGCCCCTCCAGAGCGGCCAGTAGCGGCTGCGCGTCGCCGTACGAAATGGGCAGGTCGGGGATCTTGGTGAGACCTGGAGCATCCTTGATCGCCAGGCGCTTGGCGTTGAGCGTTGCGCCCACACCCGGCGTCAAAGGATCGCCGGGACTTGTGGACGGAAAATCCAGCACGCTGCCGCGCTGCACGCCGTCGGAAGGACGCATGGGACCTTGCGGGAAAACATCGTCCACTGCATAGCCGTCGTCGGCTGGATCGGAATAGATCAGGCAGCCGATCGCGCCGTGTTCGGCGGCGACTTTGGGCTTGATCCCGCGCCAGGAATTGCCGTACTTCGCGATGACGATGGCTCCTTTTACGGAAACTCCCAGCCGCTCCAGCTCCTCGTAGTCCTTGGGCAGGCCGTAGTTGACAAAGACCAGCGGCGCCGTCACATCTCCGTCGATCGAATACGCGTTGTAACTGGGAAGCTGCTCGCTCAGCTGGTTGCTGGTAGGGTCGACCGCGAGCGGCGGCTCCTGCAATCTTGCAGTGAAGTGCGTGGGTTCAACCATCTCGAGCACGCGCTCCTTCGGCGTGGGATATAGGACGGTGAACGTCTCGATCTTCGCGTCCCAGCCCCATTCCTTGAATTTCGAGAGAATCCATTCCGCGTTTTCCTTGTCGTACGCCGATCCGACGTGGTGCGGGCGGGCGCTCAGGCGGCGCATGTACTCGCGCTGGTTGTCCGTGCTGGGAATGGCTCGAAACTTCGTTTCCCACTCGCGTTCGGTCGCGGAGTTTGCGCGGGTGAAACCTTGGAGCGGTTCGTCCTCTGCTCCAGTGGAGACGAGACCGAATAGAAAGACAATCATCAACCCTGTGATCGTCATGCGTCGCATCGCTGCACCTGACCTTCGTAATGTAGCCGCCATTCCGGCTGGCTGCGGAAGAGAAGCTTACTGCAAAGAAATCGCGAGACCAAGTCTTGCGATTCCCCGAAACCAGGGCTCAGATATTTCCGGCTCGTTTGGGATTGATCTCGCCCATCAGCATCAAGCTGCGTTGCGAAAAAGGAACGTAGAGCAGCGCCGCCGTCGCCGCCAGTGCGAGGCCGACGCCGATTTGATCCACGAGCAAAAACGGCGCGAGCGCCCAAAGTACATCGAGGGGAATCACAAAGGGAAATAAGCGCAAGAATTTCACCGGCAAGCCGCGATATCCAAAAATAGAAGCGGAAAGCAGATACAAACGGATGGGGATTCCGACGAGCGCGGTCACAAGAAGAATCGCGAAGAGCCACTGCGGATGCTCAACCGCCTGGGAGAGCACCGGTTGCACCCAGTTCGATCTGGCCAGCGAGATAACGTAGAAGGAGAGATACATGACTTGAATGAGCGAAAACAGGAATTGCACGACGCCGCGCGGCGCGGGCGGAAGGTCGTGCGCATCGCTGAGCACGTAGTTGCGATTCTCGCTGGAGACAGGGACGGTTGCCGGAGTTTCCGCGCCGATAGGGGCGTTCTGCTTGGGCTCCGCGATTCGTGCCGCGCCATCTGCCACGACTTCCACCGAGGCGATGAAACGGTAGCCGCGGCGCGGGATGGTCTGAATGAATCGCGGGCTGTCAGCCGAATCGCTGAGGGCGTCGCGCAGTTTGTTCACCGCCGTATTGAGGCTGTGGTCGTAATCGACGAACGTATCCGCGGGCCAGAGCTGCAGCCGCAATTCTTCCCGGGTCACCACGTCGCCGGGACGCGAGAGAAGGTGCAAGAGAACCTCAAGCGGCTGCCCCAGTACGCGCGGGCGCAGCTTGCCGTCCTTGCGCAACTCGCCCGTGCCGCCGTCCAGCTCGTACAAGCCGAAGCGAAAAATTGATTTTTGATTGATTGGTTCGGGCACCGACTCTTGCTCACCCACGCGATTCGAAGCCCATTCTAGATGATGAATACTGATAAGACCATAAGTTTATGGGGCTTACAGAATGACCGGGATTCGACTGGAATTGCGCTATCGTGTATTGCAAGCGGATGAGGTTTTCGGGCAAGCTCGCGACGTACAGGGAGGCAGCCATTCGAAATCGACTTCTATTTCGCCTGCAATGGGCACTGGTGATTTGCCTGATGATTGAGACCCCTCCGGCGGGTGCAACGGAACTAAAGCCGGAAGCCGCTCGAGGATTCGATCAATACGTGGTCCTCACCGAGCGCCGGATGCAGGGCGAGTTGGCGCCGGGCGGCGTGTTTCTCTGGGTCGATGGTTTGCCGGAACCGCGCCGCAGCGAGACCTATGCCCGGTTGCTGCGCGGCGAAGTGATTGCGGCGAGACTCCAGACCGCGGATCCTTCGGGCCAATCCTCCACGCCCGGCGCTCTGATTCATCATTGGGTGGGGACGGTTTTCATCCCGGGAGTTTCGTTGGCCCAGGTGCTCGCGGTGGTTCAGGATTACGACCGCCATTCCGACTACTACAAGCCCGAAGTGATGCAATCGAGGATGGTCGAGCACACCGGCGACGATTACAAAGTCCACTACCGTTTGAGGCAAAAGAAGATCATCACGATCATCCTCGACACCGATTACGACGTGCATCGCCATTCTCTCGACGCCGCTCGCGCTTACAGCAACTCCCACAGCACACGAATTGCGCAGGTCGAAAATGCCGGCCAATCGGACGAGCATGAATTGCCGCCGGGAAAAGATGGCGGATATCTCTGGCGGCTGAATTCTTACTGGCGGTATTTCGATTTCGGCAGCGGCGTGTACGTTCAATGCGAAGCCGTTTCGCTGACGCGCGACATTCCCGCCGGTTTGAATTGGCTCGTCGGATCGTTTGTCCAGGGCGTTCCGAAAGAATCGCTCGAATTCACGCTGCATTCCACGAGCTCCGCTGTTCTGCGCGGAGCATTACATGCTGGGCAATAGAACGCGCCCGATGGTTGCAACAGGAGGCTCATCGTGAGGGACGAAGGAACGATAATTGTCGCGACATCGCTCGCTGCAAAAACAATACCGGTGCGGAAGGCGAGGAAATCCGTTCCGTTCAAAGTTGCTTTCCGGTTTCAGGAAAGCTTCACCGTGGCGGCCGAACGCAAGGCCCTCGCCTGGCTCGCGGCGCGGCTGCCGGCGCGAGTGAATTCCGACCACCTGACGCTCCTCGGATTCGTTGCAATGTTCCTGGCGGGCGCGAGTTATGCGTTCGCGCGAACGCACCGCGCGGGTCTGATCCTCGCGACTTTGTTTCTGGCGCTCAACTGGTTTGGCGACAGCTTGGACGGAACGCTCGCGCGCCTTCGGAACCGCCAGCGGCCCCGTTACGGTTTCTACGTAGATCACATGATCGACACCTTCGGCGGATTGTTTTTGATGGGAGGCCTGGCGATCTCGGGATTCGTCGACTGGAGGATTGCGCTCGGAATGTTCGTTGCCTTCCTGATGCTCTCGGTCCAGGTATATCTGGCGACGTACACCGTCGGAACCTTTCAACTTTCGTTCGCGAAATTCGGGCCCACGGAAATCCGAATTTTGCTGGCGCTCGGAAATTTGGCGCTGTGGTTTCATCCGGATGCTCGGATCTTTGCCTCGCCCTACCGAATCTTCGACGTCGGCGGAATCGTAGCCATTGCGGGGATGTCGCTGATGCTCGTCATTTCCACGATCTTCAACACAGTGAAACTCTATCGCGCCGAGAGGCTGCGCTGACCCTACAGCGCCGAACGCGATTCGCTTGACAAGACCTGTGGCAGTGTCGCAGCATCGCAGCGTCCCCGAGAGGAGTTACCACCATGTTACTCATTCTCCTTGAACACCCGTTCTTTTTTTCATTCATCGGGCTGATCATTTTTTACTTGTGGATGTCGGTTCGCGTCATTGGGCCGACGGAAGTTGGACTGGTCATGAAGCGCTTTGCATTCCGAAAGCTGAAAGACGACAACCCCATCGCCTTCCATGGCGAGGCCGGCTACCAGGCCGATCTCCTGATGGCGGGACGCCGCTGGAAGCCGTGGCTGCTTTACGAGGTTCAAATGTATCCGTGGGTGCAGGTTCCCGCTGGCGAAATCGGCGTGGTCATCGCGCAGGTGGGCTCGCCTCTGCCGATCGGAGCGAAGTCGGCTGTTTACAAAAAAGTTTTCGGGAATTTCTCGGATCTACGTTCCTTTGTCGCGAATGGAGGGCAGAAAGGCGTCCAGCGGCCGGTGTTTCCTCCGGGCACGCTCGCGCCCATCCATCCCGTTGGTTTTCTGGTGATCACGAAAAGCCAGGTCTACGGATTGCCGGTCTCGCCGGAGCTTCGTTCCAAGACCAGCAAGTTGGACGTGCTTTCGCCAGAGGCGTTCGGTTTGCGCCCCGAGCAGCTTAATTTGGTGCGGATCGAGCCCAAGGCAACCGGAAAAGACGGCTCGATGCTCGATATGGTTGGCATCGTGACCGTGTTTGAAGGCGACCCGCTTCCCTCCGGCGACATCGCCAGCCGCCTGGGCGGCTTCGCCGATCTCGACAAGATGGAAGCCGCGAACGCGACCGATGGCGATATCATCGAGGTGCTGCTCGGCAACAAGAACAATCTGCACAATAATTATCAGGATTTTCAGGCGTTCCTGGACAGCGGCGGGCGCATCGGCTTGCAGCACGACCCTCTCCTTTACGGCGCCTACGCGCTGAATCCGTTTCTGGTCGCTGTCGAACTGGTGTGGATGCTGGTCGTGCAGCAAGGCCAGGTGGCCGTGGTCAAAGCCTATGTGGGACTGCCGACGCACGACACCTCCGGGATCGATTTCAAATTCGGAACGCTCGTTCGGCCGGGGCACCGCGGCATCTGGCAAGAGGCGCTTCGCACCGGAAAATATCCGCTCAACCCGCGCTGCTACCAGGCGGAAATTGTTCCGACTTCCATTCTGACTTTGAATTGGGCCGACGAAGTATCGGCGGCTCACAATCTTGACGCGCAACTGAAACAAATTGTCGCGAAGAGCAACGAAGGATTCGTTTTCGCAATCGACCTGCAGGTGCAAATTCACGTGCCGGATACAAACGCGCCGCGCGTGATTTCCATGGTCGGGACCATGATGAATCTGGTGAACGAAGTCTTGCAGGCTGCCGTGGGCAATCATTTCCGCGACAAGTTGCAGAGCATGCCCGCCATTCGCTTCATCGAAACGCGCCAGCAAGTGCAGGAAGAGGCGTTCAAGCACATCAAGGAGCAGCTGGACCAATACCGCGTCGAGACGCGAGGAGTTTACATCCAGGATGTCATCCTGCCCCAGGACCTCGTCAAGGTTCTGACCCAGCGCGAAATCGCCAACCAGGAAATTGAAACCTATCGCAAGCAGCGCGCCTCGCAGGAAGAACGCATCGCCATGGAGAACGCGAAGGGAACCGCGGAAATGCAGGCCGACCTCGCCAAATCGAAAGTGGGTGTGGACATCAAGACGAATAATGCGAATGCGCGAACCGAAGAAGCGCGAGGCGAGGCGGAATTCATCCGCCAGACCGGCACGGCGAAGGGAGCCGAAGTGGAAGCCGTCGGCTTGGCCAGGGCTCGCGGTTACGAGGCGCAAGTGCGCGCGCTTGGCTCAAACGCGACGGCGCTGGTCAACGTCATCACGGCGCTCGCCGATGGAAGCACAAAATTTGTCCCGGACATTCTCGTTACGAGCGGATCGAATGGAGGCGGACCGCTCGACGGCCTCGCTGCAACCGCGATGCGATACCTCGGTGGAAATGGCGGAAAGAGCTTGCCAGGAAGCCCAGCTGCTGAGACGGAGGCCGGCACTCCAGCGAGCGCGCCTGCGAAGCAACCGGGGAAAAGCTAGGTTGTCCGGAACGCGGTAGGTTTCGGGCTTGTCATCACGCCGATTTCGACACGAGTGGAATTCCGTCGTAACATTGTTACGCTCCTCTCTGCGCGGCGGTCGGTTGAAGACCTGAGTTATCGCCGCGCGCCTCCCAATTTGGGCTTCGAACGAGTCTGCTAGTGCCAGCCTGATACTCAATTCAATTTCCAGCCGGTTCAGGGCTATCTCGGGCCATTTGATATGCAGTAATGTATTTATTATGAGTGTCTTACGAGAGCGGCCTCGCGCCATGGTTGGTCCGGAACATGCTCTTTGGATTTGCGGAGGGCAATGTGTCCACGCCAAAGGGTGCGATCACTTCGCGGGGTTTAGCGAGACGAATGGGTGGCCTATTTGTTTTGAGCGTAACGCTTCTGGCCGGCGAAGTGTTCGGACAATCCGGAAAGTCCACGCCACAGCCTGCGTCGCAAACGGCAGGGCCGCGCGACCTCTCGCAAGTTTCCCTCGAAGACCTGATGGACATCAAGGTGACGTCGGTTTCCAAGAAAGAACAGAAGATGTCGCAGGCGGCGACAGCCATCTTCGTCATCACCCAGGAGGACATCCACCGCTCGGGTGCAACGAATATTCCAGATCTGCTGCGCATGGTGCCGGGGATGGACGTCTCGCAAATCAACGCCAATAGCTGGGCCGTTTCCGCACGCGGCTTCAACGACCAATTTTCAAACAAATTGCTGGTTCTTATCGACGGGCAGGCCGTTTACACGCCGCTCCTCGGCGGGGTGGACTGGGATACCCAGGACGTGCCGCTCGAAGACATCGACCGGATCGAGGTGATCCGCGGGCCGGGCGCGACGATCTGGGGCGCAAACGCCGTAAACGGAGTGATCAATGTCGTCACCAGGAAGGCCGTGAATACGCAGGGAGGCCTAGTCACTGCTGGCGGAGGCACGGAGGGACAAGCGCAAAGCACGGCGCAATATGGGGGGGCCATCAAGGAAAAAACAAACTACCGCGTTTTCGCGAAATATCTCAACTACGGTTCCTTGCCCGCAGTGGGTGGTGGTTCCGGGCAAGACAATTGGAATCTCTTGCATGGCGGTTTCCGGGCCGATAGCCAGATTTCCTCGAGTGATTCGCTCACAGTTCAAGGGAATCTCTTTACGGGCCAGGAAGGCGCCACCATCATACATATATTCTCGGTGGCCCCGCCCGTTGTAGGCAATTTGAACGCGAACAACCAGCTATCCGGCGGCAATATTCTCGGCCGATGGAACCACACCTTTTCCAGCCGCTCGGATACCACCTTTCAATTCTACTTTGACAACTACGAACGGACGGGTCCCGAATCGGTCGAAACCCGGAATACGATTGATTTCGATTTCAGTCATCACTGGGTTTGGGGATCGCGCCAGGACGTGATCTGGGGAGCCGGATATCGCCGCACCTGGGATCAGGATCTCGGCACGATCGATCAGGCTTTCAATCCACCCAATACCGAGCTCCAACTCTTCACTTTTTTTGCGCAAGATACGATTACGTTGCAACCCGATCGGGTGTTCTTGACAGCGGGGACGAAGGTTGAAAACACCTATTTCAACGGCTACGAACTAGAGCCGAGCGCGCGCCTGGCATGGACTCCTTCCAACTGGATGACCATCTGGTCCGCGATTTCGCGCGCGGAACGCAGTCCGACTCAAAAAGACGTTGGCCTCAACGCAGCCCTGGCGGTATTTCCCGATCCGGCGGGATCGAGCACGCCGGTGGAAGTGATTTTATTTGGCAACCCAAAATTCCAGTCCGAGCACGTCGTGGCTTACGAGGCGGGTTTCCGGGCGCAGCCCAACGGGCGGCTTTCCATCGATGTATCCACGTTCTTCAATCACTACGACCATCTGGAAACCTTGGAGCCGGAGCCGGAAGTCCTGGAGGCGAGCCCTGCTCCCGCCCGCTTTGTCATGCCCATCACGTTCGGGAACTTGATGTACGGGACAACGGAAGGCGGCGAAATCTCCGCGAACTTGAAACTCACGGATCGCTGGGCGCTGAGCCCAGGATACGCATTCTTGGAAATGCATCTGCATGCGCAACCGTCGAGTCAGGACACTTCGTCCGTAGCGGAATATCAGGGTTCGAGTCCGCAGCAACAGGCGCAACTGCGATCTCACGTGGAGCTTTCGCACGGCCTCTCGTGGGACGCGAGCGCGTATTTCGTCAGCGCCCTACCGATTCAGGGTGTCGCTTCCCATACGCGCATTGATACGCAACTGAGATGGAAGTTCGCGGAACGCGCAGACGTCAGCCTGGTGGGGCAGAACCTTTTACAAGACCATCACCTTGAATCCATGGACCAACTGACCCTTGTGAATTCGTCCCTGATCAAGCGTAGCGCCTACGCGAAATTCACCTGGCATTTTTGGTAGGACGGGCTTCAGCCTGTCGGGTTTCGATTTTCGCGCACTGACGAACTTCGGCGGTCTAAGGAGCCCGTGTCGCAACCCAATCTTCTGCCTTCAGCTAGCCGCGCAACACTCCCGGCGGAATATCGTGCTGCCGGGCGAGGTCACTCAGTTCATCCAGCTGATTTTGGACTTCCTGCACTTGCGTCTGTAGATTCGCTAGGCCCTCGGCCGGAGTCATGCCGGGGCTACCCTTGTCCAGGGCGAGGCCCGGCTGGGTGATCCGGTCAACCGCCTGGGCAATCGCCGTTTGCTGCTGGAGCAAGGCGGCTTGGCGCTTGTCCAGCTCGGCCTGAAGATCGGCCGCCTGATCCGCATACCAAGCAGGATCGTCGAGCCTGGATGCATAAACTGGAAACGTGGCTTCGGCCGGCGCTGCGGGCGCCTGCGCCGTTACCACTGTCACTTCCTGGCCGACGATGGAAATCAGTCCGCGCGCGCGCAGCTGATCCATGTCCTCATTCGTCCACACTTTTTTCGGCTGATTTTGATTGCCTTGCGCGGGGCGAGGTTTCTCTGCCGCTTGCGAAGAACACGCAATGAGCAAAGCAAGAGCCGCCGCGAGCGGGAAAGAGTAGTTCCGCATAAATCCTCCTCGGCGGGGACAACTTCAGTGTACAACCAAACGGGGATAAGCCAAGGAACAAATCTCACGCGCCGAAATGGGGCAATTTCGGAGCCTTCGCCGGGATCTCTCTAATTTCTCGCAATGTATTGTCCAGTCCAAGTTGTGACCGATGAGCTCGCATCGGATTCTCTCATGCCCATCCATTGAGCCCCTTTTATCGGTATCGCCGAAGAGGTGAAGTCCGCGATAGAATAATGTCTTACAGTGGCTCTTCGTGGTTTGTTGTGATCAAGCACCCTCGGCCTGAAATAAGTCTTTCGCCCAAGTGTGCGGGAGGAGTCGGAGCGCCGATGGCGAGTCCACAAGATTCTCCAAAACCTGATCTGGGCTCGCTCCGAATCCGGGACGACCAGCGCGGCAAATCCGCCATGCGCAAAAGAGTCGTCTATGCCTCCATTCCGGTCATCTTATTCGGGGCGATCGTCGGAGGCGCATTCGCCCTGCGCAATCAGAAGCCGGTCGTGCAGGTGGCAACCGTGGCCAAACCCGACTCCGGCGGACCTCAGACCGCGCTGAATGCCAGCGGCTACGTGACGCCGCGGCGGCGGGCAACCATCGCCGCTAAAATCACGGGGCGCGTCACGGCTGTATATTTCGACGAGGGCACGCGCGTCAAAGTGGACCAGCTCCTCGCAACGTTGGACGACTCCGACTACAAACGGGCTCTCGATTCCACGAAGGCGGACCGCGATTCCGCCCAGGCCGCCATCGCGGATCTCGAAGTGCAGCTTCGAAATGCGGTAATTGAATTGAGACGCGCCCAGCAATTGCACGACGCCGGAATCGGGACGCAAGAAGCCCTCGACAACGCGGCCACCACAGCCGACAGCCTGCGAGCCAAAATCGCCCTGGCCAAGCAACAAGTGGCCGCCTCGGAATCGCGCATTGCCGAGGCGCAGCAAGCCGTCGATAATTGCATCATCCGGGCGCCGTTCGCGGGGATTGTGGTTTCCAAGGACGCTCAGGTCGGGGAAATGGTGTCTCCCAACTCCGCCGGCGGCGGATTTACACGCACCGGAATTGCCACCATCGTGGACATGAACTCCAACGAAATCGAAGTCGACGTCAACGAATCCTACATCGCAAGAGTCAAGGAAGGGCAGGCCGTGAGAGCCACGCTGGACGCCTTTCCGGACTCCCCCTACAATGCCAAGGTTCGGACTGTCATTCCCACCGCCGATCGTCAAAAGGCCACCGTAAAAGTGCCCATTTCCTTTTTGAAGCTGGACGACAAGATTCTTCCCGACATGGGCGTGAAAGTCGCGTTTCTCGAGGAGCCGAAGCCTGCCGCCACAAGGAAAGGCGCGGAGAAAATACCTGATGCGGTTGCCTACATTCCAAAAAGCGCGGTGCGATCTGATTCCAATGCCTCCTTCGTGTATCTAATCAAGGATGGCGCGGCAGAGCGTCGCGCGGTCAGCCTCGGAATGGAACGAGGCACGGACGTCGGCGTACTGGCGGGCCTGACACCTGGCGATTCCATCGTAGTCAAGGGTCCAGAGAATTTGCGTGACGGTGAAAAGGTCGAAATCGGCCAATAGGGGAGAAGCAGCATGGTTCGAGTCGATGGAAGCGCGACTTCTCAAAGCCTCATCCGCGTGCGTGGCTTGAATAAGACGTACAGCCGCGGAGGGGAAGCAATTCAAGTCCTCCAAGGGTTGAATCTCGATGTCGACAAGGGCGACTTTGTTGCGTTCATGGGCCCGAGCGGCTCGGGCAAGACCACTCTGCTGAATTTACTCGGCGGCATCGACGTGCCGTCGGCGGGCAGCATTACCGTGGACAGCGATGAAATCACGCACATGTCCGGGAGCAAGCTCACGCAATGGCGCGCTCGCCACGTCGGCTTCATCTTTCAGATGTACAATTTGATCCCGGTGCTGACCGCGTTCCAGAACGTGGAGCTGCCGCTTCTGCTGACCAAGCTCTCCAAGGCGGACCGGCGCCGGCACGTGGAGACGGCGCTTGCCGTGGTGGGCCTCACCGATCGCATGCATCACTACCCACGCCAGCTCTCCGGCGGGCAGGAGCAGCGAGTGACCATCGCGCGGGCGATCGTTTCCGATCCGACCTTCCTGCTGTGCGACGAGCCCACCGGCGACCTGGACCGCAAAAGCGCCGACGAAGTGATGGCGGTGATTGAAGAACTGGTCGGGAAATACGGCAAGACCGTGCTGATGGTGACGCACGACCCGGTCATTGCGGCGCGGTCCCACATCACGCTGCATCTGGAGAAAGGTGTGTTGGTCGAGGCCTCCAGGGTTAGTCAGGACGTGGCGGCCGGAGGCGCGTCGTGAAATTCAGCGCATTGATTTTCGCCAATCTGTTCCGGAAAAAAATACGTTTGATCCTTACCGTCGGCTCGTTTGCCGTGGCTCTCTTCCTGTTTGCTTTTCTCGGCGTCCTGCGGAACGCATTTAACCGGGGCGCGGACGTCGCCGGCGCCGACCGCCTGGTGGTGATCGATCGTGTCTCGATCATCAATCTGATTCCGCTCAAATACCGCGACCAGATCCTGCAGATTCCCGGGGTCAAGTCCGTCACGCACAATAACTGGTTCGGCGGCGTCTACCAGGACGAGAAAAACTTCTTCCCGCAATTCGTGATCGATCCGGAAAATCAGCGCCAGGTTTTTCCGGAACTCATTGTCCCCGACGACCAGTGGAACGCCTTCCTGAAGGACCGCCAGGGCGCCATCGCGGGGGCCAGCACTGCGGAGCGCTTTCATTGGAAAATCGGCGACCGGATTCCGATCAAGACCACTCTGTACGGCGGCGGCTCGTGGGAATTTAACCTGGACGGGATTTATCACGGGCAGCGGCCCGAGGATGATGAGACCCAGTTCTGGTTTCAGTGGGATTACTTTGAAGAGCGTGTTCCGGAGGAAGTCAAAGGACAGATTGGCTGGTACGTTCTCCGGGTCAATAATCCCGAGGATTCCGTGCGCATCGCGAAAGCCATTGATGATAAATTCGCAAACTCCCCGAGTGAGACGAAAACAGAAACGGAATCCGCTTTCGCCGCCGGCTGGGTCAAGCAATTCGGCAACATCCAGTTTTTGATTATGACCATCGGCTCGGTCGTCTTTTTCACGTTGCTCCTGGTGACGGGCAACACGATGGCCATCTCCGTCCGCGAGCGCACCGCGGAGCTTGCCGTCATGAAGGCCATCGGATACTCCGGGCGCAGGGTTCTCATTTTCATTCTTGTGGAATCCCTGGTGATTGCGATGATCGGCGGCCTGCTCGGGCTTGGGCTTGCTCTCATGGCTGTTCCGGCGCTCGCCAAGGCGCTGAACGGCATGCTTCCCCAACTCCTGCTGGAGCCCTCGATTCTTATCCTTGGACTGGCCGCCGCCCTCGCCGTCGGAATCGCGAGCGGGATCCTCCCGGGTCTCGGAGCCATGCGCATGCGTGTCGTCGAAGCATTTCGGAGGGTCTGACCATGGCAATTCCGCTGATTTACAATGTTCGCAGCGTCAAGGCCCGCTGGACATCCGCCATCGTTGCCGTGATTGGAATCGCGGGGACGGTGGGCGTTTTCGTGGCCATGCTTTCCCTCGCCCGGGGCTTCCGCGCAACTTTGGTGGCATCCGGGTCGCCGGGAAACGGGCTGGTGATGCGCGCCGGTTCGACCTCCGAGATGATGGGCGGCGTCACGTTGGATAGCGTCAAAATCATTCAGGATGCGCCGGGAATCGCGCGCGACTCCGCCGGCCCGCTCGTCACCCAGGAAGTGGTCGGCGTCATCCCATTTCCTTTGATCAGCAGCGGCACGGACGCGAATGTGCAGGTCCGCGGGGTCTCCCCCAATGTCCTGCGCATTCGCAACTTCGTAAAAATCGCGCAGGGACGCATGTTCGCCCCGGGCCTGAACGAGCTGATCGTCGGCAAAAATGCGAACACGACGTATTCCGGGTTGACGGTCGGAAACACGGTCAAATTTGGCGGCAGTCCCTGGAAGGTTGTCGGCGTGTTCGACGCCGGTGGGTCCTCGTTCGATTCCGAAATCTGGTGCGACGGTCCCATCCTCAATCAAGTCTTGAAGCGCCCGCCGAACATCTTCCAATCGGTGACCGTTCATCTGGTCTCGCCCGACACGTTCCAACAGTTCAAGGACGCCATCACGGCCGACCCGCGGTTGAACGTCGACGTGACGCGCGAGATTGACTACTACGCAAAGCAGTCGACTCAAATGACGAGACTGATTACCGTTCTCGGAGGCGTGGTGGCTTCCATTATGGCCATCGGGGCTGTGTTCGCAGGGCTCAACACCATGTACTCCGCGGTCGCCGAGCGTGGCCGCGAAATCGCCACCATGCGCGCCCTGGGATTTGGTGCGATGGCGGTGGTGGTGTCGTTTTTGTTCGAGGCCTTGCTGATCTCTTTTGTCGGAGGGGCCGTCGGCTGCGCAGCCGTCCTGCCATTGAACGGCCTGACCACGTCAACGATGAACTTTCAGACGTTTTCGAGCCTGGCTTTTGCTTTCAAAATCACGCCCGAATTGCTGGTGAGGGGAATTATCTTTGCCCTGGCGATGGGAATCGTCGGCGGCCTGCTGCCGGCGATCCGCGCCGCCAATACTTCGGTCGCTACCGCTCTCCGCGAACTGTAAAGCCGCTGCCTTAATTTGCGGCTCGGCATCACTTGCCGGATGTCGCGCGAATTTGTCCCTAGAATCTACAATCCACTCGACGGATTTAGTGGCCTGTCGGACGCTCAGCACTCGGATGAAGTCGGAATGTCGGAATCTGCCCGGTAACCTTAAGACTGCCTGGTGGACGCCGCTGCTGGGGCCGCGGCGCGTGGCGCGTACCTCGTCTGGATGTATTCGTCGACCAATTTGCGGAAGGCGGCGGAGAGTTCGTCATAGTTGCCGTGCAGGGTGACGGATTTTTTGCCGTCGATGTAGACGGGGCAGCTGGGCTCTTCTCCCGTGCCGGGGAGGCTGATGCCGATGTTGGCGGCTTTGGATTCGCCGGGGCCGTTGACGATGCAGCCCATCACCGCGAGCGTCATGTCCTCGACGCCCTCGTACTGCTGCTTCCACTGCGGCATGCTGTCGCGGATGTAGTCCTGAATTCGCTCGGCGAGTTCCTGAAAGGTGGTGCTGGTGGTGCGCCCGCAGCCGGGGCAGGCGGTTACGCTCGGCGCAAACGAGCGCAGGCCGAGCGACTGCAGGAGTTCGCACGCGGCGTAAACTTCCTCGCGACGGTCTCCGCCGGGACGAGGCGTAAGCGAAATGCGAATCGTGTCGCCGATGCCTTCCTGCAACAAAATTCCCAGAGCGGCCGAAGACCATACGACGCCTTTCGTGCCCATGCCCGCTTCGGTGAGGCCCAGGTGCAACGGCTGCTCGGTCTTGCGCGAAAGGTCGCGGTACACCTTGATGAGGTTTTGCGGCTTGGAAACTTTGCAGGAAATAATGATCTGGTCGTGGCGCAGGCCGCACTCGAGCGCAAGTTCGGTCGATTCGATCGCGGACTGCACCATGCAATTGTTGATGATCTCCTCGGAGTCGAGGCCAAGTTCGCGGTCGGTATTCTCCTGCATCTTGCGCATCACCAGCTCTTGATTGAGCGAGCCGCCATTCACGCCGATGCGCACCGGTTTTCCATGGTCCACGGCGACCTTGCAGATGGTGGAAAACTGCTCGTCGCGCCGCGCGCCCGCGCCCACGTTGCCGGGGTTGATGCGGTACTTGTCGAGGGCCCGCGCGCAATCCGGATATTTGGTCAGCAGGACGTGCCCGTTGTAGTGAAAATCGCCGATGATCGGCGCCGTGCATCCGAGGTCGCGCAGCCGCGCCACAATTTCCGCGACCGCCGCCGCCGATTCCGGCATGTTCACCGTAATGCGCACAAGTTCCGAGCCCGCGTCGGCCAGCTCCTTGCATTGCGCCACGGTGCCGGCGATGTCCGCAGTATCCGTGTTGGTCATTGACTGGACAACGACCGGCGCGCCGCCGCCAACCTGGAATTGGCCGACTTTGACGCCGTACGTCTTCCGCCGCGTAATGGGGAAAATCTGCATTTTCTTGCCGTCTTGCGATCACTATGATAACAGCGCTGACCTGAACCTCACAACGTCCTCATAGACCAGTGGTGCTCTAATTTGGCTTTCGGCAGACGCGACATAAGTCCCAGAGATTGAACTGTGCTCAAAGACGCGAGCGTAAAAACACCTGCGCGGTCTTCAAATGGCCAGCTAGGATTTTCTAAGGGATTGCGTAAGGTTTCGGGTAAGCAGTTAGGATTCCCCATTGTCGAGAAATGGGACCGTATCTTAACCCGAATGGGGCAAGATGAACCTTGAGGTTTTCTCTGCCGCTATCCCGCCCTGCGCAACAGACTCCTGCCACGATCAGCGCAACCGATAGGCACCGTGGCCAAGAAAATCAATTACACCAAGATCGCGAAGAACCTGTAGTTGCTGGCGGATTTTGTCGTGCACGTGGAAGTTCTTGGGGTGGAGATTCGTAAGCTCGTCGACGTGGGCGTAAACATCACGCAAAGTAAATTTAGCCATTTCGAGGGACCGGACGGTTTGCAACACATCGAGGGTCCAGCCGCGTTTCTCGGTATCGAGCTTTTGGAGTGGGCGAAGTCGATCATACGCATGACGGACCGCATGACTAGGCAGGGCTTGCCCTTCGTGGATTACTGCAATGCGAGCATCGGACGGAATTCTGTCGAGAAGGATGTTGCAGCCGACCCAGCCTGCGCGTCGAGCTGTCGGACCCAGGGGTTTACGACATTCAAGAGCTGAGAGTGTAAAGGCAAATCTCGGAATGAGTATGAGCGTTTCGACCTTCCACGCTCGTAGATCGTAGTGCAGGACGTACAGATTAGGCGTCCTATCTTCCACGATTGCCAATCGCATCTTCGAGTAGGCCGCGTCTACAATTTTTCCACCGAACACCCTGCATTGGCTTTTTAGCTGAAATGGAGACTTACAAACGCTGCAGAGATAATCGATCGCAGCCGTGTTGTGGGGCATGCGTTGAAGACGCGGAGACTTGCAGGAAACGCAGTAGAGATTCCTTGCTCCCCATAATTCGGTAGCCACACGGGCACGCTGGGAGGCGCTCTTGTAGCGGTCAAGACTGGCTGTGGGTAAGCTCAAATCCATGCGTGCATTAGATCACTTTTCTGACCCATGACGATAATTTTGCGCATGCCAGTTAGGGGTGCAGTCCTTTTGCGGCTTTGCGGGAACGGACCGGTCCTGTCGACAACCTTTGAACCAATTTGGTGGCAGATAAATCATCATTGCGCCTCCTTGAAAACCGAAATTAGGGCATCTCAGATTAATCAAGAATCGCAAATACGAGGCCGTTCGAACCCACAATTTGCTTGCCCAATTTGTTAACAATATGCGACAATCACCCTGTGAAGTTATCGCCTTGATAGGAGATAAGTATTACTTAACTAATTGATAATAGTTGGCTGAGTGTCTGGAATGAGACTTTCTAGCCCTTTGTAACGCTTCCCGTCACCACTTCGCAAGATAACCTCACGAGGTAGATCCAATTTTTCAAGACGGTCAAAGTGACAAAATCCTCCGGAGTGTGGGTTGATGGGTGATACGTCACGTATTGGGATAAGTTTCACGGGCCCAAAAGAGCCCGGGTTTTTGTCCGCTATGCATGAAATTTTTGCCCACCATTGTCGATACGAAGATATCAACAAGGAAGTCAAAATCGAGCCTGGCATGCTTGCCCCAGAATACAAAATTTATCTGGCAATGGCACGATGACCTTTGCTGATATCGAGGGGTTGCCAGTTCAGCGGCTTTCTGCCCAGAAGTCCCACTTGTACTTGTGGTGCCCTAACGCGCTCTTACCCCAAGGGCTCTCGGTGATGCAAGCGTGGGGATTCCATTACAAGGGAAATATTGTCTGGCACAAAATCCGCAAGGACGGCGGTCCTGATGGGCGGGGAGTTGGATTTTACTTCCGGAATGTCACCGAACTGATCCTATTCGGTACCCGCGGAAAGCTCCGAACGGGCGCTCCAGGGCGACGTCAGGTGAATTTTCTAGCCACGCGAAAACGAGAGCACTCCCGCAAACCGGATGAAATCTATCCGATCATCGAAGCGTGTAGCTTTGGGCCATTCCTTGAACTGTTCGCGCGACACAGCAGGCCGGGATGGGATTCATGGGGCAATGAGGTCGATAGAAGTTTGGTTTCCAAGTCAAATCGAATTCAGCAGGCCGCGATCAATCCGATGTACGTCTAGCGCATCTACTGCACAATCGTGAGTTTGCGCCGGGATTGAATAATTCTCAACAATATCCCCCGAACCCAAGAAGCTTGTGCTTTTTCACGCGCTGGCTGCGCTATTCCCGCGCAAGCCTAGCTCATCGGCCGCAGCGCGCATGGCGGCGATGCAGAAGGCGATGTGTTCCTCGATGGGGACGGCTAATTCTTCCGCGCCTTTGCGCACGTCGTCGCGATTCACGCCGCGAGCGAACGCTTTGTCCTTGAGTTTGCGTTTCACTGAATCGGGCTCGACCTCGAAGATACTCTTACCCGGTTTGACCAGGGCGCACGCGGTGAGGAAGCCGGCAAGTTCGTCGCACGCGAACAGAGTGTGTTCCAGCGGAGTCTCGCGCGGAACGTTGCAGTACTCGGCGTGCGACACGATGGCGCGAATCATTTCTTCCGGGTAGCCGCGCTCGCGCAGGATCGCCGATCCGCCCGCGGGATGCTCTTCCGCGGGGCTGTGCGCGTCGTTGGGCCAGCGCTCGTAGTCGAAGTCGTGCAGAAGGGCGGTGAGGCCCCAGAGTTCTTCCTCGGCGCCGGACTTTCGCGCGTAGGCGCGCACGCAGGCCTCGACAGCCAGAGCATGTTTGCGCAAGTTTTCGTTTTGCGTGTATTCGCAAAGTAGAGCCCAGGCGTCATTTCTGGTTGGCATGATTTTCCCCCAAGGCATGAAATGTTCGTCGAGTGTTCGCCGTCTGCGTCACCGTTTACCCGGCGGGGACAGCCCCCGCCGCGGCTGGCAGCTATCCTACTGATCCCGGCAAGGATACCGCAACCTCCTTGTTTGTGTCGGGCTGATATCTTCCAAAGACCTGAGCCCGCCAAATAAAAGAACTAATGGATTTACCGATTTGACCGATTTGATTATCGGAATGGAAAAAAAGCTTGACACCGGTTGCGGATACCCCCATGATGTCGTTCGCGCCAGCTGCTGCCTTCCCCCCGTACGAAGTCCCTCTCATCCGCATGCCGGAATAGTCTGCGAGGAGCACCGGTGTCGGAACAAAATAGTACGAATGCAATAAACGGAACTAACGGAAACAAGGTTGCTGTGGATATCGACCTGGACCGCGAAGTCATCCGTTGCAAAACATGCGGGCTCGTGCAGTATCGCACCCGCACGGGGAATTGCCGCCGGTGTCTGCGCTTGCTGCCGCCCAAGGTGGAATTTCTAATTCCTCCTCCCGAGCCGCAGGAGCTTCCAGGCGACGACCGGCAACTCTTCGAGAAGTGGCCGAACCGCGAGACGGTGGAGAATATTGGTCAACGCATCCGGCAATTGCGCGAATCGCGCGGGATGACGCAAAGCCAGCTCCAGGCGCGCTCGCGCGTATCCCGGTCGTACCTGTCCCGGATCGAAAGCGGACAGATGACGCCCAGCCTCGGAACGCTCGAAAAGATTTCCGAAGCGCTTGGCGTCGGCTTGAACCGCTTCTTCGTTCCGGAAACGAACGGCGAAGCTCTCCTGGAAGATCCATTCATTCAGGGGTTGCGGCCGTTCCTACGGCAGCTCGACTGGGAACAGTGGCAATCGATTCTGAAGCGCCTGGCCGCGATCAGCGACCACGTTTCGAGCGGCAATGGCGTTGTGCGTCCCTTGGCACAGCCACAGCCGTCCCGGATGGAACAACTGGCGCGACGGATGCACCCAGCTGCGATGGGCCACCGGTAGCCGGTCAATAAGAAATCCTTAACAGAATGGCGCGAACTCTTTCTCTTGGGGGAGTTCGCGCCGTTCCGTTTTCACGCGGTCGTCGCAAAATCACCCCGCCAGCAAGCCCTAATCCTCCAGGTCGACAAACCGATGAAAACTCGATCGTGCTGTCGCGCCAACGGCGCGTAGGATGCCAGCCCGGGGCAACGCCCCGGGTATGGTGCACGGGGGCTTTATGGGCCGCCCTGAAGGGGCGGAAGGACTCCCTGCGCCCTTTCAAGGCGCAACACAATCGATGGGTTCCGAAACCCAGGGCGTTGCCCTGGGCTTGCATCCTGCAGCGCTTTCAGCGCCGGAAGATGTGCTGGAGGCGAAAAAGGATTGACACTGTGGCTTTGGTCGCGATATGCATGAGCTAATTCTGGCGAACAGCGAATGCTATTGATAAACTGTCAACCTCGGCGATTTCTGCTATACATGGATGAAAGAGGCCTCAGCACGATTCCATCCCGGAGGTTGCATGAAAAGTGAGCGGAACATGCGCGTTTTCTTGACGATCGGCTTTTTACTGATCTCGATCCCCTTGTGGGCGCACCACGGCGCTTCGGAATACGATATGACGAAGATCGTATCCCTGAGCGGAACGGTGAAAGAACTCCAGTTCGTCAATCCGCACACCTTGCTCACATTCACCGTAAAAGACGATAGCGGCAAGATCAGCGAATGGGAAGGCGAACTCCCGAGCCCGAATCTTCTGTCCCGGAGAGGCTGGAGCAGGAGCACCCTCAAGCCCGGCGACCAGGTCACCATCATCGGCGCGCCCGCCAAAAACGGTGAAAAAGGGATGCAGGTGAAGAAGTTGGTTTTCCCGGATGGCCATGAACTTCCTGGCACGGTTTTGCCGCCGGATTCTTCGAAATGAGAGTTCTAACAAGCTGGGGAAAAACTCGACATTTTGTCATTCCGAGGCACGCCGTTTGCCGAGGAATCTCTCTTTCCTTGGGTCTAAATCACGGAGAGATTCCTCGCTTCGCTCGGAATGACAAAATAGACTACTTTTTCCGAAACCAGCTATGGATCGCTTCGCTTGTATTCGCGGCACTCATCGCGTTCCCGTCCGCCCTGTCGGCGCAAACTCCAACGGCGAGCCAGAAGACGGCGCATACCGGTGATTTGACCGGAGTCTGGTATCCGTCCTCGGTAAACACATTCAACTTCATCTGGACCGACGCGCAAGGCCAGCACTTGAACGCCCTTCCTCTCACCGCCTGGGGCCAGGAGAAATTCAAGGGCAACCATCCGATCGGCGGCGAATACACGGCGCTCAACTCCAACGACCCAAATTCCGAGTGCCTTCCCCCCGGCGTGCCGAACATCTACACCCATGCCTATCCGGTGGAATTTCTTCAGGTTCCGGGCCGCGCGATCATGTATTTCGAATACGGCCACTTCGTGCGCCAGATTTTCACGGACGGCAGGGATCATCCGAAAGATGCCAACCCGACGTGGATGGGCGACTCCACCGGCAAATGGGAGGGAGACACGCTGGTGGTCGATTCCACCGGCTTCAATGACAAGACCTGGCTGGATGTTGCAGGGCACCCGCATTCCGAAGCGTTGCACATTGTGGAGCGCATGCGGCGAGTGGATCATGACACGTTGCTGATCGACATCACCCTCGAGGATCCCCAGGCCTACACGTCCACCTTGAAGACCCAGCGAAAATACATCTTGAAGCCCGGCTGGAACATCATGGAGTACATCTGCGAAGACACCCGGGTGAAGTTCGATGAGTTCGAAAAGAAAGTGGGCGCCAAAGGGACCAAGACCGCCGAGGCCACGGTGGAATCAGGATCCTCCCAATCCATCGTGGGCGATTGGAAGGGCACCATTACCCTGGCGGATGGCCGTTCGTTGCCCGCGGCATTTTCCTTTTCCGCGTCTTCCAATGGCTTGCTGACGGTGGCCGACCCCTCGGTATCCATGAACCTTCAATTTCGCAACGTAGCGGTAGCGGCCGGTGGAATCGTCACGGGCCTTACGTCCGATCAAGTGAATTTTCTGGGGAAACTTTCGGCCGATGGCAAGCAAATGACCGGAGACATTATCCTGCCAAGCGGAACCGGCCATAAAATCTCGATGAGCCGGCCTTGAAAAAATGATATGGCTGGTGGGCGTGGCCACCCTCAGCGAGAATAGGGCGAAAACCCGCACCCTTCACAAAAACGTGAAGGGTGCGGCACCCGAAAATTCAATTCACCCACAAAGCTGGCCCACCCGCCGACAAACGATAATGCCTGTATGGCTTCCGTGAGATACAATCCGTACAGCAGCGCGAACCGTAGCGAAGCAAAATGCTAGGTACTTCAATGTTCTGCTCAAAATGCGGAAAGTAAAATCCTGAGACTGGAATTTTCTGTTGGAGCTGTGGGAGCAAGTTGTTCAGGCATGAGCTTCGCTCTCAGCCCGAAAATATTGCACCTACGCTTGTTGGTGCACCCGCCGAGCAGACAGCAATGCGGGATGGAAAGAACCTGATAGTACCGCGTCGGGATGCGGTCTTGCCGCACGCTTGCGTTAAATGTGGAGTGGTTGGCATCCCCCGACCCTATAGGTTTGCATGGATGAGCCCGGGTTATTTCGCCTTATTCGTCTTGGGGATTCTTCCTTATTTTATAGCGCGTCTCTTTCTGCGAAAGACGTTTAGGCTAGCTGTTCCGTTGTGTGAACGTCACTATAATCGCGCTCGCAATCTCGGTATCACAGCGATAGTGATTCTGGCTGCTTCAATTCCCGTTGGCTTGATTGTGTATGAAGTTCTCGGAGGTGATGACGGGGTGATAGGGGGGTTCTTTTCCTCCTTCTTCCTAATTGTGGCTGGTCTGGTTGTGGTGTGGGCGCACTACCCGCTCCAGGCGGTGCATGTCGATCACGACCGAGCGACGCTTACTGGCGCATGTGAGAACTTTCTGGGGCTACTGAGGCCTACGCGCCCGTAAAAATTCTCTGATCAGCTGACTTGTTCCGCAAGCCCTACATTGAACCGGAACGTTTGTCAATTCCAAGTGAAATTATTCGCGCAATTTCTCCTCATTGGCGGGTGGCTGGCCCTTTGTTTCGGAAGGGTCGGGGCGAGTGGATTTATTAGGAAATCGAAACGGATGTCGAGCCGGCTGCGAACTACTGGTCGTTACTTCAATCCTGCCTGCGCCAGCATTTCCAGAAATTGTCTTCGGGTTCGCATGTCGATCGACTGGGCGACCAGTTTTCCGTTGCGATCGTAAACGAAAGTTTTGGGAATGCCCTCGATCTGGAAGAGTTCGTTCACCTTTCGTCCCGGATCGAGCAGGATGGGATAGGTGACCTTCTGCTGCGCGATAAAGGGCCGCACTTTGCCTGCGTCTTCGTCGGAGATGGCCAGGATCACCAGGCCTTGCTCCTTGAATTGCTGATAGAGCGTCTCGAGGTCGGGCATTTCCTTGCGGCAGGGCGGGCACCAGGTGGCCCAGAAGTTC
>DATNIO010000071.1:0-3012 GCA_035604385.1 Verrucomicrobiia bacterium | reverse complement strand
TTTCCGCCCTTCCCACAAACCTTGGAAATCGATAAAGCTGATTTCCACATTCCCACCGCCACGACCACTACGACGAGGATGATAATTTTTCCTCAAAACCCGGCCCGTTAAGAGCTACGTGTTCTGAGGGCAAGGTCACCCGCAAGGGTTCATGGACTCGATCACAAGCGCGGATTCCCTAGGCAAGGCAACCTGAATACGCGCCCGAATTGCACTAAGCCGTAGGTTGTAGCTGAGTTGTTACGAACAGCCGGATGCGCAGTGCCAGACTTGCGGAGCATGCGCTAGGTGATCTGTATCACTTCGGCTCTCTGCCTGTTGGATCGGCGCCTTGGGGAGCAATCCGGCGTCTCCCGAATTTCTGACTTTGGTGTCTAAACTGTTAGGAATTGAATCACCGGATTATTTGGAGGCTACGTCGACAATGTGGCTTCCACAGGTTTTTGACTTCGAGGGGATCGAATGTTCCGTACCGGCCTCACTGTACTGATTCTCGCGGCTTCCGTCTTATGCTCTCCACTGTTCCCGCAGGAATCGTCTCCAAAGGAACCTAAAGACTTGCAGGTTGAGTTGCGCTCCGCCACAGGATCAAACAGCTTTCAACTTGGCGAAGTGATTCCGCTTGAGGTCTTCATCTCCAGCAGCACGCCAAACCGGTACCTGGAGCCGTGCAAGATGTTCTGGGAGAGTTGCTTCGGATATCCGCAGTGCCGGTTCGAAACCCACTGGTCCTTCGACGTTACGCCGAACACCGGATGGACAGATATAGGGTGGCATGGCTGCGGTGCAATGAGCGGCCCTACAGTGGATGTGAATAGCTCCGATCTCACGACGGTGCCCAAGAAATACCCTTACATCCTAACCAGCAGATTCCGCTTCGACTCGCCAGGAAAGTACACGGTGCGATTGTCGATCACGGTAGGGTTGGATGACGAAACTAACCAGATCGGGAAATCGCCAAATTCGTCAGTGAATTCGAATTCGGTAAGCAAGACGGCAGAGATCGTTCTTGAGATCACTCCAGCGGGAGATAAGTGGAAAGGGGCCGTCATTGATAGAGGATTGACTGCGTGGACCACCGAACCACCGGTTTACACCAACCCGCCTTCGCCAGAATATTCGCATTACCAGCAGGAGAAGGAGGCACTTTGCAATTTGGGTACGCCAGAAGCCGCCCTTGCGCTAGCGGGGCTTCTGAGCCGGGGAATCGATGTCACGCACTGCCTGAATATCAATTCGAACAAAGACGTCGAGAAGGCGGAGATGCGCCGTCTGCTGGTAGACCCGAATGTCGGTGTTCGTCCGGTCTTCTTTGCGGCATACGCCAAGCTGCTCGGCAGTGGTCAGGAAAAGCCAGCTCCGAGATCGGCAGTGCCACCCAAGGTTGTGAATGACGTGCGCGACACGCTGTTTGCATCGCTGCCGAAAAAGACTCCTGAGGCGACGATTGTGTCCCTTGATACTTTGCTCAGGAACCCGATGCTCGGCTATTGGGTTATAGAAGGTTCGTCTTACGATCGACACGATCCTTTTCCACCTGAGGTCATCGCCATGGCCGCAGCGAACTTTGGTCGTCTCTCTGAGGAAACCCAGGCGACGTTGCTCGATAGCAACTGGGATCACCTTCGATCTCCTCTGATGCTGACCGTGGTTCGTCGCAAAGCGGAGGCTGGCAACGGCCAGGCATTACTGCGTTGGCTTGAGCTCGACCCTGGCGCGGCAACAGCATTTATGCGTCAAGAAGTCGTTCGGCCGGCGCCGCGCTTCTCGTCACTTTACCTGAGACTTCCCGACGAGTCGCTTCCGGCGCAGGAGCAGCAGATTGCCGCGAATTTTGTGGCACTCAGTGCGCAGGATGAGCTGATACGCGGGGCGACCTTGCTGCATCGCTACGCGACACGCACCGTACTTCCCGCTGTGCTTCCATTTATCGATCAGCATCTGAGCCAATGGCCATGCACGATTCAAATTCCTGTTTTGGCCTATATGCTCAAGGTTTCGCCGAGCGATGCGCGGCCTCGGGTCGAGCAATTGCTTGATAAGAAGTTCCCTCCTATCTACTGTCCGCGAGGAGAGTTCTTGCCGAGCATCGGATATATGGAAGCAAGCCCGGTGCTCGATGCTCTGGCAGCCAGGCAATTGGAGGACGGGACTCCGCTGGCTGCCGATGCCGCAGAATATCTCGGGAGATATGGAAGCGCGTCCATGAAGCCCGTATTGTGGGAGCAGCTTGAGCGCTGGCACAAGAAATATGTGGAGAGCGGAGCGGAACTGCGCATGAAAAATCCGACTTACGGACAAGATAACCCATCGCAATTCAATGAGGACCGGTCACTTTACAACATGGAATCGAGGCTGGTTCAAGCGTTTGTCAACGCGCAGGGCTGGACGCTTTCAGCCGAGGACTCAGATGGCCTTGCAAAGTTGATTGGCGATGATAAGAGGAAGGGATTCGCCTGCACGTTCAGCTGCGGCAGTGATTTAAGTGTCGGTCCCGCGCCAGGCAACTACTACATTTATGGCAAATTCAAGGACCCGGTCTATCCGCCCGAAGCACGAATCGACTATCTGATGCCGACGGAGCCGTATCGCTACTCGATAAAACAATACCAATGTGTGGATCTGAAAGCTCTCGAACGGAAGCTGCTGCAATTCCCAGCGGGCTCGACATTCAGCGTTGCGCATACTGGGAGCTCGCTCGACGGATGGGGCGATTGGACTAGCATCAGCGCATTTCTAAAAAGCCATGGCTACTCATTCAGGGATTAGCAGTGACGGGGGTCCTCTCCGATTCACGCTAAAAATAGAAGACTGATATATTCTTCGTGATGGGGAAAGCTCGATGGCAATTGTTCAGGCTCCTTGATGTTCTTCTGGCTCTGCGCAAGAATCTGTAAAAGCGGCCATTTTTCGGTCTTTTTGAGATTTGGCCAATTTGGCTACACTCATAGGCATGAGGGAGAACGACTGGACACGGCTGCTGGGCTGGCCCGGCTACAAGGTATATCGCAG
>DATNIO010000070.1:0-35665 GCA_035604385.1 Verrucomicrobiia bacterium | reverse complement strand
AAGGGTTAGGCTGTTCGCCTATTAAAGCGGTACGTGAGCTGGGTTCAGAACGTCGCGAGACAGTTCGGTCCCTATCTGGTGTGGGCGCAGGAGACTTGAGAGGAGCTGTCCCTAGTACGAGAGGACCGGGATGGACGGACCCCTTGTGAACGAGTTGTCACGCCAGTGGCATAGCTCGGTAGCGAAGTCCGGAAAAGATAAATGCTGAATGCATCTAAGCATGAAGCTTGCCTCGAGATAAGGTCTCCCAAGACGGCTGCGGTCGTCTAAGAAGAGCGGTCGAAGACTACGACCTTGATAGGCGGGAGGTGGAAGTGCAGCAATGCACGTAGCTGACCCGTACTAATCGCTCGTTCGGCTTGACCATAAAACTTTCCCAAACTGTCAGTAATGCCGTGACTCGTGATCCGTGTCCCGTGACCGGTGAAAACCGCAGCGGGCCCAATCACCACGGCGGCTGAGAGTCTCAAAAGTTCTGGTCGGCAGATTTGCAGAGAAATAAAAGCCTATTCAGTTGTCCAAAGTTGGATGGAGCCGCTTGAGGTTGTATTTTGCCAACCTCAAGCCTCCAATCTCCAACTTCCAGATTTCCTGGTGGCCATATCGCGGGGGTCACACCCGTTCCCATCCCGAACACGGAAGTTAAGCCCCGCTGAGCCGATGATACTGCACGGGTAACTGTGTGGGAACGTAGGTCGCTGCCAGGATATTTTTCCAACGGCCCGTTACGAGCAATCGTAACGGGCCGTTTTTTTTGATCGTTTTTTATTGCAGGTAGGCGGCTGAATCCGATAAACCAGTGAGTACAGATGAATCCACGTGTCACAGTTCTGGCGACGCTTCACGTTGTTCAGGGCGCGGAGAAGCGGCTCGGAAACGTGCACGACCCGATGTATGTCGCGCTGCTCAACAAATTGATGATTTCAGAGGGAGTGGATTTTATTTTCGAGGAGGCCTCAGGGCTCGGGCCTACTATCGCTGAAAAATTGGCGCTCGAACGACTGGCGTTCGGCCATTATGTGGATGTTGACCCGGCCAGAGGCGAGCGAATGGAATACGGTATCCCCACCAACTCGAGCGAACCGAATATGATTGGAGCGCCTCCCACGGTGGCTTTTGCGAATTGGCAAATTCTGGAAGTGCACGCCAAGAGGGAAGAACTCTGGATCAAGCGAATGCAGCAACACCAGTTCCAGAGCGCTCTCGTCATCTGCGGGCTCGTCCACCTGCTGAGCTTTGCATTTCGGCTACAGGAAGCGAAATTCTCCGTACAGGCGATTAATTACGCGAACTGGCAGCGCAACCCGCTTTAGTTCCGGCCTGCGGAACGATGAACGGGTGATACAAGATGCCCATAGTAAAATTGAATTCCTCTTCAAATATGAGCCGAGAACAGGGACGCGATTATGGGGGTTTTCAGCGAATGAAGGTAGCGATCTATCCGACCAAAGACCCTATACAGGATGCTGAGAAGGCGGCTGTTGAGCAGAACACAACTCTGAGTGCGTTTGTGGGAGATGCGATACGCCTGCCGCTTGACAGGCGGCGCCGAGCTCGCTCAGGGCGCAAATTCAAGATAACTTCTGACGGAGAGGGCGGGGTCCTTCCGGGCGTCGACTTAAGCAACACGTCAGCCTTGCTCGATATCATGGATGACATCAAGAACGATTGATTCATTCGCGGTATTGAGAGTATCGTAGCCTCACCATTCAGAACGAAGTTTACCGGAGGCTGCTATGTTACTGATCAAGACGGATCCGTCTCGTCGAAACTTTCTATTGGGCGCCGCGCCTGCGATTGCGGGCGGGATTGCTCTTACTCGTACGGCTGCCGAAGCCTTCGCTCAGCCCACTGGCAGCCAGCCGGAAAAATCCGGCGCGGGGAACGAAAAAATCTGGAGCCAGGAATACTGGGCGCAAAAAGGCGACGTCAAGCTCTACATGTTTCGGAAACGCGTGGGCGCGCCGCAGGCCGGCAAGCCGCCCCTGCCGGTGCTTTTCCTCGTGCATGGCTCCTCGATGTCCTCCACGACGTTCGACGTAACCGTTCCGGGGCGCGGCGAATATTCGATGATGAACGTATTTGCGAGGTTCGGATATGACGTCTGGACGATGGACTTTGAAGGCTATGGAAAATCGTCGCGGACCTCGGGCAATTCCAATGTTGCGGACGGCGTCGAAGATCTGAAAGCCGCGATTCCAGTGGTGGCTCGCGAAACAGGGCTGCAGAAGTTCCACGTCTTTGGCGAGTCCTCTGGCGCATTGCGCGCCGGTGCCTTTGCCATGCAGCGTCCTGACTTCATTAACCGCTTGGTGCTTGCGGCGTTTACCTATACCGGGGAGGGTTCGCCCACGCTGACCGATCGGGCCAAGCAGGTGGAGTTTTACCGTACGCACAACCGGCGCCCGCGCGACCGGGATATGATTCGCAGCGTTTTTACGCGCGACAAACCCGGCACTTCAGACCCGGCTGTCGGGGAAGCTCTCGCCGACGCTGAAATGAAGTTCGGCAATGACATCCCGACCGGAACATATCTTGATATGACGGCCAACCTGCCGATCGTCGATCCGCTTAAAATAAAATCTCCGCTGCTGATCGTGCGCGGCGAATTCGACGGAATCGCGACCGATGTGGATCTCATTAATTTTTATACCAAGCTGACCGTTTCGGACCGGCAATTCATCATCCTGCCCGGGCTGGCGCATTCTCTTTCGTTGGGACTCAATCGTGAACTTTTCTGGCACGTGATGCGGGCGTTTTTGGACATGCCGCCACGCGTTGATAGCTTTAAGAACGGTTAAACTTCCGAGCCTGCCACTCACGAAAGCATGACTGTTCGCCCTTGAGGGTTATGAGGCATATTCAATAGAGCCCTTTTGGGCCGGTCCGTCATCCAAATAACTGAGATGATTTCCCCAACTGTAAGAAATTTCATGAAGCAGCAGGGCTTCGTCGAAGAGGCGGACTCTGTTTGCGACATGCACTTTTCCGGGCTGTATTTTCAGCCGAGAATCATGGGGCCGCTGGTAGTCGTCGCCATTGTCCTGCAATCTCCCGTTTTCTTTTTTGTGCTTTCCGCGATGCTCTGGTGGAATGTTGCGTTTCCGATGTGGAATCCTTTCGAGATGTTTTACAATCGCGCGATCGCGGCGCCCCGCAGGAGGCCGCTGCTCGCGCCCGCTCCTGCGCCGCGCGCATTTGCGCAAGGCATGGCGGCAGCTTTCATGCTGCTGGCAGGTGCGGCGCTGTTGGCGGGCTGGATGATGGCGGCTTGGATACTCGAAGCATTCCTGGTAATCGCGTTTGCGGCGCTCCTGTTTGGAAAATTTTGCCTGGGCGCGTATGTGTACCATCTGTTGCGCGGGAAAATTGCGTTCGCCAATTCCACTCTACCGTGGGCCCGTCCGCACGCTTGATTCCTTAGTTGGCTAAACCCGCAACTGCTGATCTACAACAGGCGTCGCAATCCCATCTAAAATCTCAATGGAGGCAATGTCGGGAACGCCAATCTCCCGATTAGCGTTCCCGGGTTTAAACCTCAGGTTCACACACCAACTTTGGAATCCAGATTCATTATTGCTGTCGCGGTGGAGGTTGTTGCTCCTGTTGTTGGTTCGGTTGCTGCTGTGGTTGCTGACCTGGTTGGACAACGGTCCCGGGGGCTTGGCCGGGCTGGATTCCGGGGAAAAATGGCGGCCGGCCTGGTTGAGGCGGCTGGTTCGGATTCGGCGCTGCGGCTGGCCCGGGCTGCGGAACGGCAGGTGGCGCCGACGGCGGAGTGGCCGGCTCTCCCCGTCCGGCATAGACCGCCGGGACATCGTGCGGCGGCAATCGCAACGCGCGCGGTGTGACGAGGATGAGCAATTCCGCTTGTTGAATGTTGGTCGTGTCCTCGCCCGTCAATAAGCCGATTCCCGGTGCTACCGAGGTCCAGGGCAATCCACTTGTGGTTCGAATTTCGTTGGATTGAAGGATGCCAGACAGAATCGAAGTTTCGTTTTCACGCAGGCGGATCGTCTGTTCGATTTGGCGGTTGCTCAGGATGGGAATCCCGTTAATGTTCGTGCCCGTAAGGCTCTTGATGTCGAACTGAAGTTGCAGCGTGACCTCATCATCGGCATGAAGGCGCGGAGTGGCCTTTATCTTCAATCCCAAATCCTCGTACTCGGCGGAGGGATAGCCGGTTTGCGACGACGATGGATTTGTCGTCGAGGATTGCAGGGTGTTCAGCGTGACGGTCACGGTGTTGGACGCGTTGTTCACGGTGACGAGATCGGTCGAACCGCTGCCGATCAGGTCCGCCGCCGCTACCGCAACGGGAGAATTCCCCGAGGGCAAAGTAATAGGTGTGTTGAAAGTGCCGTCCCCATTTCCGATCAAAAGATCCACATTGGGCGCCGATTCATCCGCGACGGCGAGATCCGCGGGTGCGCCGACGAAGTTTGCGGCGGTAATTCCGCCCGGGCCGGCCCCGGTGGTAAGGGTAGTCGGAGTAAGAAAAGTTCCGTCGCCATTCCCGAGGAAGATTGAAGCGGTGCCGTCGGTTTTGTTGGATACCGCCAGATCAGGGTGTCCGTCACTATTAAAGTCTGCCGTGGTGACGCCCGCCGGAGCGTTCCCGGTAGCAAGGGTCTTTTGCGCGCCAAAAGTACCGTCGCCGTTGCCGAGCAGAATGGAGGCGGTGTTGTCATTACTGTTCGTAACGACCAAATCCGCATTGGCATTATTCGTGATGTTGAATTGGCCGGTCGCAATCGCCGTCGGCAGCGCACCCACGCTCGGAGGACTGGTCTGATTGGGAGGCGCGCCGAATATTCCGTTCTGCACGCCGTTGACCTTGTCGCCGAGGAGAATGGTCACCGTCCCGTCTGTCTGGTTGACGGCGGCAAGGTCAGGTTCTCCGTCGCCGTCGAAATCCTGGGCAATAAGGGCGACGGGTTTATTCCCTGTCGGATAGGATACCGCCGGCTGGAATGTGCCATCCCCGTTGCCAAGCAGGATCATCACTCGATTGTTGGCCGCATCCGTCACGGCGAGGTCCATGAAGCCGTCATTGTTGAAATCGCCCGTGACGATAGCCGAGGGGCTCGCATTGGTTGTGCCCGTGGTCGTCTTAACCGCCGGAAGCGCAATGCAGGACGGCGCGGTGCAGGGAGTCTGCGGCGCTACAAACGTGCCGTCGCCATTTCCGGTCAAGATCGAAATCGTTCCGTCCGTCTGATTCGCGACCGCTAGGTCGGTATGGCCGCCATTTTTTGAGTCGAACGTCGCGATGGCCACCGAGACAGGGCCACTGCCCGTGGCGTAACTCGCTTGCGGAAGCGTCACGCCGGAAAGGAGCGCTGCCGCAATCGCCGCGTTGGGCGTGGCCAAATCCGAGGAGAGCAATCCCAGATCGATGGGAAAACGGTCGCCCACAAAAAACGTCGCGGGTTTTCCGTCCTGCGCGCGCAGCAAAATCCGTTGCGCGCTTTGGACCGTGTTAAGGGCCGCGCCGAAATTCGCCGTGACGCTGGGCATGGTGGCGAGAAAAATTGTTTTTCCTCCGCCGAATGCAATCAATGCGGGAAGCGCGGAACCCGAGGCCGAACTCACGGCGCTGCTCCCGAAAATACTTTGCAGAGTTTGAATGAGAGTTCCGTTATTCTGCGACGCCTGAAGCTGCTGAATTTCCGGCAAGGTGAGAGCAAATACGCTCGAGGAAGTGGGCGGCGTAATTCCCAGTTGATTCGCGGTGGTGCGGTTGAGTTCCAGGATATCGATATCCAGCATTAATTCGCCGTGGGGCTGCTCGATCTGTTCGAGAAGCCTTTGCGCGAGCGCCACGTTTTGCTCGGTGCTGCGCACGGTGAGGGTGCGCGTCGCCGTATTCAGCTGCGTCCGCGAGATGCCGGTCATCTCGCGAATCATCCGCACCGTTTCGTTCATCTCGTCCGTGGAGACCGCAGCAGGGAGCAGAAATTCCTTTTCCACTTCGAGTGTGTACTCCCTCTCTTTCTGCGGGGTGTCTTCGGTCACAAACATCGTATGCGCGTCCACAACGCGCGTGAACGTTTTGGTCTGGCGCGAAAGGACCATCACGGCTGTATCGAAGTCCAGATCGGGAACCTGGAACCGGACCGCGCGATCGGGCAGATCGCCGTCAAACACCATCTTCACGCCAAATTGCTTGCCGATTTCCTCGTACGCGCCTCGGGTCGTGCCGCGAAAATCGAAGGCCTGCGTTCCGGGTTTGAGAATCAGGCGGGGCAATCCGGCGAGACGTGGGCCTTTTTCCGCTTCAATTTCAGCGGGAATCGGCGTCAATTCCGATAGGCGCTCCCGCGCCACGACGTAGTTCGGGTCTATCTCCAGCGCTTGGGTCAGCAGCGCGCGCGCCCCCGGAATGTTTCCGGCAATGGCCTGACGTTCCGCGCTATCGACGAGCGATTGAATGACTTGAAACCGGGCATGCTCCCTCAACATGGCATATTCCCGGTTGGCCGGATCGTACGTGGCCGCTTCCGTGTAGGCGGCGAACTCCGCTTTCCAGTCGCCGGATTGTTCCGCGCGGCGCCCCGCCTGGAAAGCGTTCTTGGCGCGGCCCTTATCTGGTTGCGGCGCGGGCGCGGATGGCGGCTTGGCCTGTGCGGTCGAGGCTGCGGGCGATGAGGGGCCACCGGAAGACTGGGGCAAAACTGGCGTCATGATGAGCAATCCCGCAAATGCGACTGCCGCGAAGCGCCTCACGGCCATAATCCATCTGTCCGTTAGGCTGCGATTTGCGAGGTGACACCGGGGCTGAATCATGGCTAGAATCATGTAGATGCATATTCTACCGTCAGGGGACGCACCAGGGTAGAAGCTTGTAAACTTGACCCGGGGTAGACGGGCCGTGTACACTAGTATTTTTAGTTGCGAATGAGTTGCAACTAGAGGGCGCCCCTCTTGGGCTCCCATTTTGGCCGCAGGCCTCATCTTTACACGGTACCACCTATGTGAAGCGTGATGCCCGCAACGTACGCTTAAGGACTGCTTTTTGCTCTCTGCTTTCCTCATCGCTCTTCGTGAAGGTGTCGAGGCCGCCCTGGTCGTCGGCATCGTACTGGTGTATCTGAACCGCACCGGGCGCTCGAATCTCTCGCGCTGGGTGTGGGGCGGCGTCCTCGCCGCGGTAGCTTCCAGCCTTGCCGTTGCCATCGCGCTGGAGCGCTGGAAGGTCAGCGAAGACGGATTCGAGGGATTGCTGCTCCTGCTCGCGGCCGTTTTCGTGGTCACGATGATCATCTGGATGAACCGCGTGGCGCGGCACCTGAAAACGGAAATTGAAAAACGCGTCGAAAAGCACGCGGCGAAATCCGAGTTCTCCGCCGGGATCGGTCTGGCCACGTTCGTTTTCCTGATGGTGGTTCGCGAGGGCGCCGAGCTTGCCCTGATTTTGCGGGCGGTGGAACTTTCCACGGAAGGCCTGGCCGTTTGGATCGGAACGATTCTGGGACTGGCCGTCGCGATCGCCGTGGGAGTCTTCTTTTTCGAGGGCACGCTGAAAATCTCACTCGGAAGATTTTTTTCCGCGACCAGCACGATTCTGATTATCGTGGCCGTGCAACTGGCGCTGACCGGTGTTCACGAATTGAGCGAAGCCATGTGGTTGCCGTCCAGCCGCGTCGAGATGGCCTACGTCGGTCCCATCGTTCGCAACGAGTTTTTCTTTTTCACCGTGATTCTCGGCGCGGCGGCCCTTCTCGTCCTGCGCGAATGGATGGCTGCGCGCGGCCGGGCGGCGGACAATGTGCCCGACGCGGCGGAACGCCGTCGAATCGAATGGGAACGCCGCAAGCAGCGCCGCTGGGCCTTCGCTTCTGCGTTCACCTGCACCGCCGTCATCCTGATTCTGGCCGCGGAATTCGCGTACACGCGCGTGACCGCGACGACCGAGGCTAAATCGATCCAGTCGGAAAACGGCGCGGTTCGCATTCCCCTGTCCGAGATCAGCGACGCGAACCTTCACATTTACAGCGTGGACGCGAGCGGAACGAGCTTGCGCTTTCTCGTCATTCGAAAGCCGAACGGAAACTGGGGCACCGCTCTCGACGCCTGCCTGATTTGCGGCACCGCCGGATATCGCCAGGACGGTTCGAACGTCGTGTGCCGCAATTGCGCCTCCGCCATCTACATCCCGACCATCGGAGAAGCGGGCGGATGCAACCCCGTCGGCGTCCCTTCGCGACTGGACAGTGGCGCGCTGGTGATCGACGTCTCGAAGCTGGCCGAAGCCAGGAGCCGCGTCTCTCAGTAGCAGCTGTTGCATAATTAAATTGGGTGGCTATCTGGAGATCCCGTGAGATGGTCGTTTTCATGGACGGGATTCCCTTACGCTGCGGAAGAACCCCGGGTCTGAAGACCCGGGCTACAGCATAGGCAAGCGATGACGTTTTCCTGTAGCCCGCCTCTTTAGAGGCGGGGGTTACTGCGGCGGTGCGCGAAAGATTCTCGCAAGAGAAAGCAGATCATGTTTCTTCGAATCGTCAGCGATTCCTTCACGCGAAAGCCGCGCCGCAAAGTGCTCACGGCGGCGGCGCTGGCGCTGGGCATGGCGGTTGCGACCGCCACGCTGGAAGTGGCTCTCGACGTGGGAGACCGCCTGGCGCGGGAATTCCGCTCGCTCGGCGCGAATCTGCTCGTCACGCCCGCATCGGACACGCTGCCTCTGGAAATTGGCGGAGTCGATTACCGGCCCGTCGATGCCGGCGCCTATTTGCCCGAAGGCGATCTCGGTAAATTGAAAACCATTTTCTGGCGCAACAATGTGATGGGATTTGCCCCGTTTCTCGATGTTCCCGCGGCGATCGCGCCCGACGGTTCGCAGGAGAATTCGAGCGGAGAATTGATCGGCACGTGGTATAGCCACTCCGTTCACGTTCCCGACGGGAGCGCATTCACGACGGGAATTTCGGCCACCGATCCTTACTGGCACGTCGAGGGCCGATGGTTTTCCGACGGTGCCGATGAAGGTGTTGCGGGCGCCGCGCTCGCGCAGCGTTTGAATTTGCGCGCCGGAAGCCAAGTCAAAATCGATGCGGGCGGCCACTCGCGCACGCTGACGATCACGGGAATCGTTTCCACCGGAGGCCGTGAGGACAATTCGATCCTCGCTCCTTTGGCAATCGCGCAGGACCTGGCCGGCAGGCCCGGCGAGTACCGGCGTCTGCTGGTGAGCGCCCTGACGAAACCGGCGGACGCTTTCTCCGAGCGCGATCCCGCCACGATGACGCCGGTGGAATATGACCGCTGGTATTGCAGCCCGTACATCTCCTCGATCTCGCACCAGATTCAGCAGCAACTACCGGGCGTCGAAGTCCGCGCGATCCGGCAAGTCGCCGAAGGCGAAGGCCGGATTCTCACGCGCGTCAGCGGCCTGATGTGGATTGTGACGATCGCCGCTTTGTTCGCGGCGGCGCTTGCCGTGGGCGCGACTTCCGCGACGACGGTGCTCGAGCGGCGCTCGGAAATTGGATTGATGAAAGCGCTGGGCGCGAGCCGCCGCGCCGTCGGCTCATTCTTTGTCGCCGAGCAATTATTTCTAGCCCTCGTCGGCGGCGTGCTGGGATACGCGCTGGGAATTGTGCTGGCGCACGCCCTCGGCGTTGGAATTTTTGGCGTTGCTCCCGCGCTTCGGTGGATTCTGCTTCCGATTGTTTTGGTCCTCGCGGCGGTGGTTGCGCTGCTGGGGAGTCTCCTGCCGCTTGAACGTGCCTCGCGCGTCGATCCCGCTCCCGTGTTGCGGGGAGAGTGAGGACGTGTCGAGCCGCTCGATGTTCCTGCGAATTTTATGGAAATTGCTCGGCGCCAGCCGGGGCCGCCTGGCCGTGGCTCTGATTGCGCTCACGAGCGGGGCAGCCGTCTGTTCCGCGCTGCTCAACGTCAATCTGGATGCGGAGCGAAAACTGACGCAGGAATTCCGCACGCTGGGCGCGAATGTGGTGATCGCTCCGCCGGCCGGCGGCAGCGAAGCCGCGCTCGCCGACGCCGCCGTCCTGGATCGCATCGCCGCACTGCGCGTCCCGCAGATTGTCGCCACTGCGCCTTATCTTTACGTCGCCGCGAATTCCGGTTCGCAGCCGGTCATTCTGGCGGGCACCTGGTTTAACCAGGTGGCCAAAATGAATTCCTGGTGGAAGCTCGAGGGCGGCTGGGTATCCTCTCGCGACGACCACGAGCATTGCCTCGTCGGCTTTACGGCCGCCCGCCAGCTCGGGCTCGCTCCCGGCAGTGCGGTCCAGTTGCGCTCCGGCGATCGCAACATTTCCCTCACCGTCGCGGGAATTGTTACAACCGGCGGCGCCGAAGACAATCAAATTCTCACGAACCTCGATTCCGCGCAGGCACTCGCGGGACTTTCCGGCCGCGTGAGCCTCGTGGAATTGAGCGTTTCAGGAACGCCCGCGGAAATCGAGGGAGTTACGCGCAAACTTGCGGACAATTTGCCCGGCCTTGATGTGCGGCCCGTGCGTCAGATCGCCGCTGCCGAAGGAACGATTCTGGGTCGTATTCAAGGATTGATTTTCTGGACCATCGCGCTGATCCTAGTTCTCTCGATGCTTGGAGTCCTTGCATCGATGGCGGCTCTGGCGATGGAGCGGCGGCAGGACGTCGGCCTGATGAAGGCGCTCGGCGGCACGGTGCCGCGCATCATGCGTTTGTTTCTCGCCGAAGCGGGCACGCTCGGCGCGTTGGGCGGCCTGCTCGGTTTTTTGCTTGGCGTTGTCCTCGCCCGATGGATTGGCGAGCGCATCTTCGGCGTCGTCATTTCGGCGCGCTTTGAAGTTTTGCCCATCACGGTCGCGTTGACGATCGGCGTGGCTCTGGCCGGAGCTTTTCCTTTGCGCCTACTCGGGCGCGTGCGCCCGGCGGACATTTTGCGAGGAGAATGATGGTCCCGCTCGTCCAGGTCGACCAACTCGAAAAGCGCTTCGGCGAAGTCCGCGCGCTCGACCGCGTGAGTTTCGACGTGGAAGCGGGCGAGTGGATCGCCATCATGGGACCTTCAGGCTCCGGCAAGACGACGCTCATCAACATTCTCGGCGGTCTCGATCATCCGAGCGCGGGCCGCGTGGTCGTCGACGGCTTGGAAATCGGCAGCCTGGGCGAACGCGAATTGACGCGCTACCGCGCCGATAAAATCGGCTTTGTCTTTCAGCAATTTCATCTGATTCCGTATCTCACGGCCCTGGAAAACGTGATGCTGGCCCAATATTTTCACAGCATCACGGATGAAAAAGACGCTGCGGAAGCCCTGTGCCGCGTGGGCCTCAGCGACCGGTTGAGCCATGTCCCCGCGGAGCTTTCCGGCGGCGAGCAGCAGCGCGTCGCCATCGCTCGTGCGCTGATCAATCAGCCGAAACTGATTTTGGCCGACGAGCCCACGGGCAATCTCGACGAAGCGAACGAGGCCGTGGTCCTGAAACTGCTTCACGAACTGCATGACACACGGCATACCATTCTGGTCGTGACCCATTCGCAGGCCATCGGAAATCTTGCCGATCGCCGCGTGGAACTCGAACACGGCCGCCTGGCCCGCATCAGCGCTCCCTCGCTGGCCAAGGAGTAACGCCACCGCGCCATGCCCATTCCCATCGATGCTCGAAGAAAACCGGCCAGCGTGAAAGTGCACGTGTCGACCGGCGCGGGCGTCGACATCACCTGGGCCGACGGCCACTCCAGCCACTACGGTTTCGCCTATCTTCGCCAAGAGTGCCCGTGCGCGATGTGCAACGACGAGCGAATGAAAAAGGCGCAGGGGCAGGAAAAGGACATGCAACTAAAAAAAGAACATGCCCCGCTCGCAGCAGCCGTCCCGGCGCTGAGTTCGCCGCTGCTCCCCATGTTCAAGCCAAAACTCTCGGCGAAGTCGGCGCACGCGGTCGGCAACTACGCCCTGCAGATTGATTTTAACGACGGTCACGCGGCCGGAATCTTCAGCTTCGATTTCTTGCGAACCATTTGCCCCTGCCAGGAATGCGCCCGCGAATACCGGTCAAACCCTGACGAGTAAATCTGAGTCTGGATCCATCGGCTTGGGGTGGTAACTCCCCGGCTACACAGCTCTCCTCTTGCGCGGACCTCGCGCTTCATTCTCACGTATCATTTTATTTCAGCCCCTCCGGAGGATCTGGTGTCATCCCATCAGTTCATACAAGCGCACAAGCGTCGCAGTACCCGCATCGATCAAGCCATCCCGATCATCGTACAGGGTGTGGGGGCTATGCGGGAACCCTATGCGGAGCAGGTTTCGACCCTGTCGATCAGTTGCCACGGCTGCACCTACCAATCCAAGCACGAGGTCATTCAGGGAGAGACCGTGTACCTGGATATCAAAGTGCCGAACGGTGGCTCGGTGGGATGCTCGAGCAAGGCGCGCGTGAAATGGGCGCAAAAAGTCGGGGCCAGGGAGCGGGCTTTCCAGATCGCCGTGGAGCTGGAGATCGCCGGAAATGTCTGGGGCGTCGCGTCGCCGCCGGCCGATTGGTTTCCACTTCAGATCCCGGAAGCGCTGGAAGCCGCTGCCACCGGGCGAGAGTTGAAGGTAGTGACACGCAAAGAGCAACAAATGATTGCGGCGCCTGAGTCTGGATCGAATCGCTCCTCCCAACTCGAAAGAAGCCAAGCCGCTTCGCCTTCGATTGCTCCGCTGGCACAACTGATGGTTGGGCTAGGGGAACAGATTCAAGCCATGGCATCGGAAGCCGCAGCCGCCGCTCTCGTCAAGGAAAAGAGCCGATTGATGGAGGAGTTTCGCGCGCAGTTCCGGGACGAAGCGGTCAAGGCCATCCAGTCCGCGATATCGTCTTCCAAGGAAGCGATCGTGCGCCAGGCCATGAAGGAGCTGAGCGAAGCGCATGACGCAGGGGCCCGAAACAATTACGCGCAGTGGATGAAGAAGGTTCAGCAGGACATGGAGAGCGCCAGACAACACCTGCTGATGCAAGGAAAAGAAGTGGGCCAGCGCTTGGACAGCATGGCCGTCAGCACCATCGAGCGCGTGCAACGCAACATGGAAACAACGCGCACGGAAGCGGTGGACCGATTCGTATTGCGCCTTCGCGACCAGCTTGCGCCCATGCTCGTGGAAGCAAAAGATTCCCTTCAGAAACTGGAGGCTACTGAAGCCGCATTCAAGAAGGAATCCGAGGCGATTTATGCGAGTCTCGAAAACCAGCTTGAATTTCACGCCAACGCAAGTTTGGCGAAGACCCAGGAGGAGCTGGATAAGAATTCCGCTGTCGTTGCCGCTAAGGCCAACGATGCCCTGCGGAAACTCTATCAAAGCTTTGAAAAGGCGGCGCGGGCCAACGTGGAGTCGCTCCTGGCATCCGCCGGCAGCCAAATGACCGGGATTCTGCAAGAAAAAGCCACCGAGCTTTCCCGCGAGTTTTCGAAGGGGCTCGAAGACTATACGCGAAGCTATCTCGAGTCGATCGGCAAAACGATCGCCGAGATTCCTCAGAACATGCCGGGCCGCTCAGGGCGCTAGCCCGCCTTGCAATCCACAAACTTTGATTCAGCCAGTCATCTGTTCCGGCTGGAGGGCCGGTTCGGAGCGCCTGCTCGGGACTTCCTTCGCGTTCTATGAATGCCAAGTAGAATCTGACGCTCTTCCGGCTCCATTTCACGCCCAACTTCTTCCAGAAAAATCCGCTCAATGGGCGTCATCTTATTATTGCGGTGACCTTTTTCATCTTCTGATACCGATAAATTATCATCCGACCGCGCCGCGCCGGGCTCGGTTGTCGGCCGGCTGGACTGGCCGTTTGCCTTACTGCTCCACTCTCCCCCGCTCGCTTGCCGCGGAGTTTGGTCGCGTTTTGTCATCGTCCCGCTCTTCTTTCGGAAGCATCATGAGCAGGACGAATACATTCGGATGTACGCGCTATCACGGACCGGGGTGACGTTAATCACTAAGTTAAAAAAACTAACGGTGAAACGTCCGGCGGTGGGCGCGATGCATTTTGCTGAGAAGTTGCACGATGTTGCGCAACTCGCGTTGAATTGCTTTTTCAGCGCGCGCTGAGTGGCGTTCCCCGCGAGCAACACGGCTGACGTAGGAAGGATCGACCCGGAGCTTACGAGCAACTCGCGCGTAAAGCCCCCTAAGTAGTGAGACTAAGTTCAAGGGAGGACGGTAAAATTCAATAATTGCCGGTAGGGCCGGCTGACTTATGCGGTTTCCACTTGCAATCCGCCAGCGTCCGTTCGCGCGTTTGGACATCAGGTCACCCTAGCGGCCTTCCTGTCGCAAGTATACTCTGGTTTCTGGAACACGATGGAAGTCAATGAGCGGTACCCGACGTCCGTCGGGGCGCTTCCTTTTTGTGGACGTCCCCGCATAAAGATGCCATAATGAAATCTTTATATTTTCTTTACGTTTTATGTCCTCGACACCTGTGGGCCAAAGCCCCGAACCCTCTCCCCTTATAACCGTACCACGCGTCATTGTGGCCACGACGGCCATGCTAACGTTCATCTCTTTTTGGCGCGCGGCCGCGATTGTTTTGAACGACCTGGCCTCCTCGGCCTATTACGCGGGTGGCGAATCCGAGAGTTTCATCGGGAAGTCGGCGCCCTGGTTCATTCTCGGGGTCATGCTGTTCTCGTACTGCGTGCGCGCGGTGTACGTCGAAAGCTGCAGCATGTTCGTGCGCGGAGGCGTGTACCGCGTGGTCAAGGAAGCGCTGGGAGGGACGCTGGCGAAATTTTCCGTCTCGGCGCTGATGTTCGATTACGTGTTGACCGGCCCGATCAGCGGCGTTTCCGCGGGGCAATATCTAGCCGGCCTGCTCAACGAGTTGTTTGCCTACTTTCATACGGGCATCGTGCTATCCGAGAATTCGACCGCGGCGTTTTTCGCCGTCCTGGTCACGCTCTTTTTCTGGTGGGAGAACATCAAGGGCGTTCACGAATCCAGCGACAAGGCGTTAAAAATCATGCAGGTCACGACGGTGATGGTGATCGTGCTGATCGTATGGTGCACGTACACCATTTGGGTCCGCGGAGCGCACCTGCCGCCGTTTCCCACGCCTTCCCATATTCAACTGGACAAGCGGTCGCTCGGCTGGCTCTACGGACACCAAATCCTGCACATGATTCCAATGATTGCCGTGTTTGTCGGCATCGGACATTCCGTGCTGGCGATGAGCGGAGAAGAGTCCCTCGCGCAGGTGTATCGCGAGATCGAGGCTCCCAAGCTGCCGAATCTGAAAAAGGCGGGCTTTATCATTTTCATTTACAGCCTGCTGTTCACTTCCCTCGTATCGTTTTTTGCGGTCATGATCATTCCCGACGGCGTCCGGGGCAAGTACCTGGAAAATTTAATTGGCGGCTTGTCCATGAATCTGGCGGGCCCGTTCGCGCTCCGGCTCGTCTTTCATGCGTTCGTAGTCGTCGTCGGAACGCTGATCCTCGCGGGCGCCGTGAACACGGCCATCGTGGGATCGAACGGGGTGCTCAACCGAGTTTCCGAGGATGGAGTGCTGACGGACTGGTTCCGGCAGCCGCACCGCAAGTTTGGGACATCCCATCGGATCATCAACCTCGTGGTCCTCTTCCAGATCCTGACGATCATCGCCAGCCGCGGCGACGTGACATTTCTCGCCAACCTGTATGCGTTCGGGGTGATTTGGAGTTTCACGATGCAGGGGATTGCCGTGCTCGTCATCCGCTACACGCATCCCGGGGATCGCGAGTATCGCGTACCTTTGAATTTTCATCTGTTCGGCAAGCAAATTCCGCTGGGCCTCGCCCTGATTACCCTGATGCTGTTTCTCATTGCGATCGTGAACTTGTTCACCAAACCGAGCGCGACCGTCGCCGGCCTGACTTTCTCATTCATCATGTTCGGCGTATTCACGGTGTCTGAGAAAATCACGCATAGAAATCGCGGCGCCGCGCATGTCGAAATGGACCAGTTCAACGTGGCCGCTCGGGAAGATCTCAGCCGGCAATCCGTCGGCGTGCGGCCCGGCAGCGTCCTCGTGCCGGTCAGCAATTATCATGCGTTGTACCACCTGCAGGCGGTTTTGGACCGCATCCGGACGGAGCGTCGCGACATTGTCGTGATGCATGTGCGCATCCTTCGCCGGGCGGCCTCGGGATCGAGCGAGCTCGAAGCCGAGCAGCTTTTTGGAAGCGTGGAGCAATTCCTGTTCACCAAGGCGCTCTCGATCGCGGAAAAGCGCGGCAAACCGATTCGACTGGCTGTTGTTTCGGGCAATGACCTGTGGGGCGGCATCCTGAACGCCGCGGTCAAACTCGAAGCCAGCACCATCGTATTGGGCCGCTCGGCGAAGGTTTCGCTGGCCGAAGAGGCCAGAGAGATCGGCCTCGCCTGGGAGCAGCTCCCCGATCCGCGTCCGCAATTCAACTTGGAAATTTTCACGCCGGGAGGAACGCGCGAATTCTTCTTGCTAGGCCCCCACGCGCCGGATCTCACTTCCAACGAAGTGCGCCTCGTGCATCGCCTCTGGCTGCGCTTCAGCGATCTGGTGTCACCAGACGTGCTTCACCATCACGACGTGGTCCACTTTGCCCTCGATGAAGTGATGAAGGAATTGGAAGACGGCAAGGAAGCCGATGTTGCCACCCGCCTGAAGGAGCACATCAACAGAAATAAAGCCGCGCAAACGAAACAGTAGTAGCACAGCCACTCCTGGCTGTGCGGGTTTTGCGATCGTCGATGGGCCGCGTACTTTAGGCGTGCGGAATACAAAACCGCACAGCCAAGAGTGGCTGTGCTACTCGAGTGTTACAAGGACTTGCGCTGAGGTGCAACGTGCATCAGCGGCTACGCCGGGCGAAGCTCAGACGTGCAGTGCGGGCACTTCGTCGCCTTGGCCGGCACGGCGCTGAGGCAATAGGGGCAATCGCGCGTCGCGGGCGCGGCGGCGGGCGCCGGCTTGGGCGCGAAGCGATTGACCTGGCGCACCAGCAGGAATACCGCAAACGCCACGATCAGGAAATTGATGACGGTGTTCAGGAAGAGGCCATAGTTGAGCGTCGCGGCGCCCGCCGCCTTGGCCGCCGCGATCGTGTCGTAGTGCACGCCCGACAGGCTCACAAAAAGATTTGAAAAATCCACGTGTCCGAGGAGCCTCCCGATCGGCGGCATCAAAATATCCTGCACAAACGAGTTGACGATTTGCCCGAATGCCGCGCCGATAATGATGCCGACGGCCATATCGAGCACATTCCCCCGCATCGCGAATTCCTTGAATTCCTTGATCATCGCAGGCTCCTTTCACTAGCTTCAGCAAAAGCAATGACTACAACTAATCCGAGCGAAGAGACAGCACGGCTGCCAGGAAGCCGCGCAGAGCCAGGACTGCCCCGGCTGCCGCCAGAACAATCCCCACCCAGCGAAATTCAAGAACGGCAAGATTGACCATCATGATTCCAACCAGGACCAGCGAAGCGCCTCCCACGCGCGCAACGGTGCGACTCGAAGTTCGCGCCGCGCGCGAGGTTTTTACCCATGATCGCGCGCCCCAGTAAATGAGAATCGCTCCCAGGCCGAGCCACCCGGGGCTGCGCGGATTGAAGTTCGGAGGATTGAGGAACCGGTTGTTCAATCCAAGCCAAACCAGAAAGCTACCGAGCAGGATGAAAATGAACTCGGTCATCATCCGGAACAAATTGGCCGGGCTTAGCATACAGTTTCGGACCGATCAGGACCGTTCGATCCGCACGGATTTCAATTCGACGGCTTGCTTCGGCTTGTCATTCGCTCCGCGCGGCAATTCCGAGATTTTCGTGGCGACATCCATTCCTTCGACCACCTCGCCAAAGATGGTGTGCTTGTTATCGAGCCAGGGTGTCGGCGCCACGGTGATGAAAAACTGACTTCCGTTTGTGCCCGGTCCGGCGTTGGCCATCGACAGCTTTCCCGGCTTGTCGTGCTTGAGAGACGGATGAAATTCATCGCCGAAGCGATAGCCGGGATCGCCGGTTCCCGTTCCGAGCGGGCATCCCCCCTGAATCATGAATTGCGGAATCACGCGATGGAAAACGAGGCCGTCGTAAAATGGCCGCTTCACTTTTTGTCCGGTCTTCGGGTCCTTGAATTCCTTGGTGCCTTCCGCGAGGCCGACGAAATTACCGACCGTCTGCGGCGCTTCCTTATCGAACAGGCGAACGACGATCGTCCCCTGCGAAGTTTCAAACACGGCGTATATGCCTGGTGCGCGGCTCAAGACCACCTCCTGTGGATAGCAAAATGCGCTGGCATTATCGCCCATTCCGGGCGGGGAGGCCAGCGTTGCCCGCGAAATGGGAGCGCCGCGATTTTATCGGAGCGCGCCCGCGCGCCGGGATGCTAAACTTTCGTCCTTCGCGGGTTGCATCGCGGCATCATGCTGGCGAATCCAATGGCAGGCAGGGAGAATACCACTTGAACAACGTCATTATCATCGGAAGCGGCTGCGCCGGACTCACCGCCGCCATCTATGCCGGGCGTGCCAACTTAAAACCGATCGTCATCGATGGCTTCGAGCCGGGCGGGCAGCTCTCCATGACCACGATGGTTGAGAATTTTCCAGGATTTCCCGACGGCATTCTCGGACCGGATTTGATTGAAAACATGCGCAAGCAGGCGCAGCGCTTCGGCGCGGAATTCAAGTCCGGCGCGATCACGGACGTCGATTTGAGCAAGCGGCCGTTCAAAATTACAGCGGGCAACGACACCTATGAAACCCGTTCACTGATCATCGCTGCGGGCGCGACGGCGCGCCTCATGGGCCTCGAGTCCGAGCGCAAACTGATCGGCTACGGCGTCTCCACTTGCGCCACCTGCGACGGCTATTTTTTCCGCGGCAAGGATATCGCGGTCGTCGGCGGCGGCGACTCGGCCATGGAGGAAGCCAATTTTCTTTCGCGATTCGCCAGCAAAGTGTACCTGGTGCACCGGCGGAAGGAATTTCGCGCGTCAAAAATCATGGTGGATCGCGCGCGCGCCAATGAAAAAATTCAATTTGTCACCCCCGTGGTCGTCGAGGACATTTCGGATGTCTCGAAGGGCGGCGTGGAATACATGACGCTGCGCAACACTGAAACCAATCAAACTTCGAAGCTGGACGTGGAAGGCGTGTTCATCGCCATCGGACACGTGCCCAACACCAAGGTTTTTCGCGGCAAGCTCGACATGGACGAGAACGGTTACCTCCTCACGCATCACGGCAGCCAGACCAAGATTCCCGGCGTGTTTGCCGCCGGTGACGTGCAGGACCATCACTACAAGCAGGCCGTGACCGCAGCCGGCTCGGGTTGCATGGCCGCGATCGACGCCGAAAAATTTCTCGAGGCCCATCCGGACCGCTGAAATCGCTCCTCATTTCACGGCGTTGCCGGCACAACTCCCATGTTACGCGCGCTGCTGCTCGCACTGGCAAAAAGCTCCCGGCTTCGCCGCTTGATTACTTCCCACGGCGCCACGCGACGCATGGCGCGCCGGTTTGTCCCCGGCGAGGAACTGCCCCCCGCCATCGAAGCTGCGCGTGTCTGCAACAAAGCGGGGATGACCGTAAGCCTGGATCACCTCGGCGAAAACGTGGTCACGCGCGAGGATGCGGAACGCGCGCGCGCGTCCTACACGGAAGCGCTGGACCAGATCGCGGCGCAGGGAATCGAAGGAAATGTCTCGCTGAAGCTGACGCACCTTGGCCTCGATCTCGGCGGAGAATTCTGCGCCGAACAACTGCGCATCGTCACGCGCCGCGCGGAGGAGCTCGGAAATTTCGTGCGGGTGGACATGGAAGGCTCGGCCTATACCGACCGCACGCTACGCATGGTCAAGCAGGCTCGCGCGGAATCGGCGGCCGTGGGAACCGTCATCCAGGCATATCTCTTCCGGAGCGAAGAAGATATTCGCGATTTGCTGGGCATCGGCTGCCGGATTCGCCTCGTCAAAGGGGCATACAAGGAGCCTTCGCGGATCGCCTTTCGCCGCAAGAAAGATGTCGACGCAAATTTTATCAAGCTGATGAAGATCCTGCTCCCGAGCGGAACTTACCATGCCCTGGCCACGCACGACCCGAAGATGATTGAGGCCGCCATCCGCTTTGCCGCCGAGCAGAACATCACGAAAGATAAGTTTGAATTTCAGATGCTCTACGGGATTCGGACGGACTTGCAGAGCCGCCTGGTGCGGCAAGGGTATCGCGTCCGCGTGTACATTCCATTCGGCAAGGATTGGTTTCCGTATTTGATGCGCCGGCTCGCGGAGCGCCCCGCGAACTTGGTCTTTTTCGCTCGGAATTTATTTCGTGGGGCCGGGCCTTCCGCTTAGGTCTTATTGGTAGCACAGACTTCAGTCTGTGGATTTCCATCTGATCTTGGCTGGCGCGCGCGGCCTGGGCACCCGAACGGAAACCCACAGACTGAAGTCTGTGCTACCGGCCCGCGATGAGCAAAAATAGATCCATGCGCGCGATGATTCTCGATCAGCCGGGAAAACCTCTCACCCTCCGGGATGTCTCTGTGCCGGAACCCAGGGGCTGCCAGGTTCAACTCCAAGTGCTGGCCTGCGCCGTGTGCCGCACCGATCTCCATGTCGTGGACGGCGAATTGCCGAATCCGAAACTTCCTCTCATCCTTGGCCACGAAATTGTGGGACGCGTAACGCGCGTCGGAGAGCAAGCAACCCTGCTCCCCATCGGGCAGCGCGTCGGTGTGCCGTGGCTGGGCTGGACGGACGGCGAATGCTCCTATTGCCGCGCGGGCAAGGAAAATTTGTGCCCGAATGCGCGTTTCACGGGCTACACGCTCGACGGAGGTTACGCCGAATTCACCGTCGCCGACGAACGCTATTGTGTCCCAATTCCCGAATCCTATTCCGACGCTGGGGCCGCGCCGCTGCTCTGCGCGGGCTTGATCGGCTACCGTTCGCTGGTGCGCGCGGGCGACGCAAAACGACTGGGTATCTACGGCTTCGGTGCCGCTGCCCACATCGTCACTCAAGTGGCCCGGCATCAGGGCCGCAGCGTGTACGCCTTCACGCGCCCTGGCGATGCAGAGGCGCAGCGATTTGCGAAAGAGCAGGGCGCGGCCTGGGCAGGAAGATCGGACGAGCGTCCGCCGGAGGAGCTGGACGCCGCGATCATTTTTGCGCCCGTCGGCGCGCTGGTTCCCGCCGCATTGGCTGCCGTCCGCAAGGGAGGAACGGTGGTTTGCGGCGGCATTCACATGAGCGACATTCCCTCGTTCTCCTATGATTTGCTGTGGGGAGAGAGGTCCGTTTGTTCGGTAGCGAATCTGACGCGCAAGGACGCCGCCGAATTCATGGACATCGCGCCAAAAGTCCCGGTGCGCACGACCACTCAGCCGTTCGCGCTCGAACAGGCCAACGAGGCATTAAATCAACTGCGAAGTGGAAAGTTGCAGGGCGCGGCGGTTCTGAAGTGCGACCGTGCTCCTTAGCGCGCGGTTGAAACATACCACATTTGTGGTAGGATCATACTACATGTTCGACCTGCGTTCCAAGGCGCGCCAGCGGCTGCTGGCTTTTTACTTCACGAATCCCAAGGCTCGGCACCACCTGCGAGATTTGGCGGAGCGGCTGGATATTGATCCGTCCAATCTATCGAAGGAATTGGTGCGTCTGGAGGCCGAGGGCCTATTTCGTTCCTATGTGAGTGGCCGCCAGAAGTATTTTCAGCTGAACCGCGAGTACGCGCTGTTTGATGAAGTGCGTGGTATCGTGACGAAAACCATTGGAGCCGTGCCCCTGATTGCACAATCCCTCAAGAAAATTGAAGGTTTGGGCGAGGCATATTTGTATGGTTCGTTTGCGCGCAACCAGCAGGATATGGCCAGTGACATCGATGTGCTCGTGATTGGGGCGCCTCGTGAGGAAATCCTGGCGGAAGCCGTGCGAAAACTGGAGCGCCGACTCGGACGCGAAATCAATTACACGATTCTAACGCCGAAAGAGTTTGAAGCCCGCCGCGCCCGAAAGGACGCCTTCCTCGAAAACGTTTGGCAAAATAAGCGGGTTGCGCTCCTGGGAGCCGCATGAAGAAACTCAGGCCGCACAGAATAGACTGGGCGCAAATCGAACGCTTTCTGCAGAGCGCCGAGAAAAAACTCACTTCCGCCCATAAGATTCTTGCGTTTGATGAAGAGGCCTGCCTCCAACAAGCTTATGAAGCGATGCTAAAGGCTTCGCTCGGCTTCATGTTCAGCTATGGTTTCCGCGCAAGAAGCCAGCCTGGTCATCATATCGCGATCATCGATTTCGTGCGTGTCCGGATCGACAAAAAGCATGCTGGCCTAATCATTGTATTCGACCGGCTCCGCCGGAAGCGAAATACGGCCCTCTACGACGACACCGGCTTTGTGTCCCACCACGACGCCGAACAGGCCCTTGCGTCCGCCGGCCAATACTTGAAAGTCATCCGCGCCGACATTAGAGCGCGAAAACCTTGATCGTTTTACGGAGTTCGGGCAACAGTTAAGTTGCGTCATAGTCCCGCATCTTTAACGACTCGCCGCGCAATCGAGGCAAGAGATCGGAGGCGCGCGGCAGGCTCACGCCAATCGGGACGTGATATACTTTTTTCGAGGAGAAAGCGGCTTGTGCCTGTGCCGGTTTGGTGATATAAACCGATACTTTCCATGCAAATGTAAGCCGGTTTTTGTTTTTTTAAGCACTAGATATCCCTCGAAGGAGAGTCACGATGGCGTACGTAATCGCTGAGCCGTGTATCGGAACCAAGGACACCGCGTGCGTCGATGTCTGCCCGGTCGATTGCATCCACCCGCGGAAAGATGAACCCAAATTCGAGTCCGAGCCGCAACTCTACATCAGTCCCGTCGAATGTATCGACTGCGGCGCCTGTGTCCCGGTCTGTCCGGTGACGGCGATTTTTGCTTTGGAAGATTTGCCGGAGAAGTGGGCTCACTTCACGCCGATTAACGCGGACTGGTACACCAAGCAGGGCTGAGCCAGACCGTCCGAAAACGGCAACTTGTCCGATTGGGTTTTCGTGCGGCGTTCCCTTTGCGTAGAAAGGGCGCCGCATTTTTTTGGGATTGCGGATCGCGTCCTGGTTCGACACGTGAAGGGGCGGCAGGATTGCGAGCCTTTTTCATTTACTCAAGCACCTGCCGGCAAGATTCTTCGTCTTGCCGCCGTAGTTTGAAATCTGGCGCCGGGTATCTCTTCTTCCGATAATACCCAACCGGAGCCGGAGTCAGAGGAGCCTTACATTGTCATCCATGCGAACGCCAAAATCTGTAGAGGTAGAGGAAGCCCTGGCAAGCCGGCAAGACCCGCAAATCAAGATCAAAAATAAAATCGTTTCTGCCGTAGCCACTATTGCGGGGACCGCAACAGCCGTACCGCCGTATGTGTTATCGCGTGATATCGTGAAGAGCCGCATCGGCGAGGTTTTTTCGCTGGACGGCGCAAGGCTGGATGCCATTCGCGAAGTGATCGACAATTCGGCGATCGATCAGCGGTACAGCGTGTTTCCCCCGGACTACACGATTGAGCCCCGCCCGCTCACACAAATCAACGCGGAGTATCAGGAAAAGTCCGTCGAACTTGGCCTGCAGGTGGCCGAGCGCGCGTTGGCGCAAGCCAGCATGGTGCCCACCGATGTGGACCTGCTTATTACGGTATCTTGCACGGGCGTCATGATCCCTTCACTGGATGCCCATATCGCAACGATCATGGGATTTCGCCCGGATGTACGGCGGCTGCCGATCACGGAACTCGGCTGCGCGGCGGGTGCCGCGGGCCTCGCGCGCACCTGGGAATATCTGACTGCGTTTCCGGATCGCACGTCTCTTTTGATCGCGGTCGAGCTTCCCACGCTCACCTTTCAGCGCAAGGATTTCTCCCAAGCCAATTTGATTTCGGCTGTACTTTTCGGAGATGGCGCGGCTGGCGTGGTCGTCACAGGCCGCGAAGCGCCCGGACCGCGCATTTTGGCGTCCGAGTGTTTCCTGTTTCCCAATTCGCTCGCCGCGATGGGGTTCGATCTGCGCGATTCCGGCTTCCACATCGTTCTTTCCAAGGATGTGCCTGAGCTCATTCGGGATAGGGTCAAGGACCTGGCGGAAGGTTTTCTCGCTCGACAGGGTTTGCGCCGCGACGATATTTCCGCGTATCTCCTGCATCCGGGCGGGCAAAAGCTGTTGTCCTTCATGCAAGAGGAATTGGGTTTGGACCGCTCCGACACGGAAGTTTCCTGGGACATCTTGCGCCGGTACGGCAATCTTTCCAGCGCCAGCGTTCTGTTCATCCTCAACGAATGGCTGGTTCAAAAAGAAATGCCGTCGGGGAGCTACGGCCTCTTGATGGCGTTCGGGCCGGGATTCACGGCAGAGATGCTCCTGCTGCAGTGGCCATGACGTTCGCCTATATTTCCCTTCTTGTGCTCGTTGGGATCGGGCGTCTCGGGGAACTCGTAATTTCGCGCCGCAACCAGCGGCAGCTCGAAAAGCAAGGCTCCCACAAAATTCCCGAACCACATTTTCGTTTTATGGTGCTGTTGCATGCTTGCGTACTCATTGGTGCGGGCGTCGAGGTTCTGTTCCTTCATCGGCCACTGATTCCCGCACTCGCCATTCCGATGGCGGCGCTGTTTGTTCTGTCCAATGCTCTCCGTTGGTGGGTGATCCGAGTCCTGGCGGGACACTGGAACGTAGAGGTAATGGACTCGTCTCGCGTTGGGGTCGTGAGTTCAGGGCCGTATCGCTGGGTGCGCCACCCGAATTATGTAGGAGTGGTGGCTGAGGTATTTTCGCTTCCCATGATCCACACCGCATGGATCACGTCCATCGCCGGAACTCTGGGATACCTGGAGATCCTGCGGCGCAGGCTAAGAGTCGAAGATGGTGTTCTCCTGGCCGATCCCGCCTATCGCCAGGCCATGGGCGGTAAGCCCAGATTCTTGCCCCGACTGTTTAAACGGCATGCGAAAGCGCCCGGAGAAGAACGCGCCGCTTGAATCCCGGGAACGCCAATCTCCCGATTGGCGTGGCGCAAAATTGGAGCAACCCGCCAATCGGGAGATTGGCGTTCCCAGGCGTCGAAAGAACCACGTGATTAATGGCAGGGAGGCTTCGCGCCATGGCGCCCGATTCGCGGGGGTTTCCTGCTCTCGTGAATTTTTCCGGCGTCAAGAGCGGCGAGCCATCCGCGGACGGCTTCGCGAAACGCCTCAATTTCAAGCCCGCCATGAACTTCCGGGAAACAATCGAGTTTGAGCAGCCCTGCCTGAAGCAAGTTTCGCGTTCCCAATAAGTTCGCGCGGGAATAGTGATGAAACGCCGCGGCCACCTGGATCAGGCCCTGGAGGAACATTTTGTCCGGGTTCGGCGTCTCTAGCCATACTTCTTCCCAATGCTCGTGGGCATCGTAGAAGTGGGCGGAATTAAACGCTTCAAGTCCTTTTTGATACAGCCGATCTTTTTCGTGCGAATCCATGCGCGTTTTTGGGCTTTGAGACATATAGATCGACGAGTACGGCATCATAGCAGAGGCTAGAAGATGCCGCCCGCGAGCAGCGCCGGGTCCCCAGTTTCTAATAGAGAGAATCGTGCATTTGAATTTCTCCCTTGGTCACCACTCGCGCTATCATGGATAGCCTGCGCGGTCGCGAGGTTCTTGCTTGTCGAAATTCAACTTGGTTCTGCTCATTCACGCGCACCAACCTGTCGGCAATTTTGACGACGTAATGGAACGCACCTACGAGCGTTCGTACTTGCCGTTTGTGGAGTGCGTGGCGCGCCACCCGCGCGTCCGTTTAGGGCTGCACTATACCGGCTCGTTGCTCGAATGGCTGGCTGAAAAGCATCCCGAATACATCCAGCGCGTGAGCGCGCTGGTGGCCCGCGGCCAGGTGGAAATCGCCGGCGGCGGATTTTACGAACCGATCCTGATCGCGATCCCCTACGAAGATCAGATCGAGCAGATCCGGCGTTTGAGCGATTTTGTCGAGGAACATTTTGGGAAACGGCCCGCTGGCGCCTGGCTCGCCGAACGCGTGTGGGAGCCTCAATTGCCCGCGGCGCTCGCGGAAGCCGGCGTGGAATACACGCTGGTGGACGATAGCCATTTTCTTACGGCGGGGCGCGAGATTCCGGAACTGTTCGGCTATTACGTCGCCGAGGAATGTGGCAGCACGGTGAAGGTGATTCCCGGTCTGCAGGAGTTGCGCTACCTGCTGCCCTTTGGCAGCGTCGAGGATTCGGTCGCGTTCCTTCGCCGTGTCGCGGGCGATCGTCCGGGCGCGATGGCGTCCATGGGCGACGATATGGAGAAATTCGGCGCCTGGCCGCACACCTATGAACACTGCTTCCGCGACGGCTGGCTCGACCGTTTCTTCAGCGCCATGGAAGCCAATTACGAGTGGCTGGAAATGGTCCCGCCGGGCGAAGCCCTGGCGACGCACGCACCGCTGGGCCGCGTGGACCTGCCGACGGCGTCGTACACGGAGATGATGGAATGGGTGTTGCCAACTTCGGTTCGCCAGAAATTTCATGCGCTCCTCGGCGAATTTTCGGGCCGGCCGGACGTGCGGCGTTTCCTGCGCGGTGGATTCTGGCGCGGATTTTTCAGCAAGTATGCCGAAGCCAATCTGTTGCACAAGAAAATGCTGCGAGTCTCTTCAAAATTGAGATGCGACAAAGGAAGAAGTTCGAGAAAAGGCGCCAAGGGAGAACTGCGGCGCGCCAGGGCGATCACGCATCTCATGCGGTCGCAATGTAACGACGCATACTGGCACGGAATTTTTGGTGGCCTTTACGCTCCGCATCTCAGGACTGAATTGTGGCGCGAGCTGGTCCGCGCCGAAACGATAGCCGATTCCCTCCATCACGGCGCAAAGCCCTATCAGGCGATTACGCAGCTCGATTTCGACGCGGACGGCAGGGAAGAAATCGAGATCACTTCGCCCAAGTTCGCGGCCGTGATCAAACCTTCCGACGGGGGCACCCTGTCCGTCCTGGATTTTCGCCCGACCGCGGTGACGCTGATCAATTCGCTCCAGCGGCGCGTCGAGGCCTACCATTCCAAATTGCAGAATGCGGCCCAGTTCGCCGCCAAAGTCGCCTCGATTCACGAGCAGACGCTTACCAAGGAACCGGGGCTCGAAAAACGGCTGAAATACGATCGCTGGGCGCGAAACGCGTTCCGGCTCTTGCTTTTTGCGCCGGGGAAAACACACGAGGACTTCGAAGCGCTGCGCCTCGAAGAGAGCGCCGCGTTTGCGGGAGGAGATTACCGCGTCGAACTCGCATCCGCTGAAGAGATCAAGTTAAGCATGGAGGCGCCCCTGCGTCAGGTGATTGCGGGCGTGGATCCGGATTGCATCCTGGCAGCCACAAAGGTATTGCAATTTGAAAATCACGAGAAGGGCATTGACGTTCGTTGCCGCATCGATCTTGCGCCGAAACGGTCCGCGCGTCCGGTCCCCGGTCCTAGCGGCCCCGCGCAATTCACCGTGGGATTGGAGATCGTGATCAATCTTCTAGCGCCCAATGTGCCGGATCGCTATATCGAGTTCGCGGGAAGCCGGAAGCCTCTGGAGTGGAGCGGAGTCGTCGACGGGCCTCGAGTGCGTCTCGTGGATGAATGGCAGGACGTGGCCGTGGAGATCGAAGCGCGCGGCGCCAGCCAGTTGTGGATCTCCCCGATCGAGACGGTTTCGGAATCCGAAGAAGGGTTTGAGCGCGTCTACCAGGGATCGCAAATTCTAGGCGTGTGGAACGCGACGCTGAGTCCCTCGGAACCCTGGAGCGCGGAAACAGTTCTACATGTATTGGCGGTGCGAAGTGGCTGAGCGGGGTTGCATTTGATAGCACAGACTTCAGTCTGTGGGGTTTGGTCCTAGCAAGGATGAACCCCCACAGACTTGAAGTCTGTGCTACTTGGCATCACTCCGCAATCAGCAGGCTTTCCGCAAAGGGCCACTCCGCATCAATCCACTGCGAGTCGCAACGAAAACCGTTACGCTGCGCCATCGCTGGAATCGCTTCGACGCGGTATTTGTGCGAGCTTTCCGTCCAGATGGTTTCATCTTTCAAGAATGAGACGGTGCACCCCGAGCGGGGAATGGCGACGGTCTGATCGCGCATCGAGCGCAAATGCATTTCGACGCGCTGATGCAGCGTGTTGTATCGCGCCTCGTGGCGGAATGCCCCTAGGTCGAAATTGGCACCCAGTTCGCGGTTGATCCGCGCGAGAAGATTCAGATTGAACGCGGCCGTGACCCCAAGGGGATCGTCGTAGGCTGCTAGCAATTGAGGGAGCGGTTTTTCCAGATCCGTGCCCAGCAGGAGCGCATCGCCGGAAAACAGGATGCGGCGTACTTCGGTGAGGAAACGTTCGGCAGCGTCGCGATCGAAGTTTCCAATCGTGCTGCCGAGAAACAGAACGAGCAGATGATCTTTCTCATTGCGCTTGGCAGCCGCAGCCAGAAGACCGTCCAGATAGGGCCGCTCGAATCCGACGATGCTGATGCATTCGATCTGCCCCAATTCCGTTTCACAACGCGCCAGCGCCGTGGGCGAAATCTCAATCGGGCAGTAGGTCGTGCACTGGCGCGCCGCCAGAGCTTCCAGGAGCCAGCGAGTCTTCTTGCCGCTCCCGCTCCCCAGTTCCGCCACCAGAACTTGTGGCTTCAGCCGGGAGACGATGTCCGCGGCATGGCGGTGCAAGAGCCGCTCGTCAGCGCGCGTCAACCCATATTCGGGCAGGACGCTTACGACTTCAAATAGGGCCGAGCCAATCTCGTCGTAAAGATACTTGGAAGGAAGTTCCTTCTGGCCGGGGCGGCACAATCCGGCGCGCACCTCACCGGCAAGATCGGGCCTTGAATGTTGAGCGATCACCGCTGTAGCCATGGGGTGTCCTCGATTCCTGTTGTAGAGATTAGTGTTCGACGCAGCGAAACTTCGCGTACACGTACGGATAATGCGGCTGGAACCAATTTCGGAACGACTGCCGGAGCATGCACGCGGCCGTGCGCGGCGATCCGCCCTTCATCACGAAGTGCTTGCCATCGAAGAAATTCGCGGAATACCCGGGATAGAACGAAAATGGCTGGAATCCAGGGAAAGGCGCAAAAGGCGTGCGCGTCCATTCCCAACCATTCCCAACAAGATCGGCGACGCCGAAGTCGCTGACGCCTTCGGGGTACGATCCCGCGGGAACCGGATCCCAGCGCTCAAAATCAAAATTGCCATGCCGAGGGGCCGGCGCTTCGGCGCCCCATGGGTACGCGCGCTCGACACCGCTGCGAGTGCCGTACGCGGCGCGATGCCATTCCGCCTCGCTCGGCAATTCTTTTCTGGCCCAGCGTGCATACGCCGTCGCTTCATCGTGGCTGACGTACACAGGCCAGTCGAGGGGCAGAGAAATTTCCGCAAACATGGTGCGATAGCGCCAGGAATCCCCGCACGGGATCCAAAACGAGGGGGATCGATGCTCCTGGGAAGTGATCCATGCCCACCCGGAATCGCTCCAGAGGCTGCGGCGGTCATAACCACCGTCGCGTACGAAGCGCAGATAATCTCTGTTGGTTACGTTGTAGGCGTCGATTGCAAACGCGGGGACCTCGACGCGATGCTCGTCGAACTCATTGTCCCAGCCAAACGGACCGCCTTCGCCGCGAGCCAGTCCAAGCGTGGCCGTCCCAGCGGGGATTTCCACGCAGTGCAGGCTGCGCGCCGGCGTCGAGGGTGGCGGAGGCACAGGCTGGCTGAATTTGCGGTCTACGGGCAACTGGTGCAGCATGTAGCAGAGCGTTTCCGCGTGCATGAGGCGATGTTCGATGGCAACTTCGAGCAAGCGGCCGTGTTCGAGGCGGGCGGGCGTGGGGTCCTTTTCGGAGACAGTGCGAATCGCCGCGTCCAATTGGTCGCGGAGGCGTATGTTGTAATCCCGAATCCGGTCGGCCGCAGGCCAATCTTTAGGCTGATCCGTGGGCAAGCTTCCTTCTACAGGGTCGATGCCGAAGGCGAAGAGCTTGTCAAAGTCCGGATCAAAGGAAGAAAAACCCAGAGGTTCCCGAAGAAGATTCCAATCAAAGGCCTCCAGATGGCCAAGATAAAATATTATCCGGTGGCGTTCCGGGACAGGGCGGTCGTACAGTGCTGCGGGGCGGACGATCTTGAAGAGTTCTTCGCTTCGCCCACGCGCAACTTGGAGGCGCGCAGAAAGCTGATCGACGCGGGAAGATGGCGCAACTGCTGCCGGATTCATAAAGTCTCCCGAACAACGGATTTGCCTTGCAGCGCCCTGGGCAAGTCACCTGACAGGAGCGGGAAGCCTTACGAGAGCACTGTTTAGATGCTCGCAGGTCCAAAGTCAATGCATGCTTTTCAGTAGAACCAAGGTCCCGGATTTCAGGAGACGGAGGCATTGAGGCGTGTCTTCTCTAAGTGATGGATTCCAGGATGGATATGCCCTGGAATTTCGAGCCACGACCTACCGGCTGCCGTCCGGCGCGCCCCTTATTTCCGGCTTGAATCTCAGTGTTGCCCGGGGCGAAACGCTCGTATTGCTCGGACGAAGCGGTTCGGGCAAGACGACCACCCTAAAGCTCATTAACCGCCTCCTGGAGCCCACGGAAGGCGAAATCCTCATCGCAGGCCGCCCTAGCGGGTCCTGGGACCCCATCCAGCTCCGGCGGGGGATCGGATATGTCATTCAGGACGCCGGACTATTCCCCCATTGGACCGTGGAGCGGAATGTGGGTCTTGTACCCCGGTTGGAACGTTGGCCCACAGAGAGAATCCAGGCGCGCGTGCGGGAGATGCTTTCTCTGGTTGGCCTGCCGCCGGAGGAATTCGCGCAACGCCGCCCATCCGAGCTTTCGGGCGGCCAGAAGCAACGCGTGGGGGTAGCGCGGGCGCTTGCCGCGGACCCTCCAATCCTGCTCATGGACGAGCCGTTTGCCGCGCTCGACCCGATTACGCGCGCCGACCTACAGAAAGAGTTTCAGGCCCTGGCGCTGCGGCTGCGAAAAACGATCGTCTTCGTCACGCACGACGTGCGAGAAGCCCTGTTCCTGGGCACACGGATCGCCCTGCTCGATCACGGGCGGCTGGTTGGAGTGTACGCCCCGGCGGAATTTCTTAAGGCCACAGAGCCGGAGATCCACGCTTTTGCCGCGTCGTTGGAATTCGGCGGGGCTCACGAGGGGGCGCAATGAACTGGTACGAGTTCTTGTTGCGGAACCGCGGCGAGGTGTTCGAACGAACCCTCGAACACATTGGCCTGGTCGGCGCTTCGATGGCGATTTCGCTCCTGATTGGATTGCCCTTGGGAGTCGCACTGGTTACCCGGACCAAGCTGCAGAGCTGGGTGATTGGAGCCGCCAATGTCGTGCAGACGATTCCGAGCCTAGCGCTCTTTGGATTCCTGATTCCGGTGCCGTGGATCGGCGGGGTCGGGGCCAGCACGGCGATCGTCGCGCTCTCGCTGTACGCCTTGTTGCCCATTTTGCGGAATACATGCACCGGGATCGCGGAGGTCGACCCGGCGGTTATCGAGTCCGCGCGAGGCATGGGAATGACTCCGTGGCAGGTGCTCTGGCAGGTGCAGCTGCCGCTGGCCGCTCCCGTTTTGCTGGCGGGAATTCGCGTGGCGACCGCGATGTGCATCGGCATCACCACGATCGCGGCCGCGATCGGCGCCGGGGGCCTGGGAGTTTTTATTTTTCGCGGGCTAGCGATGGTTAACAACCAGGTCATTCTGGCGGGCGCGATTCCCGCCGCATGCCTTGCGATTGCGGCCGATTCCGGATTGGGATATTTCCAGCGGAGCAGCGCGAGAAGATGAGCAATTGTCTGCCCTCGGCGCGGCGGTATATTTCGTGGCTTGCGGTGAGCTCGCTACTGCTGTTCACTTCAGGTTTACTTGCCGCTGGCGGATGCGGCAAGCGCGGCGGGGAAACCATTGTTGTCGGGTCGAAAAATTTCACCGAGGAGATTGTGCTCGCGGAAATGTTCGCGCAACAGATCGAGGCGCATTCAGCGCTGCGCGTGGACAGGCGGCTGAATCTCGGCGGGACGGTGATTTGTCACGATGCGCTCGTCTCGGGAAAGATCGATCTCTATCCGGAATATACCGGCACGGCGCTCACCGCCGTCCTGAACGATCCTCCCCAGAAGGATCCGTCGGAGGTATTCCGCCGCGTGCAGGAGGAGTACCGCGCGCGATTCAACGTGGAAGTGATGCCGCCGCTAGGCTTCAACAATACGTTCGCGATGGTCGTGCGCGGCGACGATGCGGAAAAGCTGCATCTCCGCACGATATCCGACGTCGCGCCTTACGCCCCGAAATGGCGCGCGGGCTTCGGCTACGAATTCATGGAGCGCCCGGACGGATATCGCGGCTGGATGGCAGCCTATAGGCTCCATTTTGCCGGTGCGCCGAAGATCCTCGATCTCGGTTTGCTCTACCGCGCGCTCGCGGACAAGCAGGTGGACCTGGTGGCCGGGAACTCGACCGACGGAGTGATCGCGTCGCTGCACATGGTCGCGCTCGAAGACGACCGCCATTATTTCCCGCCGTACGAGGCCGTGCCCCTGGTGCGGCGCGCGACGCTCGAAAAGCATCCCGAAATTCGAGACGCGATTGGCGCGCTGGCGAAGAAAGTATCCGAGGACGAAATGCGCCTTATGAATTACGCGGTCGATGGCGAGCATCGCGATCCCGCCGATGTCGTTCGCGCGTTTCGTAAGGCGAAGGGGCTATGAAAATAGCCGCAGCCGGTCAGCTTGCCGGCTCGGTTAGCCAGTCATGAATGTGAGCAACTGCCAGTCCCCGAGCGCCTTGCGCGAATTCGCCGCGATCCGGTCCCGAACGAGAGGAGTGCCGGTCCTGCCAAGGTGCTGATATTAAACTGCTTTGATTTTCTGCCGATGTGGTGAAGTGTGAGTGAAAAAAGATCAGAGCCAAGAGTAAACATGATGGCGCGGATTGAGGCGCTGTGGGAAGACGAAGCTGGAACTCAGCGCAGTTCTCCCGGAAAGCTCGAAGACATGTCTAACGGCGGTTTAAGTATTCGGGTCAAAGACGCGATCGGCTTAGGTTCAAAACTGATCGTTCGGTCGCACATCGGGAATTTTCCGGGTACCGTTATTCAATGCCGCCAGGTTGGACGGGATTACGTCTTAGGCATAAAGCGAGATGCCGCGCAGGAGCCTAGCGGCAAGTAACCAGGATTTCTCAACTGAATCCAGCCCCCAACCAAAATATTGCGGAAGTTGCCCCAGACAATTCGTGTCTGCTAGAGTGCGTGCGTATGCCAAACAGCGTTTTTCGATCAGGCAGGCGCACAAAAAATCGAAGACCTCTGACGCACCTCCCCCGGATATGAATATCGACAATCGAAAGCTCACTCGTTTTGCGAAGGCCCTTCGCGGCCGGCGGATTGGCGTGGCCGGCGACTTCATGTTGGACCGCTACGTGTGGGGTTCGGCTACGCGGCTCTCGCCGGAAGCTCCGGTACCCGTCGTGGACTTTGCGAATGAAAGCGAGGTGCTGGGCGGTGCGGGAAACGTAGCCACAAATCTGGCCGCGCTCGGCGCCACGGTGCTTGCGTTTGGCGTGGTCGGAGAAGATGAGGAAGGGCGCGCGATCCGCTCGCTTATGGAAGCGGCTGGAGTGGCCACGAAAGGTATGGCCGGCGACGCGTCGCGCATCACTACCGTAAAGACGCGCATCGTCGCGCGGCATCAGCAGATCGTGCGTGTGGACCGCGAACGCCGCGAGCCGCTCAGTCGCGCGCTCGAGGACCGGCTGGTGCGCGCGATCAAGGCCGCGCTTCCGCGCCTCGATGCGCTGGTCGTGTCGGATTATGACAAGGGCGTGGTCACCGACTCGCTCGCGGATCGCGTGCTGACGGAATGCCATCGCCGCGGCGTGCCCGCGCTGGTGAAGCCGAAGACGTCGCGGCTGTTCGCTTATCGGGGCGCGAGCCTGATTGTGTGCAATGCAAAAGAGGCCGGATTTTTTGTCACCCGCTCGCTCGACGACGATGAGTCGGTCGAGCAGGCGGGGCGCGCTCTGCTGGCGCATTTCGGATGTTCAGCCGTCGTGATCACGCGAGGTTCCGAGGGACTGAACGTGTTTGAAGATACGGCGCCGAAGGGCTTCCATGTTTCCGCGACGAGCAGCGAGATCAGCTACGCGCGCGTGGGGCAAGCGGGCGTCGATCGCTCCGCGCACGGACGCCAGGTGTTCGACGTGACTGGCGCGGGCGATACGGTGCTTTCCGTCCTTGCGCTTGCCATTGCAGCCCGCGTTCCGATTCGTGAGGCTGCGGTTCTGGCAAATGCGGGTGCCGGCGTGGTTGTGGGGAAACTAGGAACTTCGACGGTTACACTCGGCGAGTTGTTCGCCGCCATGCGCGATATCCAGTAAGTGGCGCAGGCTTCAAGCCTGTGGGGGTTAGTGGTTGTAAGGACCAAAACCCACAGGCTGGAAGCCTGCGCCACAAAAACCGTCCCACTGTGACAAGCTAGAAAGAGATTTACGGCGGCGGAAAACTCATCGACTGGTCGGAGCGTTCGACCCAGAGCTGCACTTCGCGGTTTTGAGCGGACTTTATCGTCTCTTCGGCCTTGGGAAACGGATCGTACGCGCTGATCTCGACGACCACAACCACGCCGGTGCCCCCCTTGGGCGGCACTTCCGCGCTCTCGATTCGATAGGTCTTGATCGGGCTGTAATAGCCGTTCGGTCCCCAAAAACTGAGGAAATCCTTGTAGGAAAAGCTCGCGTGCGGATGCCAGATCTGGTAGGCCTGCTGCGAATCCCCGGTTACGACCGCGTGCATGAAGTGCTCGACCGTGTGTTTTTCGGTGGTATAGCGCAGGAAATACCGCACGCTCGCGCCGAGCAAGAGAGCCAGCACCACTCCGCTGATGACGTAGCGCAAGGCTTTCGATTTGGGTTCTTCGGCGCCCGCATCGAGCAGTCCCATGAATGGTTCTCCTTCTCGCATCCTAAATCTGCCTCTTGAAGAAAGCAACGGACAGGATGACCAGCACGGCGGAAAATCCGGACAGGATAAGAATATCCGAATAGATGCCCGAGAATCCGGTATTTTTCAGGAGCAGCGCCTTCAGCGCGTGGACGGCATAGGTGAACGGATCGATGTAGGAAATCCATCGCAGCCAGACGGGAAATCCCTCGACCGGATAGATGGCGCCCGAAGGAAAGTACAACAAAGTGTTCAGGACGCCGAACATCGCGCGCGGCACGAGCGGGTCGCTGTCGCGGACCATCAGCAGGAACATGAAACTGATCATGGCCACCGAAGTCGTTCCCAGCACAATCATGAGATAGAACAGCCGGACCGGATCCCACAGGCGGTCGATTCCAGCGATCAGGCCGCCGATGATGGTGATCGTCGTTCCGGCCATCAGCCCCTTGATCGCTCCTGAAAAAATGAGTCCCAGGATCAGCTCGCTTTTCGTGATCGGGGTAACCAGATAGCCTTCATGCAGGCCGCGCGATTTGTCGTCGATGAAGGTGATGCCCCCGCCGATCATGGCCACGATGAAAATGGACATGGCAATCGAGCCCGAGAGCAAATATTTGATGTATTCGATGTAGGGATACAGTTCGACGACCTGCAAATCCACGAGAGGATTCAGGCGGGGCAAAGGGACG
>DATNIO010000069.1:0-2271 GCA_035604385.1 Verrucomicrobiia bacterium | reverse complement strand
GACGAACTTGCGCAGGCCTTCCATGACGGCGGGCCGCGTGAAGAGTTCGCAGAAAGTGTCGATTTCGCGCCGCAGTTCTTCGGCGGGCAGGGGTTTGATGAAACGCTTCGCGGCGGCGGCGGTCGCGCGATCGAATTTTGTCGTTTGCGCGGCGGTCGTGCGCGCGAGGCGCAGGGCTTCGCCTTCCGCGGCTACCTGGCTCACGAGGCCCGCCGAAAGCCCCTTCGTGGCATTGATGCTGCGTCCGGTGAGCAGGAGATCGCGCACCACGGCGTTGCCAATATCGCGCTTTAACCGTGGGATTCCGCCGAAGCCGGGGATCAGTCCGAGCCGCAATTCAGGAAAGCAGAAACGCGCCATCTTGTCCGCGATGATGAGATCGCACACGAGCGCCAGCTCGAATCCGCCGCCGAAGCATACGCCGTGAACGGCCGCGATGGTCGTGAGCGGAGAAGTGTCCAGCCGATTGAGCACGTCATGAATTCGTTCGAGGAATTCGCGGACTCCCTTTGCGGCGGAAGACGCGTCCAACTTCCGCGCTTGCTCGTACAGTTCGCGCAAGTCGGCGCCGGCAGAGAAGCCCGCTTTCTGCTTGCTGTAAAGAATGAGCGCACTGGCTTTCGATTCCAGAGCGGGAAGAGAAGTGACGAAGCGCTCCAGATCCTCGAGCATGGCAAGGCCAATCTCGTTCGCGGGAGGGCGATCCAGCGCCAGCTCGACGACACCGTCGGCCAGCCGCCACGAGAGCGTTTTTCCTTTGTATTCGTCCATGCGTTCAGCCCTTGCTGATGCGAAACTTTATGCAGTCCAGAATTCGATCCATTTGACGGAATCGATTTTGAGTCTGCTGTTTAGGAGGTCCGACCTTTAGGTCGGACAATCATGGTCGTGCAAAAATGGCCTTTAGGCCCTGACGCTTTAGGGCTGAAGCCCCGACCTCCAAAATCATATCTACTCTTGCTTTGCGTACATCCGCTCAATCTCCTCAGCAAAGCGCGCGGCGATCGTATCGCGCCGCAATTTTCCGTTGGCCGTGAGCAAGCCGTTTTCGATAGTAAACAATTCCTGCGCCACGTGATACCTGCGAATCTTACGGTAGTGCGGCAGCGGAGCATTCACACGCTCCAGTTGTGAATCAATTTCCGCGCCGGCGGCGGCGCCCGTGATGATGGCGGCAAGGAAACTTCGGCCATTCCCGACCAACATGACGTGCTGCGCGCCGGGGACGGCGCGGAATAATTCTTCCTCGATCGGTTCCGGCGCAATGTTGTGGCCGGAATTGAGGATGATGAGATTTTTCAGCCTTCCGGTGATGCGCCAATTGCCATTTGCGTCCACATCGCCCTGGTCGCCGGTGTGGAACCATCCATCGCGCACCACGGCTGCGGTTTGCTCCGGACGACGCCAGTAGCCTGGAAAAATATTCGGGCCTCGGACGACGATTTCACTGTTCTCGCCGACCTTCATTTCGATGCCGGGAATGGCGGGGCCGACTCGTCCCGGCTCGACGTGCCGCGGATCGTCCATCGTGCAAATCGCGGTAGTTTCCGTCAGGCCATAAACCTGGAGCACGCGAATCCCGAGCATCATGAAAAAGAGCTGCGTTTCGCGAGCCAGGGGTGCGGAGCCGGAAATCATCGCGCGAAGATTCGGACCCAGGCGTTTGCGAATGGACGGAAAAATCACGATGCCGCCCAGCCCAAGCCAGAAAAAATCCCACGGCCTGGGAGCTTTCTCATTCAGTCTGGACCATGCAGCCTTCGCATGGTTGAAAATCCTGGCAATCATGCCGCCGCGCTTTTGAATGTTCCCCTCGACGCCGCCGCGAATGCGTTCCAGCAGCGTCGGCACGTTCAAAAAATAGTTGGGAGCCGCGACGCCAATTTCCTCGGCAAGCTTCGCGAGATCCATCGACATCGTAAGCTCGCTCGTTCGTGACAGGCACGACAGCAGGAGAATCCACGATCCCGCGAAACAAAACGGCAAGTAGTGAAACACGCGGTCTGGCACATTGCGTGGCCCCATCAATACGTCGAGGCGGGCCTTGGTGCAGGAAAGCATGTGATCGATATTCCCAACCGTCAGCATCACGCCTTTGGCTTCGCCAGAGGTCCCCGACGTGTACAGAACGGCGACCGTATCCTGCGGCGAAAGGACGGAAGGCGAAGGAGGAGCGCTCGTTGCGGTCGGCGAATTGGGGCTGAAAATTTCATCAAACAAAACGAAGCGCGGCGCATCGGGCCACGCCGCCGAGATAGCATCGCGAAGCGT
>DATNIO010000068.1:0-14254 GCA_035604385.1 Verrucomicrobiia bacterium | reverse complement strand
CGAAAGCTCAAATAGGCCTTGCGCGAGAGCACGTACCCGACTTGAGAACTGATGGTGCTCTGCAGAGCTTCCTTCAACATCGCCGCAATATGCTGCGCGACTCCTTCGCTAATCTTCAAGGCGATATTTCCGATGAACCCGTCACAAACGATGACGTCCACGGAGCCGTTAAAAATGTCGCGCCCCTCGACGTTTCCGATAAAATTCAAAGTGGAGAGCTTTAATCGGCTGTACGCCTCGCGGGTCAACTCGTTGCCCTTCGATTCTTCCTCGCCGATCGATAGCAAGGCTACTTTCGGCCGGCGCGTTCCGAAAATTGTCCGATAGTAAATCTCGCCCATCACTGCAAATTGCACGAGGTGCGCGGGCTTGGAATCCACGTTCGCGCCCACGTCGAGCAAAACCGATGTTCCGCCGCGCGACGTCGGAAAAGGTGCAGCCAGCGCTACCCGGTCCACCGAAGACAGCGTACCAAGCCCAAATCGCGCAACGGCCATCACCGCGCCGGTATTCCCCGCGCTGACCAGGGCATCGGCCTGGCCGCCGCGTACCAACTTTGTCGCCACGTGCGCCGAACTATCTTTTTTCTTCCGGAAAGCGTGCGTGGGCGAGTCATCCATCGTGATGACTTCGGTTGCCGGAACAATTTCAATGGGCAACCCTCGATGCGAGTGCTTCGCCAGCTCCTTCTTCAGCTCCGGCGCAAGGCCAACCAGGAGGATTCGAACACCCAACTCCCGCGCCGCCTGAACAGCGCCCTCGACTTCAGGACGCGGCGCATGGTCTCCACCCATCGCATCTACGGCTATGGTGATCATTCAAACTCCGGTAGGGGAACCGCACAGAGGCCGTGCAGGTCCGGGATCAGGCCCCGGTGTCCACAACTTCCCGGCCTTTATAATAGCCACATTGCGGGCATGCCTGGTGAGGCTGCTTCATTTCATGACAGTTGGGGCATTTGGCGAGGGCCGGAGCCTTCAGAAAATCATGAGCGCGCCGATTGTTCTTTCGCGCGTGGGAATGACGCCGTTTTGGATTGGGCATACAAACTCCTTCTCGTGGCCCCAAATTGCATGAGGCATTCTATGGTGTTTCGCCTGGGATTCCTATTGCTTTTTGAACCAGTCCTGTTTCAGACGCGCCAGAGGCGCCGTACGCGGATCGGCTGCGTGACTTTCACAGCGGCATTCCTCGTTATTCAAATTCACTCCGCACTGGGGACACAGCCCCCGGCAATCGCTTCGGCAGATCGCCTTCATCGGTAAAGCCAGCAGAACTTGCTCGGCCAGAACATCGGCCAGGAACATTCCTTCGCCTTCGAAAAACGCAATTTCGGTGTCGTCCAGCTTCAGTCGCTCCTCTTCTTCCTTGGTCATGGTCGCGAGGGGCTTGTAAAAGAGGTCAAATTCGCGGGCAATATCCTCATGGACCGGTTCCAGGCAGCGCGCGCACACCATCTCCAATCGCGTATGCAGCTCGCCTGTGACGCGGATCTGCCCTTCCACGAGTTCGGCGGTCGCGCGGACCTCGAGAGGTTCGGCCTGCCGGAAGTCGCCGGTGCGGTAATCAACCGTTCCCGGGGCATAGCTCTTCCGGATGCGGATTTTGCGGACAGCCAGCTCTTTTACGTCTAGGAACATCGCCATTCACCGCTTGGGTGGGGTTCCCTGATACTCTCCCCAAAACCATTATATGTCCCGCCCGAGTGATGTCAAGGAAGGCACTGCGCGGTTCGTTGCGAGTGGTTCGAAACAGGTACGTGTAGGACAGACTTCAGTCTGTCGCCCGGAAGCCATCACCAAAAACCAAAACACCACAGTCCCGCTTCGGCGGGACTGTCTTACGCGGATCGTGCCGAGCTTGCTCCGAGCAACTCCGTGTGCTGGCGAAGCAGGAAATGGTCGGTCATCCCGGCGATGTAGTCGCACACGACTCGGTACTTGGGGGCGAGTTGCGCTAGCTCGGCGTAGGCTTTGGGCATCGCGGCGGGATGCTCGACGTAAAAATCGAAAAGTTGGGTGAGGGCTTCTACTGAGCGTTCGCGATCGCCAACGATTGCGGGATTGTTGTAGAGACGCGCGAGCAGGAATTTTTTTAGCACCGCGTTTTCCGCGGCCATGGACACAGCGAATCCCGCGAGACGGCGCGGCGCGTGACGGACGTCTTCGACGCTTTGCACTCCCGACGCCGCGACGACGGATCGCGTGTTCTCGATCAAGCCGGTCGCCAGATGGTCGAGCACGCGCTTGGCGGCTTCGTTGAATTTTAATTTCTCGAGGCCATGAGGGTGGCTGCGCTCGACCTCTTCATAGAATCTGGCGAACAGCGGCACCTCGGCGCAAATCATTTCGATATCCAGCACATGCGCTTCGTAGCCGTCGTCGAGGTCGGCGGTGTTGTACGCGATCTCGTCGACGAAATCGATCAGTTGCGCTTCGATCGGCGGACGCTGGTCGAGCAAATATTCCGAGAGCCCGGGAAATTGCGCCGCGTCGTAATCGCGCGAATGTTTGACGATGCCTTCTCGGACTTCAAACGTCAGATTGAGGCCGGGAAAATCCAGATAGCGCTGCTCGAATTTCTCGACGATCCGCAGCGCCTGCAAATTGTGGTTGAAGCTGTCCCCATGCGGGCGCAGCAATTCATCGAGCTTGCGCTCTCCGGCGTGGCCAAAGGGCGGATGTCCGATATCGTGCACCAGGGCCAGAGCTTCGGCGAGATCGGCGTTGAGTTGCAGCGCTCCGGCGACGGTGCGCGCAATCTGCGCGACCTCCAGCGTGTGCGTGAGGCGGTTGCGGAAGTGGTCGGAATAGCGCGTGGTGAAGACTTGCGTTTTTGCTTCGAGGCGGCGAAAGGCCCGCGAATGGATCACGCGGTCGCGGTCGCGCGCGTAATCGTTGCGGTAGGGATGAGGCGGTTCGGGATAACGCCTGCCGCGCGATTTCGCCGCGTCCATCGCATAGGAGGCCAGTGCCATGGCACGATTCTATGCCACGGCGCGAGTGATGCCAAATCGTCGCAGGCGTTTGTGCCGGTGTTACTTCTGAATTGGCGGTTGAGAGTCAGCCGGCTCAGGCTGATCGAGAGTCGCGTCGATGACTCCGGTAAACGCTATAAAGTGATGTTGGAACGTTGAAATCTGTGTTGCCAGCGCGCCATCGATGCCCAGGACTGCTCTGGCGTAGCCCAGTGACTTCTGGGATCCATTCGTTCCGTTAACGGCCATAGGATTCACTAAACTCTCGTCCAGTGCATCCAGATTGCGAGCGAGTTCGTTCAAGTCGATCAAAAGGAATAGATCAAGTTTGAGCGTTTGCTTCTGCGAGAGCTTTTGGATTTCGTCGCGGGTGTCATCGAGCGACTGCAAACACCGGCTGTAGCTTCTCTCCAGTTCCTGTTTCTCCTGAAGATCGAGGCTCAAGGATTTCACGTCCATCTTTTTCATTTGCAACTGCGAGCGAAGCAGGTCCGAATCCAGGCGCGTGAGAAAGGTCGAGAATTCCTTATCGTTCATGAGGCGGAGCGCGACGGGCTTCTCCGGCCCTGTCGCGACTTGGCCAGTTTCAAATTTCGTGGTGTTTGCAAACACAGGGATGGCGCTCAGGAATGCGACTCCCGTGATGAGTAACTTGCGAATCATTTACCGATCCTCCCGACTCCCCAGCTCATGCGGCCATTTTGCTCGCTATGCCTGGGCCAGTCCCCACAGGATAAGAGGCAACCTGTGGGCCATCCGAAGAAGTACAGTTAACGTGTCCAGCACAGATATGGTAATCCAAAGAAATATAAGGACTTAGTACGTAGATTCCGCTGAGAGGCGGCTCCAGCCGCGGGGGAATCGCAGCGGTCCGATCAGTCGAATGCCATTAAGTGTTATGTCGGGACGCCGAAGATTGTCAGACAGCTTCTTCGAGTGAAAGTGGGGAAAATTGTTTGGTGGGACAGCCACTCTTGGCTGTCCCTCGCAGGCTTGCAAAGACTTTCGGGGACAGCCAAGAGTGGCTGTCCTACTGACCAACCGGACCGCCTATTCAATTGAAATCAATTTGCTCCGTTCGCCGGCACAGGCATCGTAACCAGCCCTTTGAACACGAACTTTTGGACTCGCCTGCCGTCCTCCACTTCCGAACTGTAGAGGTTGCCTTTGTTGTCGGTGGTCATGTGATGGAGCACGTCGAACTCGCCGGGCGCTATGCCGGGCCGGCCAAACGAATCCAGGGGCTGCAGCGTCTTGCGGTCGAACACCCAGATTCGCGCGGGGCTTCTGCTGGCCACGTACAGGAAGCGCTGCCCCGGGTCCGCCGAGAAGGCCACGCTCGCCGCTGTGTTGCCGTTATTGCAACCGGCCCCGGCTACCAGGCACCAGCGATCGATCCATACCTGGGTTATGTATTTGCCATCGGTCGTGAAGATTTGCACGCGCTTGCCGCCGCGGTCGGCGACGTACACGAGTCCGTCGTTGGAAACTTTGACGCCGTGAACGGGCGGCACAAATTGCGAAGGCCCCGGGTCTTTGGGATCAAAGCCCGTGGCCAGGGTGCGCGTGGCTTCCTCTTCCTCCGCCGCCGATTTTGCGGCCTCTCCCGTCAACGCGGGCGGGCGCGGGGGATCGTCCATCGGAGTGTTGCCAAACGCGCCCCACATGCGCTTGTACGCGCCCGTGTCTGCATCGAACACGATGACGCGCTTGTTGCCGTAGCCGTCGGCAACGAAGATTTCGTTGGTCTTGGGATAGACGAAAACGTCGGCGGGCTTCCAAAGACTGGTGGTATCCGCGTTGGTCTTCTTTTGCGCGGCATGGCCGATCTGCATGATGAATTTGCCGTCTTTCGTGAACTTCAGGATCTGATCGTCGTTCCCATTGCCGCTGATCCAAACGTTTCCTTTGTAATCCACGGTAATTCCGTGCTCGGTCGAAGGCCAGGTGTAGCCGTCTCCCGACTTTCCGCCCCAGCCCTGAATGTAGTTGCCCGCCGCATCGAATTCCATCACAGGCGGTCCTGTTTTTACGCCAGGCTTCACGGTTCGCGAGCGATGAATGATCCAGATGTTGCCGTCGGCGTCGGCCGCCGCGCTGGACACCTGGCCGAGCGTCCACCCGTTCGGAATGTGTGGCCAGGATGGATCGACAACAAATTTCGGCACTTCAACCTTAGTGGCCGGCAGGGGAGGAGCGGCGGAAGTTCGACGCGAGCCGGCAATCAGGAACGCCGCTACGGCGATCAAGATGATACCTGCGCTCATAGACAACAAATCGTGGTGGGCCTTTCTTTCCGCGCCAGGACAATCCTGTGATGCCCGCGCCCGATTCCGCTTCACACTCATAAATGATCCTCCTCTTCGGCTCTTCCTCGAAACGCACTGATTCATGTTGAATGACACGCTTACGAAGAATTCCCGTCTTTGACCTTTGGCTGGTGCATCGTACGATTCTCTTGCCCTGGACACAACGAATTTGCCATCAGGCCTCGAATCGTTTGAGGGTTGTAGGACAGCCACTCTTGGCTGTCCGCTTTCGCCCTGCCAGGACTGTCGGGGACAGCCAAGAGTGGCTGTCCTACTTGCAACTTTCCGACGTGTTGCGCCGGGCGCGAATTTTCGGCTGGTCGGATGTATAGTAAATATCAAACAAAATATTTTGACGGGAGAACTTCGATCATCCAATCACAAGGTGTGGCCATGAAAAACAGGCTCGGAGTCGCTTTGCTGCTCGTAGTAAGCGCGATTGTGGTTTCTCGGCCGCTCTTCGCTCACCATTCGAGTTCGTCGTATGACATGGAGCATCCGGTCAACATGAAGGGTGTGGTGAGCAATGTGGAATGGACCAATCCCCACGTGTTCATTTTCCTGGATGTGAAGGACGGAAACGGAAGCGTCGAGGAGTGGCGCGTCGAAGGCAACAGTCCCAACATGCTGTTCCGGGTGGGTTGGAAGAAAGAAATGATCAAGGCGGGAGACCAACTGGTGGTGAATGGGGCACTTGCCAAAAACGGATCAAAAATCATGCGGCTCATCAGCATTACCCTGGCGAACGGCCAAAAGTACGACGGGCAAGGATTCAAGTAATCCGAAATAGGATGGAAACAGGAAGCGGGTCCAAAGTGCGGAATCATTCCATCAATTGTGCGCTCGTGGCGGCAGCTCTCGCTTTGCCCCTCGTTCTTTTCGCTCAGACAACGCCGCGCGCGGGATCTGCGAAAACGCGCGTTGTTTCCGCTGCACCGGACTTTTCCGGCGTCTGGTTTATCGACGAATATCGCAGAAATATCCTTCCCAAAGAAGATCCTCCCTTTCAACCCTGGGCGGAGGCGAAATTCAAGGAGCGGCAGTCGGAAAAATTGCATCAGGATCCCGATTCCGGGCCCGACCCGACGGAACGATGCATACCACCCGGGATACCCAGGGAGATGCTACAGCCCTTTCCGTGGGAGATCGTGCAGGCCCACGACAGGGTGATCATGATTTTCGAGTACCAATCCTTGATCCGACAGATTTTTACGGACGGGCGGGGTCATCCGAAGGATCTCGAACCGACCTACATGGGCAACGCGATCGGCAAATTTGAAGGAGACACGCTGGTCATTGATACAGTCGGGTTCAATGACAAGACTTGGCTCGACCCGATGGGCCTGCCGCACTCCGATGCTCTCCACGTGGTCGAACACCTGCGCCGCGTGGATCACGACACTTTGGTTGACGAGTACACCATCGAGGATCCGAAAGCGTACGAGAAACCCTGGACTACGCAAAAAACCTTCAAACTGAAACCGGACTGGCAGATTCAAGAGTACGTCTGCACGGAAAACAACACTGTCAAATAAGATCTTTCCTGTAGCGAGCGTTCTCGTTGAATCTTAAACATAATTTTACGTTATTTCTCGAGGTTGCAACGGCGAAACGCTTTGTCGTAGGATCGAAATTGGCATGATAATCAGGCGCATATTCGCGGGCTCGATCGTGGCGCTACTGCTGTCGGTTTCCTCGTTTGCTGCGGCGTGCGATGTCTCCTGCGCGTTCGCTGTGATGAGTTCGGATTGCCACTCGCAACAAACCAAATCACAAGACTTGGCGCCCGGCAGCATGAAAATGGACGGCATGGCCATGGCCGGAATGGCCAATGGCGAAGATCAACAGGCGGTTCCTGCGATTTTGCGTTTGAAAGCGAGTCACCCGTCCATCGGCGAAATGGGGCCGTGCGAAAGGGAGGCTTGCGATAACGGTTCCGCTGTTTTCGCAAAGACGACTCGTTCCAGTGATTCACATTTTCATTCCATTTTAGTGATTGCTGAAACTCCCCGCGCCGATGATGCACTTACACTGCTACGCGGCGCGCGGGATGACATTGCAACGTACCAGGTTCGTGACGGAAGTCCCCTCCATCTAAGTCTGCGAATCTAGAACTCGCTCTATTCCTTCCTCTCAGCATTTCTCTGTGATCTCTGTGTCCTCTGTGTTGAAAGCTTTTTCCTGGAAAAAGGCAAAACCTTTAACACAGAGACCACAGAGGACGCAGAGAAACCTACTCCATTAATACAAAGGGAAATATCCCCGGGAGATATTTTTATGCGGCCCTGGATCGCAATGTTTGCTTTACTTCTGACAATTCCGGCGCTCGCCGGAGCGCAGCAGAACGGCAAGAAAGACGACGACATGCAAGGCATGCCCGGAATGGATGACAAGCAAATGCCGGGAATGAACATGGGTGGAACCGATCTGATGACCATGCGTCCGGAAACATTCCTGCAGGAAATCGTCCGCCATACCGGATCGGGCACGAGCGCCGAGCCCGATTCCACCCCGGTTCCCATGGTGATGACGAAGAAAGGCAATTGGACATTGATGTTCCACGCAAATGTATTCGTGCTGGACGAGCAGCAATCGAGCCCGCGCGGCGAAGACAAATTTTTCTCGACGAACTGGTTCATGGGCATGGCGCAGCGTTCCTTTGGGCCGGGCGTGTTCACGGCGCGCGCGATGCTGAGTCTGGAACCCGCGACCATCACAGGGCGCCAATTCCCGCTGCTGTTTCAGCAAGGCGAGACGGCCTTTGGGAAGCCCATTGCCGACGGGCAGCATCCGCATAATTTCTTCATGGAGATTGCCGCGCTCTACGATCTGAAGCTGGGTAAGAACGGCCTGCTTTCGTTTTATGCCGCGCCCATTGGCGATCCGGCGATCGGGCCGATTGCTTACCCGCACCGCGCGTCCGCGTCGGAAAATCCACTGGCCGCACTCGGCCACCATCAGGAAGACTCGACGCATATCGCGGAGGATGTGCTCACCGTGGGCGTAACTTACCGCATCGCGCGGATCGAGGCGTCCGGCTTTCATGGACGCGAACCAAATGAAAATCGCTGGAACATCAGCCAGGGAAAAATCGATTCGTGGTCCACTCGGCTGACGCTGCAGCCGGGGAAAAATTGGAGCGGGCAATATTCGTACGGTCGAATCACAAGTCCGGAAGGTCTTTTCCCCAATGAAAACCAGGAGCGCATGACGGCGTCAGCCATGTATAACCGGCCACTTCATAACGGCAATTGGGCCAGTTCGCTGATTTGGGGACGGACGAAATCACTGGAAGACAGCTCCATTTTCAACAGCTACGCACTCGAATCGACGCTGCGGTTTCTCACACGCAACCATGCCTGGACACGGATCGAAAACGTGGACCGCTCGAACGAACTCCTCCTCGGCGAAAACGCGCTTCCGCCGAATTTTCAAGAGCAGCCGATTGGACGAGTGCAAGGATATACTATGGGATACGATCGGGATTTCGATATCGTGCCCCACTTCAGGTCAGCACTTGGTATGCAAGTAACGGTTTATGGCGTGCCGGAAGGTCTGAAAACTGTTTACGGTTCCCATCCGGCAGGAATAGCAGTGTTCGTTCGGATCCGGCCATCTTCCGGAGAAGAGAAATAATACGGCCAGAAGCAGGAGCAAGGGAGAGAGACGACAATGAAAATCCCGAAAGCAATCCTTTGGATTTTGCTCGCCGCTGTGATCGCGGGGCTCGCCTACGGCGCGGTTCTGCTGCGGCACGGAATCAGCGCTCGCAAGGATCCTTCGCAGACAGAGATCCGTGTTGCGCGCGCCCTGCGGCACATGGCCATTCCCAGGCTCGACCGCGAAGATGAGAACCCGTGGAAGGACGTGGCCACAGCCGATGTGATGAAGGATGCTCGCGAGCACTTTGCCGATCACTGCGCGCAATGCCACGCCAACGATGGAAGCGGCAACACGGAAATGGGAAAGAACCTCTATCCCCGCGCGCCGGATATGCGCCTGTCGGCAACGCAGAATCTCGGCGACGGCGAACTCTATTACATCATTCGGAACGGCGTCCCGTTGACGGGGATGCCGGCTTGGGGCGAGCCTCATACGGACCAGGATGATGAAAGCTGGCAACTTGTCCTGTTCATCCGCCACCTGTCTCATCTCACGCCCGAAGAAATCAAGGACATGGAAAGCTACAATCCAAAAGGCAAGATGGAAGAGGAAGAGGAGCCGGCGGACGTTCCCAACGCGGCAAAGCCGTCAGGAAAACCCGCCGAAGAACATCATCACCACTGACGCAGTCGATTCCAGCACCAACTGCACCGGGAAGAAGGCCCAGCGCTTGGTGATCAGCTCTTGGAGTTGAGCATCTCGAGGCCCTGATCCGCTTCCTGGGCCGCGTCGGGGAATTCCTGCTTGACCTGATTGTAGAGTTTCGTGGCCTGCGCGGGATCGGCCTTGCGGTAATAATCCGCGAGCGCCAGCATGGCCATGGGCTTCGGAACAAATAGGCTGGGCTTGTCCGACAATTGCTTGTACAGGGCCACTGCCTGCGGACCCTTGTTTTCCTGCCGGTAGACTTCGGCCAATTGGAACTTGGCGAGGCCCGCCAGATTTTCGTCGCCGATTGAAACTACCTGGTCGAGATTTTTCTCAGCCGCCGCATACTGCTTCAGCTGGACTTCGGAAAGGGCCGCATAGTACCGAGCCATTTGCCCGGGCTTCGTGCGCCCGTATTGGCCTGCGACCGCAAGAAATTTCTTGTCGGCGTCGGTGAACTTATTCTTTTCGTCGAGGTAGGTAATTTCCACCGGGTCGGCCGGCTCTCCGGCGGCGCGAATCCGCGCCTGGAAAATTTTCATGGCATCGTCGAGCGCCGCCGAGGCCTTGGCCGTCTGCCGCCGCGCGTAAGTGTTCCACCCAAACACCGCCAGCGCCACGACGAGCGCCGCCGTAACCACGAGCCACAAAGCCTGCTGATGCGAAGCGACCGATTCGACTCCCGAGACCAATTTCTCCCGGATCTCGTCCTTCTTCAGGTCCTTGCGCAAGATATGCTGCGCCACAGAGTCTTCCCTCCACAGGTTTTCGAATCGCTAATCGTACCACAGGTTTCATTCCATGACTGGGACCAGAAAAAGAACGGCCGTGCCAGACCTGCGCAGCCCGAAAAAGCGAAAGGGCCCTGTCCGCTGGTGCGGCGCAAGGCCCTCAGAACACGTGTACCCGATTAGGAAGCAGCGGTGACGTTTTCAGCCTGATAGCCTTTCGGTCCTTGTTTGACCTCGAACTCGACCATCTGGCCTTCGTTCAGTGTCTTGTATCCGTCCATTTGGATGGCGGAGAAGTGAACGAACACGTCTTCGCCCGACTGGCGTTGGATGAAACCATACCCCTTTGATGCGTTGAACCACTTGACCACACCTTGTTCTCTGCTCAACTTAGTAGCCTCTCTATCTTGAGCGGTCGCTGTTTGCCGGGCGTAACGCCAGTTGGTGGTAGATAAATGTCCGCCGTTACCGGTGACCCTTCCCCCTTCGACTTGGACACTCAACGAGGGCGGTAAACCGTGGCGGGCCTTCGAGCACCTACGGAATTACAGGACCCACAAAAGCGGGCCATGAATACAACAAAATTGGGCGGCTGTCTAGAGAATTTCCCGTTTCGGGAATCGCTCAAAATTGCGTATTGAAGGAGGCGGCTGCTCGTCCATTACTTCGTGAGCTCGCGAGGAAGCTACGGCCTATGAATGAAAACTGGCAACCGCCTGCGCTTCTTGATTGTGGATGTCGAAAACCGTGTACAGCTTGGTGATTTGCAGGAGGTCGGTCACTTTCTTATTCAGATTCAGGAGCTTGATTTCCCCGCCCTCGCTTTTTACCAAACGGTATCCGGCGACTAATTCACCGAGCCCGGTGCTATCGATGTAATTGATTCCGGCCAAGTTCATCACGATCTTCTTGCGACCCTTGGCGACGTTTTCGCGAACGAGATCGCGCAGCAGGGCGCTGCCTTCGCCCAGCGTGATTCGCCCGTCCATGTCGATCACCGTAACATCTCCGACTTCACGGCTGATTGCTTTGAAGCTCATTCCAAGCCTTCCCCATCTCTTCTGTTGTCTCTGGAGCGAAACGCGCTGCCCAGCTCTTGCCGATCGGTTGGAAGCTCACCGCTTGTGGCGCTTGGCCATGACTACTTCGGCGCCTCCGGCTGAGCTGGAGAGAACATCGACCTCATCCATGAATGCCTTCATCAAGAGGACTCCGCGGCCGGAATCGCCGAGGACATTCTCATCCTCACGGGGGTCGGGCACGTCTTCCAGGCGAAATCCCGCTCCCTGGTCCAACACACGGATCACGAGCTTGTCTTCGAACAACTCGAAGATCACGTGGATTTTTCTCTCGCGGCGCTGTTTGTTGCCGTATTGAAAGGCGTTCATAACGCCTTCGTGGACGGCCAGGCCGATCTTGTATTGATCGTCCTCGCCGAATCCGGCCACCGCGGCGACACGCACGCCCACTTCTTCGGCGAGAGCAATGCTCTCGATCAAGGTCTCCAGAACAACTTCAATCCGCTGAGGTTTTGAGGGCATCCAGCTGTCGGAACCCGCCTAGGGACTTGTATGGGTAGCATAGCGCCATCGGGTAAGTCAATCCAAGACATGCGGTTGGGAGAAATGGCGCGGCGTAGTTTGTGGCAAAACGGGGAGGAAACAATGCTAAGTTTGAAAGTTCGGAGTACACATGAGTTCCTATCTATTGCTCATCATGGCCGCAGACTTTGGTGATGCTGGTGGCCGCGATCATTGGAGGGTACATCGGGGCGCGCACCGCCAGGAGAGTGAACCCGTGCTACATTCGCGCTATTATTACGGTCGTCAGCGCGGGGATCACGATCGCGTTCTTTCTTCGGCGGCATTAGTCTCGGGCGGCGGAATTCAGGAAGCGGATTATCCGTTTCCTGGCAGTTCGCTTCACTGGCTGATGGCGCCGCACTTCTGGGAAGACCGCAAAATTTCGATCCTAAGTGCCGTCATAATAACAACGAATGAATGGGTTTTCATCGGTGTGGGTGACGCTCCACAGACTCCGTCGCTCGGGCGGCGGTGAGGACCGCGCAACCCGCACCGTCCTGGAAATTACTGCCTAATCCTCCGCGCCGCTGGTGCCGATACAATGTACGAAAGCACGTAGCCAGTGCCTGGCGAAGGGAAAACAAGATTCCCAAACTCATTGGACAGGCAGCGCCAACCAAAGGAGTAGACCCATGGTTAATGTAGACATGATTCAGAAAGCAATCGCAGCCCACGCAAGTTGGAAGGCACGCCTGCGATCCGCCGTCGACATTGGGAAATTCGATGTGACGACCGCCACCGTGAAGGCCGACAACCAGTGCGAGTTCGGAAAATGGCTGTACGGTCCGGACTTTTCGGCTGCTGAAAAGCAAACAGAGAACTACCGCGCGGCGGTAGACTTGCACTCGAAATTTCATCGGGAGGCGGCCAAGGTCTTAGAGTGGGCCACTTCGGGTCATAAGGACCAAGCAGAGAAAGCAATTGGCCTCGAAGGTAGCTACACCGCGGCCTCCACTGCATTGACGAAAGAATTGGTGCAGTGGCGCCTGAAGTTGAGCTAACAAAGCTCCCCCAGTTCCCATGACGAGTATAGGCAGCTGATCAAACAGCGGGGCTGACGCCTTAGCTGGTGTTCCCTCCAACTCATTGCTTCCTGCAAGAGATTCGGTTTGCTTTGACCAGAGGCTACGAAGCTTTCTCTTTTGCGTACACCAGAAAATCTTCATACGGGCCCTTGAAATCCTCGACGTGGCCGCCCTTGCATTGCCAGATGCGCGTGGCGACTTCGTCGATGACGTCGTGATCGTGCGTGACGAACAGGACGGTGCCGGGATATTTCTGGAGCGCGATGTTGAGGGCGTTGATGGCTTCGAGGTCGAGGTGGTTCGTAGGTTCGTCGAATACCAGGACGTTTGGTTTTTGCAGCATCAGCTTGCAGAAAATCAGGCGAGCCGATTCGCCTCCGGAAAGAGCGCGCGTGGATTTCTCGGCATCCTCGCCGCTGAACAGCATCTGGCCCAGCACAGCGCGCAACTCCTGTTGCGACGCCTTCGGATCGAACTGGTGCAGCCACTCGACGACGGTCGTGTCCTTGGCGATCGTATCGGTCGTATCCTGGGCGAAATAACCTACGGCCACTTCGTGTCCCCACTTGACGTTGCCGGCATCCGCGAGAAAGTGGCGGTCGGCCTCGTCGATATACCCCGGGGCGCTGCGAACGAGCGATTTGATCAGCGTAGTCTTGCCTGCCCCGTTGCGGCCAATCACCGCGATCTTTTCGCCGCGTTCGATGTTCGCGGAAAATTTGTCGATCACCGTGTGGCCGTCATACGACTTCCTGAGCCCCTTAAATTCGAGCGGGTGGCGCCCGGAGGGATTTTTCATGTCAAAACGGATGTACGGCCGAGCGATGTTCGACCTGGCCAGCTCGGAAGTCTGGATGCGCTCGACTTCTTTCTTGCGCGACATCACTTGCGAGGAGCGCGTGCCGGCTGAGAAGCGCGCGATGAATTCGTTGAGTTGCGCGATTTTCTTTTCGCGCACGGCATTTTCGGATTCGATGCGGGAGCGAATCTGCGTCTTGGCCAGGACCATGTCGTCGTAGCCGCCCGTGTACATGATCACCGTCTGGTAGTCGATGTCGGCGGTGTGCGTGCAGACGCTGTTCAGAAAATGACGGTCGTGCGAGATGACGATCAGCACGCCAGGGTACTCGCGCAGATAGTCCTGCAGCCAGTGGACGGAATCGAGGTCCAAGTGGTTGGTCGGCTCGTCGAGCAGCAGCGCGGCCGGATTGCCGAACAGGGCTTGGGCGAGTAGAACGCGGACTTTTTGGCCGCCCTGGAGTTCGCTCATCTTGCGCTCGTGCAGGGTGGATTCGACGCCGAGGCCGTCGAGCAGGAT
>DATNIO010000067.1:0-14896 GCA_035604385.1 Verrucomicrobiia bacterium | reverse complement strand
CACGTCGAACACAACAATTTCATAGGGTCGCGTCGCGCCCTTGATGTAGAACTGCACCGGCTCGTCGGCCGTCTTGTCTTTTTTCTCGATGGTCTTATCGTCCGCGACGACCATCAGGGTGTATTTGAATTTCTTGGGGTCTGTTTTCGTCAGCGTGACTTGAATGGGGCCGACGTGCGTGGGCGTCTTGGATCGGGTCAGATGCAATTCAAAGATATTGCGTTCCCCGGAGCGTTTCAGTTGATCGAGTTCTTCCTGATTGCGCGCGATCAAGCCGCTTTGCACGCCGAGATCGCCGACCGTGCTAGTGAGCTTGGCCTTGGTCGCCTCCAGGTCCTGCTTCGTCGTGCTGATATCGCCCTTCGCGCCGGTCAGGTCCGTGCTCACTTGTCCGATTTTCGCATCGGCGTCTTGCTTCACCTGGCCGATTTGCGCCGTAAGTTTATCGTCGGATTCCTTCTGCGTTTGGCGAATGTTCTGCGCGAGGGCGCGCGCCTGCGCCAGTTCGGCCTGCGTGAAGCCGAGCTTTTGCGTGGTCACTTCCAGCTGGCCCTTGAGGTCCGCAACGCGCGAATTGGTTTGATCGATCTGCACGGAAAGGATCGCCGTTTTCGAGTTGGCTTGCGCGAGGTCGGTCTCCAGCTTGGATTTCTCGGCATTGCCGGCGTAAAGCAAATAGCCTAAGAACCCGAAAGCCAAGACAAACACGACGATAATCCAGCGCGGCGTAGGCGCCGCTTCGTAGAAATTGGTTTCATTGCCGCTCGGTTCGGGAACATTCGGGGAAATACTCATCATCGCTCCTTGGCGGGCCATTCTGGGACTGGCGACGCCATTTAGCTGAGATTACCACGGAGCCGCGACTGGTTGTCTACGATTTGCGGGGACGCGTGTTTCTTGGCCAGCTCGATTCCACCATCGTGGTCAAGCCGCCGCGCGGCGTGAATTCGCCGCGCACGACGCACCAGGCCGGGTGAATCGCCTCGACGATGTCCCGCAACATGCGATTAACTGCATTTTCGTAAAAGATGCCGAGGTCGCGGTAAGCCAGCAGATACATTTTCAGGGCCTTGAGTTCCAGACATAGTTTTTTCGGTTCGTACTCGATGGTGATTGTTCCGTAGTCGGGCAAACCGGTTTTCGGGCACACCGATGTGTACTCGGGGTAGCGCGTGACAATCCGGTATCCCGGAAACTGATTCGGCCAGGTGTCGAGCGGCGGAAGCTTCGTCTTGATCCCCGCCCGCGCATGCTCCGAAGTGTAATCGGCCATCCGGCACCTCTCGGGCCATTGTACATGGTGCGACAACCTTGCGCAGATGGAACTTGCCATGACAACAAACGTTCACGTATTCTTTTGCCAGAATTCCCAGGGGGAAGAAAATTTGTTGTGTCCGGTCTGTCATAGCGACAGTCCCCGCCGTTCTCGCAGGCGTGGTGTGAAGGACCACCTGGTGGGGATGGCTCGGCTGCGCCCTTGGCGCTGCCGGGCCTGCGACTCGCGCTTTTACGCCTGGGCGGCTCCCATCGGATATGTCTGGTACGTGCATTGCGGATTATGCGGCAACATGGATTTGCCGCGCATTTCTAGCGAGCATGGAATGGGCATGCTCGCCTGGGTGTATCGTCTGCTCGGCGTTCCCGCATTTCGCTGCGCTCCCTGCCGCAACCGCTTTTTCTCATTTCGGATTTATCGCCGCATCGTTCCCACGCAGAATGCCGTGGAACCCGTGGCGGAGTCTCACCCCGTCCCGCACTAGCCTCATTTTTTAATACGGAACATGACGCGAACCGAGGGTTGACTTCGATTACGCCCAACGTATGATTACGAAAGGCGATGGAGTTCGCCGTATAACCGCTGTCCTTCAGGCCGGACAGATGATGACTCCTGACAAGTTCCTTGTCGCGGAGCCATGTCCCCGGCAATGAGCGAATCAAACGTACGGCAGATTTTTGACGGATGACGCGTGGAACTGACGCGATTTTTCTGTTTCAAAGCATATTCGTGATCCAATCTGTCGTGATTGGCTTTCATTTCAGGAATGCGGAAAAATAAAGAGGATCTGGCGAGAGCGCAAATGACCAAATACTGGATGGTTGGCCTCGGGGGATTCATCGGATCGATCGCTCGATTCTGGCTGGGCGGCTACATCAGCAATCGGATGGGAGCGCGGTTTCCGTACGGTACATTTGTGATCAATATCACGGGATCGTTCTTGATCGGTCTGGTTGTGACCCTGCTCGCGGAGCGGGCGCATTGGAACGCGAATTGGCGCTACCTGATACCGATTGGTTTCATCGGGGCGTACACGACCTTTTCCACATTCGAGTTCGAGACCTTTCAGAGCTTCCGGGACGGCGAACTTCTAATTGCGTTCCTGAATGTTATCCTCAGCGTAACCGTCGGATTCATCGCGGTCTGGCTGGGGGTCGTCACCGGGAGGACGCTCGGATGAAACCGCGGAAACAGTCCTCGCTTCAAATAGGGGTCGGTGAGAGGAAATGCTAAAACAAGGCCCAGCCAAGAAAATCTGCATTTATGTGGGTGAGGACCAGCAGTACCACGGCCAGGCCCTCTATGCCGCCGTCCTGGATTATCTGTTTTACCGGGGCGTTTCGGGCGCCAGCGTGATCCGAGGCATCGCCGGATTCGGCGCCGATCACAAGATGCACACCGCGCGGATTCTTCGGTTGACTGAAAACTTGCCCGTCAAAATCGAGTTCGTCGAAACGCCCGAAAAACTGGACGAAATCCTTCCAAAACTTCATGACATGGTGGGCGTGGGATTGATCGACGTGCAGGACACGACCATCTTGAAACCTTCGCAAGCCCGCGAAGGAGATGCATCGGACGGGTTACTCCCCGCGACCAAGCGCGCAGGCAGGGCCAAGATGATGCGCATTTACATCGGCGAAAACGACAAGTGGCACAACAAGCCGCTCTACCAGGCGCTGGTGGAAAGCCTGCGCGCGAACGATATCGCGGGGGTGACGGTCTACCACGGAATTCTGGGTTATGGAGCCAACCGCAGAATTCACCAGCAAAAGACGATGCATCTTTCGCACGACCGGCCCATCATGCTGTCGATCGTCGATACCGAGGAAAAGTTGCGCGCCTTCACTCCGATCCTGGACGACATGGTCACGCAGGGGCTGGTGGTTCTTTCCGACGTGGACATCGTCAAGTACACGCACACCATGCCAGAGGCAAAGAGTGAATCGAAGGAAACGAAATGAAGCTCGAGGGAAAAGCCAAATTACTGCGCATCCACTTTGGCGAGAGTGACGTGTGGCACGGAAAGCCGCTCTATCGAGCCATCGTGGAAAAGTGCAAGGAGCTGGACATTGCAGGCGCCACCGTGCTTCGCGGGATTGAAGGATACGGCGCGAGCACGCTGATCCGGCGCGCTCATCTGCTGTCGTTTTCATCCGACGCGCCCGTGATGGTCAGCGTAGTCGATTCCGATGAAAAAATTAAGCTGCTCCTTCCGTTTCTGGACGAGATGCTTCGGGACGGCCTGATTGCAACTTCCGATGTGGAAGTCGTCAAGTACGTTCACCAGGAGGGAACCCGCTCGTAACGCAAAAAACTGCCGAATCGATAGAGCTGACCGCTGGATTTTTTCCCCGTGAGGAAATGTAAAGTGCCTCCAAATCTTCGCCCCTCCTCTTTTGGGGTAGCGTGTCGCCGCTTGATTCTTTCCGTTGTTCATATCAGAATGGAATTTGAATGGTTCGACCCGTTTGAATATTTGCTTCAGCAAGTATTTAGATAGAGCAGCGGATTCGGTTGGAGATCCCGCTGCTTACGCGAAAATCGAGGGAGGACACGGAAGAGTGCGCACACCAGGCAGCCATTTTTCGCGTTATTCAGCTCTTTTAGCCGGTCTTATTTGCGTTGTTGGTCTCGGCATCCTAGCCACGCCTTCCAAGAGCCAAGCACGGATCGCTGCTGCGCCGCGAGCCACATTGCTCGGCGCCCTGATTCATGAGGCGCATGCGGTCCCGGCGGCGGCCGAGCACCCGGCTGCGACCCAGGATGCCGGACAAGCTGCTCTTCCTCCCGCGGCGGCGCCCGCGCCCAAACCCGTGGAGTTGCCTGAGGGTGATGGCAAGCCCATTGCGACCGAATTCTGCCAGACGTGTCACAAGCTGACCAATTTGACGAAGGCGCACAAAAATCTGGACGACTGGAAAGACACGATCCACACGATGATCGACCGCGGCGCGGACATTCCGGACGACAAGATAGACACCTTGGCGCAGTACCTTGCCAAGAACTTCGGCCCCAAGGACGCTGCCGCTGCCTCGAACGCGCCGGCGACTGCTCCTGTTACGCCGGCTCCCCCACCTGACGCGGCGGCGCCAGGCACACCCGCACCCGCCAAAGCAGCCGTTGTGGAATTGCCCGACGGCGATGGAAAGGCGATCGCCACGGAAAATTGCCAGGCGTGCCACAAGCTTACGAATCTGACGAAAGCGCACAAGAATCTGGACGATTGGAAGGACACCGTGCAGACCATGATCGATCGCGGAGCCAATGTTCCCGCGGACCAAATCGATACTCTCGTTCAGTATCTCGCCAAGAACTTTGGACCGAAGGACGCGTCCGCGCCGGCATCCGCCGCGCCGCCGTCTTCCACCCCGGCGCAATAACTTTCCGGTCGGAACAGCCCGGGTTTTCAGGCGTGGCTTGCGCCTATGTGGTGTCCGTGCGAAAATTACCCCTCATCAGCCTGCGCCAATCGCTCCAGGATGACCGTAGCTTATGTAGTTCGAGTTAGCGTGCGCGTTTGGCTCACGGCGGCGATATCGTCTAAGGGTTAGGACGTGGCCCTCTCAAGGCCAAAATCCGGGTTCGAATCCCGGTATCGCTACCATCTTGGGATACAGGTGTCGATGGGGGGATGGCGTAACCGGGGCTGGTTCGAATACGTCTACATCAATGATCAATAGAGTCGGTTGAATTCATACAAGCTGACAGGACAAATATGGCTATTCCTGATTCCTCACAACATAACGACGCGGAGCGTCGAGTGGACCTGCATCCTTCCGGCGGCGAAGGCGGCAAGCCGAAGAAGAGCGGCTGGATGTGGATCCTCCTGCTCATCGTGCTTGCAGGCGGGGCGTACTACTATTACAAATCGCGCCCTTCCTCCGAGAGCAAAGCCGCGCCCGCGCCCGGCGCCAGGGCAGCCTCGCTCGGTCCCGTCTCGGTAGCCGTGACACCGGCCCTGAAGCAAAACGTACCCTACTATCTCTCGGGCCTTGGGACGGTGACGGCGTTTAACACGGTTACGGTGAAGAGCCGCGTGGATGGCGAGCTGCAGAAGGTCAATTTCACGGAGGGGCAATTCGTGCATGAAGGCGACCTCCTGGCCGAGATCGATCCTCGACCGTTCCAGGTGGCGCTCGAACAAATGGAAGGGCAACTCTTCCGCGACCAAGCGACGCTGGACAATGCCCGAGTTGATTTCAAGCGCTATGACAAGCTGGCGAAAGAGGGCGTCATCGCTTCGCAGCAGGTGGACACGCAGAACGCCACAGTGGGACAACTGGAAGGCGCCGTGCGCGCCGATCAGGCCCAAATCGACAACGAAAAATTGCAATTGGTTTATTGCAAGATTACGGCGCCGCTCAGTGGGCGCGTCGGGCTGAGGCTCGTCGATCAAGGCAACATGATTCATGCCACGGATCCGAACGGCCTTGTGGTCATCACGCAAGTGCAGCCGATCGCGGTTCTTTTCACGCTGCCGGAAGACAACCTCCCGGAAGTCAGACAGCACATGAAAAGCGAGGAGTTGGGCGTGCAGGCGTACAGCCGCGACGATCAGAACATGCTTGCGTCGGGCAAGCTATTGACGGTGGACAACCAGATCGATCCCACCACGGGGACGGTTCGATTCAAAGCGGCTTTTGAAAATCGGGATTTGTCGCTCTGGCCCAATCAATTCGTGAATACCCGTTTGATGCTGGCCGTTCGCAAGGATGCCATCGTGGTGCCGCTCGCGGCGATTCAGCGCGGGACGCAGGGCTCGTACGTCTATACCGTAAAGGCCGGCAAGGCGGAAATGCAGCCCGTCAAAGTGGATTTGACGCAGGGAAATATCGCCTTGATCGCCTCCGGCGTTTCGGTAGGCGATCAAGTGGTGGTGGATGGGCAGGAACGATTGCAGGCGGGCACTCCAGTGGAAGTTCATAACGTGTCACCGAGCGGTCCTGCTGGAGGTTCAACCGGCAGCGCTCCGGCTCAAGGCAATGAATCCGACCATCCCCGCGCGCCAAAAGGCAAAACCCAGGTAAAGCAGAGCTGATGAATCCGTCCCGGCCATTTATTCTGCGCCCGATCGCGACTTCGTTGCTCATGGCTGCGATTTTGCTGGCCGGGGCCGTTGCCTACCGGCAGCTGCCGGTTTCCGCGCTGCCGCAGGTTGACTACCCGACGATTCAGGTCCTCACGTTTTACCCGGGGGCGAGTCCCTCGGTGATGGCTTCGTCGGTGACCACGCCACTCGAGAGGCAGTTCGGCCAGGTACCCGGGCTCAATCAGATGACCTCGACCAGCTCGTTCGGGGCGTCTCTCATCACGCTGCAATTTGTTCTCGATCTGAATATCGACGTGGCCGAGCAACAGGTCCAGGCCGCGATCAACGCCGCGACTACGTATCTCCCGACGAACCTTCCCAACCCGCCGATTTATAGCAAGACCAACCCCGCGGATACTCCCGTGCTGACGCTCGCGCTGACTTCCGACACGCTGCCCTTGACGAAACTGGAGGACATGGCGGACACGGTCCTGTCGCAGAAAATCGCGCAATTGCCGGGAGTTGGCCTCGTGAGCATCAGCGGCGGCGAGAAGCCGTCGGTGCGAATTCAGGCCAATCCAACCGCGCTCGCTTCTTATGGATTGAGTCTGGAAGATTTGCGCACGGCGCTGGGGCAGGCGAACGTCAATCAGGCCAAAGGCAATCTGGACAGTTCCCAACAGGCGTTCACGATTTGGGCGAACGATCAGTTGATGACCGCCGATTCGTACAAGCCCATCGTGATCGCCTACAAGAACGGCGGCCCCGTTCGCATCATGGACGTGGCCAATGTCATTGACGGCGCGGAAAACGTCAAACTGGCGGCTTGGGAAAACGACAAGCCCGCCGTGATCGTCAACATTCAAAGGCAGCCGGGCGCGAACATCATCAACGTGGTGGACCGCATCAAGAGCCTGCTGCCGCAACTCAAGGCTTCGCTGCCCACTTCGGTCCAGCTTTCCACTCTGACCGACCGCACGACTACGATTCGCGCTTCCGTGTCGGACGTGCAATTCGAGTTGATGCTGACCGTGGCGCTGGTCGTGCTCGTCATCTTTTTGTTCCTGCGCAGCCCGGCGGCGACCGCCATCCCCAGCGTGGCTGTGCCCCTTTCGCTCGTCGGCACTTTCGGCGTGATGTATTTGCTCGGATACAGTCTGGATAACCTGTCGCTGATGGCGCTCACGATTTCGACCGGGTTCGTCGTCGACGATGCGATCGTGATGATCGAAAATATCACCCGTTACATCGAAGAGGGCGACCCTCCACTCGAGGCCGCGCTCAAAGGTTCCGAGCAAATCGGCTTCACGATTCTTTCGCTCACGGTGTCTCTGATCGCCGTGCTGATCCCGCTCCTGTTCATGCAGGACGTCGTGGGCAGACTGTTCCGGGAATTCGCAATCACCCTGAGCGTGACGATTCTGGTTTCGGCTGTGGTGTCGCTGACGCTCACTCCGATGATGTGCTCGAAAATATTGCGCCACCAAAAAGAATCGGAAAAGAGCTGGTTCTACAAGGTTTCGGAACATTCGCTGAATTGGATCATCGATCAATACGCGGCGATCCTGCGATTTGTGCTGAAACATCAACAGGCCACCTTGGTCGTGACGGTCGGAACCCTGGCGCTGACTATATTTTTGTTCCTGGTCATTCCCAAAGGCTTTTTCCCCGTGCAGGATACCGGGGTCCTCCTCGGGATCTCGGAAGCTCCCGCAACGATTTCGTTTCCGGCCATGGGGGAACGCCAGCAGGCTCTCGCGAAAGTTATTTTGAAGGATCCCGATGTCGTCAGCCTCTCGTCCTTCATCGGCGTCGACGGCGTCAACATGCTGCCGAACAGCGGGCGCATTCAGATCAACCTGAAATCACGCGAGGAAAGAACGGATGACGCGGAAACCGTGATTCGCCGCCTGCAAGCGAGTTTGAACGACGTGAAGGGAATTACACTCTACCTTCAGCCTGTGCAGGACCTGACCGTTGAAGATCGAATCAGCCGCACCCAATTCCAGTACACGATGGAAGACGCGGACGGGCGCGAGCTCGCCGAGTGGGCGCCAAAACTCATCGATAAGCTAAGAAACTTGCCGGAGTTGACCGATGTGGCCAGCGACCAGCAGCAACTGGGCACGCAGGCTTCCCTGGAGATTGACCGCGACACCGCGTCGCGGCTGGGAATCCTTCCGCAAGTCATTGACGACACGCTGTACGACGCCTTCGGCCAACGGCAAGTCTCCACGATTTTCACCCAATTGAACCAGTACCACGTCGTGCTCGAAGTGAATCCGACGTTCCAGCAGAATCCCGACGCGCTTAAAGATATTTACGTTCACTCGTCGAATGGCTCGCAAGTTCCGCTCAGCGCGTTCACCCAGTACTCCTCGGAACTCGCTCCCATCGCCGTCAACCACCAGGGACAATTCCCCGTGGTGACTCTGTCGTTCAACCTGAAACAAGGCGCTTCGCTCGGCCAGGCTGTCGACGCCATCAAACAGGCGCAGCAGGATATCGGGTTTCCGGCGAGCATCCACGCGGGATTCCAGGGAACGGCGCAAGCCTTTCAGGCCGCGCTGGCGAATGAGCCGATCCTGGTTCTGGCCGCGCTGGTGACCGTGTACATCGTTCTCGGCGTGCTTTATGAAAGCTACATCCATCCCATCACGATTCTTTCGACGCTGCCCTCGGCGGGAGTCGGAGCGCTTCTCGCCTTGCTGCTCACGCACACCGATTTCAGCATCATTGCGCTCATAGGAATCATCCTGTTGATCGGAATCGTTCAGAAGAACGCGATCATGATGATTGACTTTGCGCTCGATGCGGAGCGCAAGGGAGGCAAGAATCCCATTGATGCTATTTATCAGGCGTGTCTCTTGCGATTCCGCCCCATCCTCATGACCACCCTGGCAGCCATGCTCGGTGGCCTGCCGCTGGCCCTCGGCGGAGGCACCGGAGCGGAATTGCGCAAGCCGCTGGGCATCGCCATCGTCGGCGGCTTGATCTTCAGCCAGGCGCTGACGCTATTCACAACCCCGGTCGTGTATCTTGCGTTTGACCGCCTGGCGAAGCGTCTCGGCCACGGCACACGCATCGAAGCCACAACCCACGCCAACGCCCCCGCCGATTAGATTTTAGTAGCACAGGCTTCAGCCTGTGGGGGTTCGTTTGCGAGCCCGAAACGCTTGCACTCGCCGAGGTTTACGCACCAGACTAGATCAAATGGAAACCCACAGGCTGAACAGGCTGCGGAAAGAGTGCACCACTCGTTTTGTCATTCCGAGCGGAGCGAGGAATCTCTCTTTCTTTTCATGGCGTTAAATCGAAGAGAGATTCCTCGCTCCGCTCGGAATGACAAAATAAACTACTTTTTCCGCAGCCTGTGAAGCCTGTGCTACCTAAACCACTGTGCAAGCTTACTTTTCCAAATATTTGCGAATCTTCCTGAGGACCCGCGCGAACATGGCGGGCGTCAATCGCCCGGTCTGCGTGTTTTGCTGGCTGGGATGATAGGCGGCAAATAGGTGAGGAAGATCGCCCGGCAAGGCAAAGCTCGCGCCGTGAGCGAAGGAATACGCCGCGCGCGAGGCAATCAATCCTTGCCGCTTCAGCAAATCCAGATACGTGTTCAGCGCAATGCCTCCGAGCGCAAGGATGGCTCGCGGGCGAATCAGCGCGAGTTCACGCTCAAGATAAGGCAGGCAGTTGCTTACTTCTTCCGGCAGCGGTTTGTTGGCAGGCGGCGCGCAGCGAATCGCCGCCGAAATCAGCGCGTCCTTTAAGATCAGCCCATCATCAGCCCGTTTCGAGTTCGGCTGATTCGCGAAGCCAGCGCGGTAGAGTTGCTCGTACAGAAAATCCCCCGACCGGTCCCCCGTGAACATCCGCCCCGTGCGATTGGCCCCATGCGCCGCCGGCGCAAGGCCGATGATGACGAGCCGAGCTTCCGGATCGCCGAACGCCGGAACGGGCCGTCCCCAGTAGGTCCAGTCGCGATAGGCGCGGCGCTTGGTGCGCGCGACCTCTTCGCGATAAGGAACCAGGCGCGGGCACTTCCGGCAATTTGTAATTTCGAGTTCGAGGATCGTCAATTCGTCTTTCGGCACCACGCCTCCCGAGCAAGAACAACCTCAATCCTCTACGCCTTGCTTGTGTTGGGGCTGAAATTATATGACGTCAATCGCCTGGTTCCCAATTGACGAAGAATTCCCTGATGATGTGGCCCGGGAACGCCATTCTCCTGAATGGCGTCGTGCAAAACGCCAATCGGGAGATTGGCGTTCCCGGGTTGCGCGATTGACTCCCCCTGCCCTGGACGATAGCATGATGGTTTCCGCTTCCGCTCTGATTGGAGACCAAAGACGCGCCCATGGCGGCTGAAACCAAATCCGGGACTGTGCTCGACCGCATTATCGAGGCGCGCCGCGCCGCGATCGCTCACCGCAAGAAATCCGTTCCGGAGACGGCGCTGCGTTTCGAGGTGAAGCATGCGAAGCCAGTGCGCGATTTTGCCGCCGCGCTGACGCGCGATTCCCTGAACGTAATCGCCGAACTCAAGAAGGCCTCGCCTTCGCGTGGCTTGATTCGCGCGGATTTTGACCCGGTGGGGCTGGCCAAGAGTTTTGAGATGGCCGGAGCCGCGGCGCTCTCTGTGCTCACCGAAGAGGAATTTTTTCAAGGCGATTTGAAATACATGCGCGACGCCCGCGCGGCGGTGGGCTTGCCGGTTCTGCGCAAAGATTTCATCATCGATCCGTGGCAGGTCTGGGAAGCGCGCGCGACGGACGCCGATTCGTTCTTGCTGATCGTGGCGGGACTTGGCGACGCGCTCCTTGGCGAACTGCTCGCGCTCGGCCGCGAGCTGGGAATGGAGCCGCTCGTCGAAGTCCATACGCGCGAGGAACTGGCGCGGGCTTTGGCGGCGGGCGCGCGCATCCTGGGCGTGAACAATCGCGACCTGCGCACGCTCGAAGTGCGCGTCGAAACTTCGACGGAATTGATTGCGGCCATCCCCGACGAATGTGTAGCCGTCTGCGAATCCGGCCTGCGCTCCCACGAAGATCTGGCGCGCCTTCGGGCTGCGGGATTTGACGCGTTCCTCATCGGCGAGCATCTGATGGCTCAGCCTGACCCGGCGGCGGCGCTGCGAACCTTGCTGGGCGGCTGAAGTGGCACAGGCTTCAGCCTGTGGATTTTTGTCCTTGCAGGGACTAACCCCCACAGGCTGAAGCCTGTGCTACCAAAATCTCATGCCGACTCGTGTTAAAATTTGCGGGATCACCACCTGGGTCGACGCGCGCCTTTCTATTGATTTGGGGGCTTCCGCGCTCGGATTCAATTTTTATCCGCCCAGCCCGCGTGCCATCAGCCCCGCGGAAGCGTGGAGCATCATTCGGCGTCTCCCGCCGTTTGTGGAGGCGGTCGGCGTGTTTGTGAACTGGCCGCCGCTGGTGGTGGATGCGATGGCACGGGCGTTGCGGCTCGGTTCGGTGCAGCTTCATGGGGCGGAGTCTCCGAAGGAAGTGGGCGAACTGGCCCGAAAGCATCGGGTGATCAAGGCGGTTCAGGTAAAGCGAGGATTCCGTGCCGTTACGCTGGCCCGGTACGGCGCTGCCGATGCAATACTGTTGGATGGATTTGCGCGCGGATTGCACGGCGGCACAGGCCGCACACTCGATTGGAAATTGGCGCGAGCCGCGAGCCGCTATGGGCGGATCATCCTGGCGGGCGGCCTCACGCCTGAAAATATCGCCGAGGCTGTTCGCGTCGCTCAGCCGTACGCTGTGGATGTTGCCAGCGGTGTCGAAGCGCGGCCCGGCCGCAAGGATCCCGCGCGATTGCGCGCGCTGTTCGCCGCCGTTTTTTAGGGCGTGTTTGAACGGGTTTCGTTTGTGTAGCGCCCGCCTTCAGACGGACACTTGCATGGCCATGAAATGCCCACCTAAAGGTGGGCGCTACAGCGCTTGAATTTGATTGAAACGGAGACGAACTTTTGTCCACTGCAACACAAACCTGGCCGGACGCGAAAGGCCGCTTCGGTCCTTACGGGGGCCGCTACGTCCCGGAGACGCTCGTGGCGCCGCTCGAGGAACTCGAGCACGCGTACGAGGAAGCGCGCAAAGACCCGAGCTTCCAAAAAGAGCTCGACTACTTGCTCAAGAATTTTGCCGGGCGGCCCACGCCGCTGCAGTTTGCTTCGCGGCTGACGGAGCATCTCGGCGGGCCGCGCATTTACATCAAGCGCGAAGACCTGCTCCACACCGGCGCGCACAAAATCAACAATTGCATCGGGCAGGGCTTGCTGGCCGTGCGCATGGGAAAGCGCCGCGTCATCGCGGAAACCGGCGCGGGCCAGCACGGAGTCGCCACGGCAACGGTTGCGGCGCGGCTGGGCCTCGAATGCGTGGTTTACATGGGCGTCGAAGACATGGAGCGCCAGCGGCTCAACGTCTTTCGCATGCGTTTGCTGGGCGCGGAAGTGGTGGGCGTGAATTCAGGGACACGCACGCTCAAGGACGCGATCAACGAAGCCATGCGCGACTGGGTCACGAATGTGCGCACGACGCACTATTTGCTCGGCTCGGTTTTGGGAGCGCATCCGTATCCGATGATGGTGCGCGATTTTCATCGAGTGATCGGACTCGAAGCGCGCGCGCAGATTCTGGAAGCTGAAAAGCGCTTGCCGGACTTGCTCGTCGCGTGCGTTGGAGGCGGCTCTAACGCGATCGGTCTGTTCCACGCATTCCTGAACGATGCGAACGTAAAATTACTGGGCGTCGAGGCGGGAGGACGCGGCACCACGCTTGGCGAACACGCCGCCCGTATGGCTGCGGCGGCCGGATACTCGGGCGCGCGCCCCGGCGTGTTGCAAGGCACGTATTCCTACGTGTTGCAGACGCCTGACGGCCAGATCGCGACAACACATTCCGTCTCGGCGGGCCTGGATTACCCGGCGATCGGTCCCGAGCACGCGTGGCTTGCCGACCGCCATCGCGCCGAATACACGGCCGTGAGCGATGACGCAGCAGTCGCCGCCGCACGCACGCTCGCGCGGATGGAGGGCATTATTCCCGCGCTCGAATCGGCGCACGCGCTAGCCGAATTGATCGAGCGCGCGCCGAAAATGTCCCGCGACGCGATTGTGATTCTGAATTTATCAGGGCGGGGCGACAAGGACATGGAAATCCTAGCCCGCTATTTGTAAGTTTTAAGTGGAACAGGCTTTAGCCTGTGGATTTTAGTTTGAGCTAGGCCACAACCCACAGGCTGAAGCCTGTTCCACTAGATTCAAGCCATGGCCCATGCAACCACAACCATGACGAATCCATCGCGCATCGCGCAACGGTTCGCCGGCCTGCGCCGGACGGGTGAAATGGGCCTGGTCGCTTATCTCACCGCGGGCGACCCGACGCTTGCCGCCACCGAGCGGTTCGTCCTCGCTCTGGCAGGCGCGGGTGCGGACGTGATCGAGCTGGGCGTGCCCTTCAGCGATCCCGTGGCCGATGGCCCGGTGATTCAACGCGCGAGCGAACGCGCGCTGCGCAGTGGTACGACGCTCTCCGGCGTCCTTTCGCTCGTGAAATCACTGCGCGCAAAGACCGAGGTGCCGCTCGTCTTGTTCAGCTATTTCAATCCAGTCTTGCAGATGGGGCTTGAGAAATTCGGCGATGCGGCGAAAGCGGCTGGGGCCGACGGCGTGCTGATCACCGACCTCACGCCCGAGGAAGCGGCCGACTATCGCGCGGCAATGACTTCGCGCGGCCTGGACACAATTTTCCTCGCGGCGCCCACGTCGACCGACGAGCGCCTCGCGCTTATCGCCAAATCGACGAGCGGATTTTTGTACCTGATTTCGCGTACCGGCGTAACCGGCGCGAAGGACCAGCTCGCCGACGAATTGCCGGCCCTGGCGCGGCGCGTGCGGCGCTTCACCGAGCTACCGATCGCCATCGGCTTCGGCATTTCGCTGCCGGGGCATGTTTCGTTGCTTGGCGGATTGGCCGACGCCGCCGTGGTCGGTTCGGCTTTGGTGGAAGAGATCGAACGCGCGGCAAGTGTTGACGCGGTGGCTGCGGCGCTGGCCGCGCGCGTCAAGCTGCTGAAAGGCGCGGCGGTGACCGGGATGAGCCGGCGGGAGCCACAGGCATGAGCGTGCCGGATAAAAGCGTGGAAGGCTGGCGCCGCAAAATTGACGAAATCGACCGGCGGCTCGTCGAGCTGCTGAACGAGCGCTCGCGCTGCGTGGTCGAAATCGGGCGGATCAAGCAAGCGTCAGGCGAAGCGCTCTACCAGCCGGACAGGGAGAAGCAAGTGCTCGACGGCGTAGCGAACGCGAATCCCGGCCCGCTCCCGGATGCCGCGATTCGCCGCCTGTTCGAGCGAATCCTGGATGAAGCGCGATCGGTCGAGCGCACAGTGATGCATGGCGGCGACGGCAAAAAAGAAAGTTAAGCTCGTTTTTTTCTGCGATGCGCAAACGGTTTTCGTGGCGCAGGCTTCAGCCTGTGGGTTTTGGTCCTTGCAAGGACGAACCCCCACAGGCTGAAGCCTGCGCCACGAAGCGTGCGAAATTTGTAAAACGGAACAGGAGTTGAAATGGT
>DATNIO010000066.1:0-29651 GCA_035604385.1 Verrucomicrobiia bacterium | reverse complement strand
CGGACATCAGCCGCGACGCTCTCCAGCTTGCGGAACGCGGCGTCTATGCCGGCCGCAGTCTTGCGAGTGTCACCCCGCAGCAACTGCAAACGCATTTCAAGAAGGTAGGAGATTCCTGGGAAGTAAAACCGCGCCTTCGCAAGATGATTTCGTTTGCGCCGATGAATTTGGCGCGTTCCGTTTACGTCGGCCGCATGGACTGCATTTTCTGCATGAACGTCCTGATGTATTTCTCCGAAGAGCGAAGGAACGAACTGCTGCAGCGGTTTTATGACACGCTCGAGCCCGGCGGTCTTTTCTTTCTCGGCCATTCGGAATCCATGAAGGCCGCTCCGGTAAAGTTCGAGACGGCCGTGTATGGAGATTGCCAGTACTACGTCAAGCCGCCCGCATCGAAGACCGAACAGAAACCGGCGGCGCTGGGGAACGGGTCATGACATCCCACGATTCCAGTTCGCTCGAGCAATTTCTGCAAGACGCGTCCGAGCGCCTTCAGTATCTGCGGGAATACGCCGCTCTGCCGGTCGAACCCCAGTCCACGAGCGACGATCTCGCCCGGCTTTACGATGCCGCGCATGAGCTGGCCGAATCCGCAAGCCGCTGGGGCTATCCGCTTTTCGCCGACATCGCCGGGAGGTTGGCACACATTTTTCAATACGCCCGCAAAGCGCAACTGAGTCCCGACACGTACGGCCCGCTCACCGAGTTCCTGGCGGACGCGATCTCCGTTCTCGAATTCGACCTGCTGCAAATCAGTACGGACGGCAAGGAAACCGCCGAAGACATTGCGGCGTTCAAGCACCGCTACGCATTCGCATTCGGAGTTGTGGCAACTTCCCCATCCGGGTTTGAAGGGGAGCTTTCCTCCGGCCAGCCGGCTGAGGCGCGAGAATCCATCCCTCTGTCCGAAGGCAACCTGGCGGACGATCTGCCGGAAGATGACGATGTTCCCAGGGAAGTATTGGACTTTTTCATTCCCGAGGCGGAAGAGCATCTGCAAATCGCCACGCAATGCTTGCTCGGCCTTGAATCCAACTCGGACCCCGAAGAGATTCACAGGCTTTTCCGTTCCGTCCATACGATCAAAGGATCGGCGGCTCAAGTCGGCCTGCGGCGTTTGGGCGCTGTGGCGCACCGGCTGGAAGATTTGATCGGCCTGCTTCGCGATGGAGCTTTGCATTCCAACGCGGAGATCACGGACGCATGTTTTCAGACGGTCGATGCCCTGCGAAAATTTTTGCACCGGCAATGGACGGGCGACGACGAAATGCGCTCCACCGTTGGACTTCTCCTGGCGCGCATGGCGCGGTGGATTCCGGAAGATCTATTGGAGGACGCCGCCACCGGAGAGGATGCGGCTCGCCCCGAATCCCTGGAAACGGATGCGGAAGCCGCGCCTGCCGCACCTGCGCTTGCCTCGCAGGGCGGAACAGGAAAAACGGGAGATCGAGGTCCCCAGGCAAAGTCCGTTCGTATTTCTCTTGCGCGCCTCGACGACATGATGAACAGCGTCGGCGAGTTGGTCATCAATCGAACTCGCCTCATCGGGCGCATGGCGGAACTGAAGAAGCTCGTCGAAGTCCTCGGGATTTCCAGAAAGCGTTTGTCCGACAAGGTCGCCGAATTTCAGGAGAAGTACGAATTTACGCGCCTGGGCAACGGCAACTCCGACGGCGGCCCCGCCGAGCCAAGGAAACCGGCTGGGTTCGTACAACGCGAGCAGCAACCGGCCTCCACTGGCGGCTGGCTGGATTTTTCCGATCTCGAAATGGATCGCTACGATGACTTCAATATTCTCTCGCGCTCTTTGACCGAAATTTCCGCCGACATTTCGGAAGTCCTTTCACAACTCGGTGGATTTGTGGGCCGCGTGGGCGGGGACATCGATGAATTTACCAAGCTGGGACACCATCTGCAGGATGAGATCACGGAAGCGCGCATGGTGCCGATCGGCAATCTTTACACGCGCCTCTCGCGCACGGCGCGCGATGCCGCCAAGGTTTGCGGCAAGTCCGTGGACCTGGAACTCGTCGGAGAAGACACCCGGCTCGACAACAACATCGTGCAGCAGATCACCGATCCCTTGATTCACCTGGTTCGCAACGCCATCGCGCATGGAATCGAGGATGGGCCGGCCCGCGATCGAGCGGGGAAAGCCGCGCGCGGCAAGGTGACGGTTCGCGCTTTTCATCGCGGCAATCACGTGTTTATCGAAGTCCAGGATGATGGCAGCGGGCTCGACTACGCGCGGATTCGGCAAAAAGGCATCGACGCCGGTTTGGTTTCCGCCGCGGAAGCCGAACATCTCTCGGAAAACGAGCTGCGGGCTTTCTTGTTTCATCCCGGTTTCACCACGGCGGAGTCCAAGACCGAAGTCGCGGGGCGCGGTGTGGGACTCGACGTGGTCCGCAACAACGTTCACTCCTTAAACGGTGAAATTGAAATTCGCAGCGAAACAGGCAAGGGCACGTGCTTCGGCGTAAAAGTTCCGCTCACATTGATTATTTCGCAAGCCCTGTTTGTCCGTTCGGGCGCCACGGTTCTGGCCATGCCCCTCGCGGTCGTGGAAGAAATCCGCAGGCTTCGCCCGGAGGAAATTGAAGACGTTGGCGGGAAGTTGCTCACGAAAGTTCGAGGCGTCGTCACGGAAGTCGTCCGGCTGGATTCCGCGCTGGCACTTCCTCCCATCGAGCCGACCAACGGCTACATGAATATGGTGATCGTGCGCGCCGCGGGACGCCAGGTGGGCGTGGTCGTCGAAGAAGTTCTCGGCAAGGACGAAGTGGTTATCAAGAACCTGGGCCAGTACCTGCGCCGGGTGAAACTCTTCCCCGGAGCCACGATTTCCACCGACGGCAGTTTGATCTTGCTGGTCGATGTGAACCGCCTGGCCGGCGCGTCCGCCGCCGAATTGGACGTTGTCGTTCCCTCCGCCAGCGCGGCTCGCATTTTCGGACCCGGCGCATTGGCGGTCGCTTCCGGCAGCATTCCCGCTGCCGCGGTGGACGAGCCCGCCGAAGAGAAGGTCGTGGTCATTGCGGACGACTCGATCAGCGTCCGCAAATTCGTCGGCAGAATTCTCGAGAAGGCCGGGTATTGCGTGAAGCTCGCTTCGGACGGGCTGGAGGCCGCGGAGCTGGTTGCGCAGGTGGGCTGTCACCTCGTGATTACCGATATCGAAATGCCGCGCATGAACGGCTACGAATTGATGTCGCACCTGCGGCAGGATCCCGCGACGCGCCGCATCCCCGTTTTGGTGGTCACTTCGAGGGCCGGCGCCAAGCATCGCGAGCGCGCGATGAAAGAAGGCGCCGCATCGTTCCTGACCAAGCCCGTGCAGGAGGAACAGCTCCTCGCGGTGGTTGAAGAGTTGATGAATTCCGCCACGCGGCAGCGACGTCCCGCCGCGCCGGCATTGGATCTGGTCTAGCTATGGCCGCTGCCGAAAAAAGAACGCGAGTGCTCATCGTGGACGATTCCGCCTTCATGCGGAAAGTCCTCGAGGAAATCATTCGCACCGATCCGAAACTGGAAGTGGTCGGCCAAGCCAAGGACGGCCGCGAAGCCGTCACCATGGCGCAGACTCTCCAACCGGACGTATTGACCATGGATATCAACATGCCTCGGATGGATGGTCTGGAAGCGACGCAGCAGATCATGACCCAGAATCCGCGCCCCATCCTGATCGTCAGCTCCGAATCGCGCCAGGGCGCCGCCAGCACGCTGCGCGCCCTGGAACTTGGCGCTATCGATTTTGTCACCAAACCTTCCAGCGGTATCGATCTGGACATGAAAACCGTGCGCGACGAACTTCTGGGCAAACTCAAGATGGCCGCAAAGGTCCGCGTAGTCCGCACCGCCGCGCTACACGATCTCTCGGCCGGTGCGGTTTCGAGATCCCAGCCGCAGCCCACAAAAGAAGCCGGCAATTCCGAAGCGCGAATTCCTCTAGTCATGATCGCAGCTTCCACCGGTGGTCCGGCCACCTTGATGCGATTGATGCCTCGCTTCCCGAAAGATTTTCCGGCAGCCGTGGTCCTCGTGCAGCACATGCCCGCGACATTTACTTCCCAGCTGAGCGTGCAGCTTACCGAGGTTGCCTCGATTCGCGTGAAGGAAGCGGAACAAAATGAGGCGCTTCAGACGGGAACATTTTATGTTTGCCCCGGATCTCACCACTTGCGAATCTCCATGACTGGCCGGATCAAGCTGGATGATGGCCCGAGGATTTCCGGCTATCGCCCCTGCGCCGACGTCGCATTCGAATCGGCCGCGGCTTACGGCGGCGCGAACGTCGTGGGAGCCGTGCTGACCGGAATGGGCAACGACGGCGCAAAAGGGGTTCAGGCCCTCAAAGCGGCCCGAGGATACGTGCTGGCGCAGGATGAAGCCACTTCCGTCATTTTCGGCATGCCGGCCGAGGCCATCCGAACAGGCGCGGTGAATCAAGTCGTTGGCATTGATGAAATGTATCCTGCGATCGAAAAATATTTGGAATCCGTTTGCCGGCTGATGCAGCCCATAGGTTCCCGATGACGCAGCCGGTCAGCTCCGGTCTCGTGCCGCGAGACGATCGACGGCGGGAACAAATCGCCGTGTTTTCGATTGCCCAATACAGCTTCGTCATTTCCGCCGCGTCCATCCAGGAAATTCGCAGTACGGACAGTTTGGGCGGAACGATCGTGGAATTGGACCGCCCCGTGTTGCGGAAAGTTCGCCACATCGTGGAGCGCGACTCCCGGTATTACTACGTGGTCAGCGGCTGCGAGCATTTCCATCTGCCGCCGTCGCGTCCCACCACGGTGTTGATCTTGCGCAATGCCCCCGTTGCCGTGTTGGTGGACAAAATCGAAGAGATGGCGGAGATGCGAGTGCTCCTGTCGCTGCCCCAATCCTTCCGCGGAGAAGAACGCACTTGGTATCGAGGCCTTACGGTTCTGGACCGCAAGGTTCTGCCCGTTGCCAATCCCCTGGGATTTCTGACTGCCGTGGAACTGCAACGGCTCGAAGAGCAGAATCCCGGCTTGCTGCACACCGCGGAAGCCGGGCGGCACGAAAGAGAGCCGGTATGAGCGCGGACAACAGCTCTCTCGTGCCTTCGTTCGTCGTTTTTCATGTTGGAAAACGGCGCGTTGCGTTGTCTCGTGATTGTGTGGCGGAGCTGATTGCGTCTCCGATCCTGTTTTCGTTTCCGCACACCACGCCGCTGATTACCGGTGTGGCCTTGCGGCGAGGGCGAATCGTTCCGGTGCTGGACTTGGGACCGGGCCTGCTGGGTGAAGCCTCTCCCCCGGCGCGATTTTTCCTGGTCGTGGAACGGCGCATCTCGAATAGTTCCGAAAGATGCGCGATCCCGGTTCAAGGGGAATGCGAACTCGTTGCCGGAATCATGCTTTCTCCGGCGAGTCGGGAAGATTTTGTGGCCGGACACTTGGAACTGAACGAAGAACGGATTGACGTGCTGGATCTCGAAAAAGCGATCGCGGCCGGCGTCAGGAATGAAGAGGAAACAGTCCTTGCGGCGGAGGCGTTGTCGTGAACGAGGCTGGAACAGCGCCGCGCGTCCTGCTGATTGACAGCAATGTTTATTTTGTCAAACGCATGACGGACGCATTGATGAAAGAAGGCTTCCAGGTAATTCATCACCCCGTAGCGTCGTACGCGCTCACGATGATCGAGTGGAATCCGCCCGACATCATTCTTTGCGCCACCGAACTTCGGGAAATGGGCGCCTTCGAGATTGTTCCCGTTCTGCGCAGCGACCCGAAAACAGCGAACATACCGCTGATGGCCCTCGGCAACAGCGCGGAGAAAGGCCCGCTGGAGGCGTACCGCGCCGGCTGCGACGATTACATCGACCGGCGAAGGAATCCCGCCGACATTGCCAGTCACATTCGCTCTTTTCTGCACAGCTCCCGGCACGGATTCCAGCCGACGGAAATGCTCTCGACGACGGACGCATCGCTCAGCGGCAGCCTCGAGCATTTGGATTTGGCGGGCATCATTCAAATGCTGGACCAGACGCGGAAGACCGGCGCTCTGCACGTGAACGCGGGCGCGACCGACGCCGTCCTGTTCTTTGAGTCCGGCGAAATTCATCATGCCGAATACGGCAAACTGATCGGCGAGCAAGCCGTCATTCAGATCGTTAAGGATTGCCAGCAGTCGGGGATCGGCGTCTACAAGCTTGTCGTCGGCACGACCGCGAATCAGCGGACCGTGCACCGGCGGTCGATGGATTTGCTTCTCGACGCTCTGCGCGAATTTGACGAGGCCAACCAGCATCCAGCGGAAAGGGAAGTCCTATGAACGACGTCACGCTGCGCCAACCGGGTTCCAAACCCAATGTGTATTTCATCGACGACAGCGCCACCATGCGCGAGGTGGTCAAGATCGCCTTTCGCCGGGAAAATTTTAATGTAGTGACTTGCTCCGACATGGCTTCCGCCGTGGCTCAATTCGACGAGACCGTTCCCGATGCCGTCATCAGCGACGTCATCATGCCGGACAAGGATGGATACCAGCTTTGTGAATTCATTAAACAGCACCCGGTGTTAGGCGGGACGCCCGTTTTCTTGATGTCAGGAGTCGTCAACAAAGAGGTTGCCGAACGGGCCCACGAAGTGAAAGCGGACGAATTGATTCGGAAGCCGTTTCATCCTCAAGACCTGGTGGCTCGCGTTAAAAAACTATTGAGCCGTCCTGAACCAGGTCAGGCGCCTCCGCCGGCTGATGTGGCGACAGCCAGCCCGCTCACCCGGTTTTTTGAAAGCGCCGCCGAAACTTTTTCCAAGCCCTCTCCGCCACCCGCGCCGGCGTTCGCTGTCCCGCGGCCAATGCCGCAAGCGCCCGCTCCTGCCGCGCCGCCGCGCCCTCCCGCAGCCAACGCGCAGGAACTTCAGAAATTGCGCATGGAAGTAAAGCGCCTCGAGTCCTTGGTCAAAAAGCTTCAGGCCGATCTCGCCTCGGAACGCGAGTATCGCGCCACGCTTGAATCGCAGCTCCAAACCATCAGCACAGCGGAGTGATAACCCTCTGGAAAGAAGGAATTTCGACAGTGCGGCTGTGATTTCTTCCGTTGGTCCGGGCCGATCCTGCTTCCCATACCGCTTTTGCCTGCCAGTTCCGTGACAGTTGATTAAAAAAGTCTTCTCCTGTACATTTCCCTTACCCCCCGCCCCAAGAAGACAGTTTTTTTCGCGCTTTCCCGGCTTTGAATCGTTTGGTTGCGGCGCGCTTTCTATTGTGATGAATGAGAATCTTGGATTTGTCGCTGATCAGCCGGAGAGAATTCAAGTGAAATACCGATGGAAACTGGCGCGCAATTTTTCTGCGAATACGAAGGCTCGGAGGGATTCGCACTGACCTTGCGGCGATTTTTGCCGATACCTGTCATGAAGTCGTGGTGATTGACTGTGGTCCGAAAGATGATCTATCCTTCGCAACCACAGAACGCTTAGGTCGGAACGAAAGAGGGGCCCGCCGGGACACAAGACAGAACCATAACTCAGATTTTGGCCAGGGGCTTCGGTGAGTGCAGATTGCCGAGTCCAGACGAGCCAGAACGAGGCCGAGTGAAGCGGAATGTTTCACTGCGGTCCTCGACGGCGCCCAGGGTTTCAAAAGTCATCGTCTCCAACGGTCGGTGGAGGTTTGGGCCATGAAATCTCGTCGTATCCTGTTCGTTTTTCTCCTTGGTGGTTGTCTGTTCCTACTTGCCGGGTTCCACGGACGTTCCTGGGGCGCTGTCCCTCCAGCCCCGGCGCAACGTTCCTCCCGGACAGCCTCCGCTGCGCCGCAACCATCCGGTTCGGATGGTTCCTCGACCGCGGAGGAAGTTTCCATCCCCGGCCCGATGCGTTCGTTTCTGAGAATGGCCGCGATTAGCCAGAAAATCACGCCCAAAGAGCTATTGCCGCTGCTGGCGCGCAACGTAGTCATGAGCGGCTATCAAGGCGGCAAGCCGACAGAATTCCTGGTCCTCGTGAATTGGTATATGGATCAAGCTCGCGAATTGGAAGCCCTGGCAGGGAAAGGGCAAGTGATTCACGTTTCAAATTGCGACGAAGCGAAACAGCTTCTGGTCATTCTCGGATACAGGCTCCAGCAGTCTTGCGGGCCGGATGAAGCCCTCGAGACCGCCGACGCCAACCGGGCATTTCTTACTATCGATTCCGGGTTCCCATTGGCCGACCTTGAGGAGGCGCTGCGGGAGGGCAAGCCTTTCGATACTCCCTACGCTTCCACAATAGTCCCCGTGCTCTACAAGTCATCGGATTGGGTGCAGAACAAGAAAAATGCCAACCGCGGAGTCGTGGACTCGATCTTGCGTGATCCCGACTTGGCCCGCCTGTATTGGGCTATGTCGCGCATGGATACCGAAACGGGTCAGTTCTTGTGGCAATCCTTGGGAATGAAAAAGCTGCTGTTGGGCGCCTCGGTACTGGATTTTTACGGCAGCCAGATCAGTGTTCGGTCCGGGAGAGTTCTCGTTCCGGGTGGACCGGGGGCGGAAAACGCCTGGAAGGATCTGGTGGGAGCCAGTCCGCGTTCTCCCGCTGATTTCATTTCCCGGCTTCTGACCAAGGATAGCGGCTGGCTGGCTGCTTATTTCGACACTCTTTCCCGCGTCAGCCAAACGCAGCAGGCCTATTTCACCGCGCCCCGTCGCTTGGACCGTTTTTACGATGCCCTTCGTGGACGCGACGTAACCCCAATTCCGACCAAGCATTCCTTCCGCCCAGAACCGGGTCTCTTCTTGCTCGAGGCGCGGTTGCAAATCGATTCCAAAGGCCAGCCGCACATCCCCGGCAATATCGATGTCTGGAAGGACGTCCTGCGGCGCAAAACGGATTCCAAGCTCATCCATGAATGGAGCCAGAAGGCCGCGGGCTGGAACAATCCGGAGCAGGTGGTCGAAGGAATGATTGGCGTCTCGCGTTATGCGATGCCGGAGGGACCGGTCTATAACTTCCTGGTCCTGACGGAGATTGACCGCGAGCGCGCTCCAAACGAGCAGCTCGATGTGCCCACGGCGCGCCTGTTGGCCGACAAGTTCCCGCTCTTCGGCGACCAGTATCCGATGTTTGCGGAATTCCACACGCTGAACAACGAATCCATTACGCGATTTATTACCGTCGCCGAGAGTCTGAATCAAATCCCCGATCGCCTCGCTAAGACGGATGCCCTGGGGATGTTGCAAGCCAATCTCGGCCTCTGGCAAATCCTGGCCCGGCAAGGCCAGATTCCGGACGCCCGCCTGAACGATTCCTGGCAAAAAATCCTCACCGCGTTCGCCGCCCTGCATACTTCCGATCAGGTCTATGTGGCTGGGCGCACAGCGCTCGCGGAACTATTGCGTGCTTCCACCGGCAAAACTTATTTGCCGCAAGATCAAATCTTCGCCTTGCTCGCCGGTCCGGAACAGTACACCAAAGAGGGGCAGCAGTTACGATCCGAGATGGCCGGCAAGATGCGCCAAGTGATCGACGATCAGCGTCTGGTTTCTCTGGACACGCTGATTTCCCTGGGAGATGGCCTCGACCAAATGGCCAAGGGGAAGGAAATTGCCGACTCGCTGCTCCCTCTTGCCGGGGAGTTGCGTGAATTTGAGATGCCGAAGCCTCTCTTTACAAAGAGTGAGAGGACTGAATTTGCCGCGGGGCTCTACAGTAACCGTCACACCGCCTTGCAGATGCGGACCGATCTGATAAAAATCATCAAGTCTCCCAGCAGCCCCGCCGAATTGACCCAGGCGCATGCCTTGCTCACTCCCTTTCTGAGGGACACTTTGGTAGGTTTCAACTATGCCTACTTCGAGCCGCCCGGCGCTCAAATGATTCACAACAACCCGCTCTTTGTTCGATCCCATGATTTCTCCGGAGGCGATTACTCGGGTGAGGCTGCCACCGCCAGCGACCAGATTTGGCGCTCGCCGCGCATTTTTGGGCGCGGATGGACGGCCAGCGGCGGCGCTCACCTGATCGGCTCCATGGCCGATTTGCCTTATGCCCTGGCACGAGTGGAGCAGGACTTTATCGTGCCGCAAAACGTTCAGTCCCTCATTTGGGAAGATTTGGTCCCGGGGCTGATCACCAGTGCGGTTCTGCCTCGCTGGTGGAGTGTGTCCCGAAATGAGTTGCATGCCGTCGCGCTGTATCAGCGTGGAGGCGAGGAGCTTCTGACCGGCGCCGCCAAAGATGAAAAGCTGCGAGAATCCGTCGTCAGTATCCTCTCGGATTGCCTGCTCCCTCAAAGGTTGGAGCAAGTGGAGACGGCTTTGCGCGACGGGAACGAGGACGACGCCCTGGCGCTGATCGCCCCCGCGGAGAGCTTCTACCTGGCGGCTGAATATCGCCGCAGATTGGCCTCCGATAAGCAGCACTGGGGTCCGGCAGGGAAGGAATTGGACGATCTGCTGGCGCGCTTCCCGATCGAGACGAATCTAGAGCGAATCTCGGCCGATTTTGGCGTCCCTCATCCGGCCCTGGCGCAGAATTATGGGCGGGAGCTGATGAGCATGAAGCCGATTCCCACGTTTCTCTATTACTCCAGCCGCCTGATGGCCGAGTCCTGGGACTCGGGCAATTTGTACTGGGGCCGCTTGGCGGATGAAATGGGCTATTCGCCTGTCATGCTCAACGTGCTGGTTCCCCAATTGACCCGGCGTATGGTGGAGCAAACCTTCGCCTCGCATCTCGAGGATTGGTCCGCGGTGCTGCGCGCCATGCGGGAAACCGGGGAAGAATTCAAGCAAGGCAAGATCGCGGGGTTGCCGAAGAGCGGCCCGTCGGCCGGACTCTAAAGGATTTCGGATTTGCAGGTGGGGATTTCGGGTGGAAAACCGGATTCGCAGAAATGCGCCGGGCGATATCACGAGGGGACCATGGCAAAACGATATCTGTTTCCGTGCTTGGGGATTTTGATTCTCCTTTCCAGTTTTGCAGTTTGGCTGGTGGCGCAGGACGGTGGCCAGGATAGTGGCGGCAGCGTCATTCGCGTCGTCGTTTCCATGGTGCAATTGAATGTGGCGGTCACGGACGCTAAGGGAAACTACGTGACCACTCTGCGCCCCTCGGATTTTGACATTACCGAGGACGAAATTCCCCAAAAGGTGGCGACATTTGAGGAAGGAAACGAAGGCCCGCAGAATCTACTCCAAGCCGCGCAGGATTCGAGCCTCCCGAAGGACCCGGTAGCCGACCCGGCGGCCGAGCACCGGCGAAGCGATCCCCCGCGCGGGGGCACGCAAACGGGTACCATCGAGGGAATCGCTTCGGCGGTCAGTGGTTCCAACGTTTTCATCTTGTTTGACACCAGCAATTATATGTTCCGCGGCCGGGGCTTTGTGTTCGCCCAGGATTCCATCGCGGAATTCGTGCGCACTCTGGACCATCCCTATCAAGTGGCGTTTTATTCCTACAGCCGGGACTTTTACCGCGCAGCCTCGCTCACAACCGACCGCTCCCGGGTATTGCGCGGCGTGCGCGAGACCGTCAACGGCGATGATTCCGCCCTCTACAATGCTTTGCTCATGACCCTGAAGGATGCCGCCCAATATACTGGCCGGAAAGTCGTCGTCGTCTTTTCCAATGGCCCGGACAATTCCAGCATGGTTTCCCCGGAAGACGTCGATGAATTGGCGCAGTCCGAAGGCGTCCCCATTTACATGATTAGCACCCGAGAAGCCAAACTCGACGCTGCCTCCGCGGCTGTTTTTGAGCGCATGACGGCCAGCACGGGTGGCGAGGCGTACTTCGCCAAGAGTTGGAAAGACCAGCGCGATGCCTTCAGCTCCATCCGGGAAGACCTTGCGCATCTGTATTTTATGAGCTACTACCCGCAGCCGAATCCCAACCGCGGGTGGCGTACCATTTCGGTGAAACTCACCAACCCGAAATATAAAAAGTACCGAATTCGCACACGCAGCGGTTATCGCCCCATCCCAGCGCGTGCCAACATGGACGTCGCTGCCCCCGGTCAATAGATCTTTGGATGCGATACGCGCTTGGCCGGCGCGACAGTCACTCCCGGAATTCACGGCCCGACTACTGTCCCTTCGTACAGTAGTAATTTTCAGGACATGTGATTAAGCTTCGGTAGTGTGCATGAATTGCCTTTGAAGCCGGCCGAGCCCAGCGGGGGGAAGAGAAGGCACGATGGATAGAAGGAAATCAGCGGTTATGTCCGGGCGTGGAACCACCCCGGACGGATCGAAGGTCGAGCGAAGAAAGACTTCCCGCTTTCTGGTCGCGGTGCCGATCGAAGCGAGTTGGCGCAATACAGAGGGCGTCCCCGTTTTAGTACAAGCCATCGCGAAACAGGTCAATGGCAACGGCGGCTTTTTGGAAATGACGCTCTACCCTCCCGTCGGCAGCCGGATTACACTCACCAATTTTCTTTCCGCGGAATCGGCCGAAGCTCGCGTCCTGGCCACGCCGAATTCCAGGGAAGGCGTTTCGCACGGTATTATTGTGGAGTTGATTACTCCGAGCGACAGCTTCTGGGGCGTGAATCTTCAGGTCAAAAAGACCAGTGTCGAGCTCCAAAAGCTTGAAAAATCGCTTCAGGCCGAAGGCATCGACTTCCGTTTGCTGAACGAATTCCGCGACACCGTCGATACCCTTCGCACCACTGCCCTGGCGGTTCAACAACTGCGGGAATTGCAACTCAAGGGCCGGGATGACAGCGAAATCGTTTCGATGCTCGTGGCCGACCGCGTTCGCCGCGCCACAAACCTGTGCCACGAACTCGTCGCGGATATCGACGCGGGAAAAATGTCCCGCGAAACCAAGGAAGTCAACGAACTCTTCGATTCCCTCGAGCAAGCCTGCGACCGCCTGCGGCATCTTCTCAAGAGCCGCCATCCGGACCGCTACGTAACCTCCCGCACCTGACTTCTCAAACCGCGAAACGAGCCGCGCTGATCCCGCAACCGCGGGCACAGCGATTCGAGGTTGACACGACCGGGCGCCGAGCATATCGTTTTGTGCAGAGAAGCTCAGATCGAAATTCCAGAAATTATCATCGCGGCGGTGAGTTATGGCGGGGACAGCGTACCTCCCAGACTTGGCCATCCAAGGCACGGAAAGCCAAGATCCTCCGCGGCACTCCGCGGTCGTTCGCATAACCCACTGGATTACTGCGCTTAGTTTTGTTGGTCTGCTTTACAGCGGAATCCAAATTCTCATTGCCCATCCGCGCCTCTATTGGGGTGAAACAGGAGGCTTGGGTACTCCCTCGCTGATCGATCTTCCGATTCCTTTCATGATCGGCCATTCGGGCTGGGGTCGCTATCTACATTTTCTCTCCGCGTGGGTTTGCGTCTTGACTGGGCTGGTCTATGCCCTTTACGGCCTGCTCAGCCATCATTTCGGCAAGAATTTGCTGCCTGCCAAGGGCGATCTGGCTTGGGGCCGTATCTGGCCCATGGTTTGGCACGATTTGCAGTGGAAGCGGCCAAGTGCAGAAGAGGCGCTGACATACAACGTCCTACAGAGATTGGCCTACCTCGCCGTTGTCTTCGTGGTGTTCCCTCTAGTCATTCTCAGCGGTCTGGCCATGTCTCCGGCCATCGCGTCCGTGGTCCCGGTTCTCCGGAGCGGTTTCGGCGGACAACAGTCGGCACGCACCATTCACTTTTTCGTGGCGCTGGCCCTGGTTCTTTTTCTTTGCGTGCACATCGCCATGGTCTGGCTGGCAGGCTTCACGGACCGCGTGCGGGCCATGGTTGCGGGCTACGGCGCTTCCGGGAAGGTGCGCTCATGAGTGAACGACTTTCGCGGCGAAAACTGATCACAACTGGTTTGGTGGCTGCTGCAGGCGCCACCGGCTTGGGTATTGCCGCACGAATCGCGGATCGATACGGCCTGATTCCGCCCGACGACGGCGGCGTCTACGGGGTCGGCGAAACCATGACCTACGCCACACAACGACTCCTGACCTCCCGACATTCACTGGCCCGTGAGTATAACCGCAGCGACATCTCAAAGATCGCGCCTGTAAAGGGCCCACCTCCGGAGGACGAAACCTACCATCGCTTATTGGCGGGTGGTTTCGCGGACTGGCGGCTCAAAATCGACGGCTTGGTCGCCCGCCCCACGTTTCTCTCTCTTGCGGAACTCAGACGGTTCCCGTCTGAAAACCATGTCTTCCATCAGGCCTGCGAAGAGGGTTGGTCCTTCATAGCCGAATGGACTGGCATCCCTCTTTCCTACGTTTTAGATCTGGTAGGAGTCCTCCCGCAGGCGAAGTACGTTGTGTTCTTTGGCTTCGACACCAATTTTGACGCAGCAGACAAACAGACCATCCGAGGCAAGTGGAACAGCATCGACATGGCTGACGCCTGGCATCCGCAAACCTTGCTGGCCTACGGGATGAACGGCCAGGAACTTCCCATCCCACACGGCGCTCCCCTGCGTCTCCGCGTACCGCGGCAACTTGGCGGCAAGAGCACGAAGTATCTTTCCCTCATCACGCTGACCGACACCTTAAAGGACATCGGTCGGGGATTCGGAGCAGGAGGCGTGGAGCGCGGCTTCTCTTGGTACGCCGGCATCTAAGCAATTGAGCGGGTCGCGAAAGCCGGGACAGGCAGGGAAACGAAACAGTAGCTCCACATCCCGCAAATCCCATCTAAATTAAAATCGGAACACGAGTCCCGTCGATACCCTCGCGTTGTGCTGTACCCCGCCGAAGTGGTGCGTGACGAGGTCATCGGCTTGAATGATTCGCCAGGAAACGAGCGGCACAATGTGCATGTCGATCCCGGCCCCGATCGTTCCCGCGAAAGAAGTGTCTGCAATTCCATTTATCCTGGCATGTCCGATCCCCGCCAAAGCATGCACGAAGGGGGAAATGCGTGCCGGAAAGGAAATTTGTGGCCCGGCCATGAAATCCAGGGTTCGGGCGTCGGGTTTCGAGGGCAAGCCGAAGTGGGCATCCATGTCCGCCGCGAGGCCCAGCCAACTCCTGAATTTATATTGCCCCGTGATTTCCACCCCGTTGAGGTTTCTTCCCGGCGAACCGCCAAACCGTTCATAGGAATAACCGCCAAACAGATCTGCGCTCTGCGCCCTCGCGGAAATTGAAAAAAGGAAGAACAGTCCCAGCAGGATCAGGAGCCTTCGAGCCATGTAAATCGCCTCCGGAAAAGGAATTTGAAGTTGAAGTCGCGGCGTTAAGAAACCGCTTCGGGCCGCGGGCATGGCTGGTTACCCAATCGGATGCCGAAAGCCCCCGTAGGGTCACTCGCCAGATAGACCCGCCAAGCCGATGAAAACAAACATGATTTCCCTAAGTGCAGAAATAAACATGCGAGAGTACAGCAAAGCACCGATTATCACATTCCCGTTCTCGTTGTAACTTGCTAGTTGGAAGTGCTTTATGGAGAATGACACATGTTTGGCAGCCTGTTCCCGCAGCGGCAAGAGACAATCCGCCCTGCAACTCTGCGAATTCGGGAGAAGGCGATGCCAGGATGGCAACCTTGGTCAAAGTCCAGTGTTTAACTTAAGAGGGGAAACTGGTCGGACGAATGGTCTAATTCATGCGAATCCACGGAGGGCTGTGAAAATGTCCCGAATCAAGCGAATCCTAAGTTCAACATGCCTTGCCGCAAGTTTCCTGATTGCCGTTGCGAGTTCAGGTTGCGCCGGGCGCGTGCGAGTCTACGATGAATACCATAGCGACTACCATCGCTGGGATCGCAACGAGGACGTCGTCTACCGGAGTTACTGGAGCGAACGTCACGAACCGTACCGCGACTACAACAAACTGAACAAGGATGAACAGAAGGACTACTGGAACTGGCGCCACGACCATCCTGACAAGCACTAGGTGCTGCCGGCGTACGGGTTGCGTAATGCCGCGTTCTTGATGCCCTGAAGAATGGGCGCCGAAGTTCGGTGTGCCTTGGCCCTCGCATCTTCTGCGACGTTCAGTGTGCGGGATAGGAGGCGGCAAGTTTGTCTTCCAGAGCTTGCTGAAGGCTGGACATTTGACTGACCGACTCCACGATATTCGAAGCGCGCCCTGAATATTGAGGAAGTGGATCGAGAAGATTGAAATGAAGATTCGGATTCGAGTAGGCGAAGCCGGAGAGTTCGTTCCACATGAAAAATTTTGCGTCCCTGTGGTATCCGTCGGCGCCCAGCATCCGCGATGCAAAGAAATACGTCGAACGTCCGGCAATGCCCGGGGTCCAGAGGGGCGCTCCTTCCATCAGTTCCCGTTCTCCGTCGATTCCCAGTAGATCGAGGACGGTTGGCGGCACATCGATGTGCGAGGTCACCCAGGGAATCCATTTTGTCTGCCCCACAACTCCGGGCGCGTAGAGCAAGAACGGAACCTGGAACGAGTAGTCGTCGATTAATCCGGGCGTGAAGACCGGGTCTTCGTTGGCCACGCGGATGCCGTGATCGCCGGTGACGATAATCAATGTGTGCGCAAGTTCGTGACGACTTTTGAGGAGTTGAACGAGATCCCCCAGCCAGGCGTCCTCGGTTTGTAAAATTGTTTTCTCCTGGCTCAGGACTTGGCTTTCACTGCGTGGAGCATCTCCATCGGGCAGGGGCAAGGGCACGTGCCCGACTTGTGGAAGAAACACGGCGGCAAAATTCGTGCCGTGGGAAAGCCAATCGGTCAAATCCTTTTCCATTAGCGCCAGCGCCGAACGGTCGCGCTCGAAGCGGGCCTCCCGCCAGTTCTTCCCGGCGTTCGATGCTTCGACCACATTGCTGAAAATTGCTGCGTCCGGATAGATCAGCCGATTTACCCCTAACATCTCAAACATCTGGTCATCGTATTCGCCGTTCCAGCGGAACGGCATGTAGGCGGCGGTCTGATAGCCCTTTGCGGCCAGCGCGCGGAACATCCCCGGCAGCGCGACTTTGGCGTGCTTTTCCGGCAAGCTGAGGTCGCCCGGCGACGGATAAAGTGAGCCAAAAAGCGAATAAAGGGCGCGGTGAGTCACCGGAAACGTCGTGTAGTGCTGCGTTGGGACAAATGACTCCTCTCGAAGCTGTCGCAGATTCGGGAATGCGTCCAGGTCGCCGGTTACGGAGAGAAATCGCGTTGGAGTGGTCTCCAGAATGAAGAAAATCACATTATATCCGTGTGCTTTGGCCCAATAGTTGGCGTCGCGCGCCGACAAAGGGGCATGCACCAATTCCCGATAGCGCTCTTCGAGCTGGGGGATCGTCAGCGCCGACATTTCACGCGCAAATTCCCCGGCTTTTCCTGCCTCGACAGGGCCTGCGTCGAGATAGGCGCGCAAAGCGACGATCATGGCGCTGCGATGAAACACTATGGCGGGGCTAGCGGGCGCCCATGCCAGCGCAGTGACGGCAAACGCGCCAAAGGCTATGGCAAGTCCGGATCTCTTCCATAGGAGCGCAGCACGATCAGAAAAAGAGGCCGCATCTTTCCCTTGCACCCTTTTTTTGAGCGCTCCGGTAATCAGAGGAGACGACGCTGCCAAAACGCAAACCACCACGACGATGCCCCAGCTTAGAAAAGACGTGTTCGCCAAGGGTTCGTGCAGGCCCCAGCTCACCGCGACGCGCAACGTGTGCAGCGAAATATAGCTCCCCGTCGTCTCCATGGCTTGGATCTGGATATAAATCATCAAGGCCAGGATCGCGCTGGATGACCAGGAGATTCGGGAGCTCCATTTACGCGGGAGGAAGAGCGCTACAAGAAAGTATGCTGCAGGCACCAGGATGCAACCGACCAGCAGGTCCATACGGAAAAAGGAAAACGCATGCCATCGGTCGATCTCAGAACCCCCGAGAGCCAAAGTCTGAGGCATTGCGCGCTGAGCGATTTCGAGGCCTCGGCCAGGGATTAGAATCACATATTTGGCATACAGGGCTACTAATGCAGGGATGAACCAGTGACACGCGTCGCCTGCCGCTCCCATCGCGTTCGCCCAGGCGTTGGGGGCGCGTGGGAGCCCCCCTCGCCATGAAGCCAGCTCTCCGGCGTCCGGCAGGTCACCTGCCTTCCCGGACTCTCCGGGCGTCTCGCAGGTGTCGAGTTGAATGCCGCCTTCTGTACCGGATTCGTGCTTGTGGTAAATCATTGGCGATTGCGGGGCGAGCAGAAATTGCAAGGAACCAAGCCCAACAATGAAATTATATAAGAAGCCAGCCAGGCACCCGTGAGATTAGATCAAGCCGGGTGTGCTCTCCATCAACCCGAAGTTTTCGATCTGGACCTCTGTTTTCACGAGCCTTCGCCTCTCCTGCGTTCGGCAGAGTAAATTGCTGCGTGTGCGGGCCCCAGAGGGATTCCACGGCTCCGCCCGCTCCTTCCACCAAATAACCTTTCGTGAATTGACTTTTTCACGTTCTGCTGTATCATGCTGGAAGTATCCAGTGAGCGAGAGAAGCCATATCGGCGCCTGCATCTGTTGTTGTTACAACAAGGTGCCGGTGTGTGGGGTGATCGCGAGCTAAGAACTCGACAGATCGAATCGCAGGCAGCCCACCTCGGTGACCACAACCCGAAGGTGGGTTTTTTGTTTTTTGGGGAGACCGCCTTGCAATGGAGGCAAAGCTAAGATGAAGGTCTCGAACTCTTCCTGGGCCGAACGACTCGCCGGAAAAATTCCGGAGCCTTTGGCCCGTGAAATAGATATCTTCGAAACGGAAATTGCCCTGCGAAAGCAGGGCAAAATCGACGAACGCCTCTTTGCGGAAACGCGCCTTCGCAGAGGAACCTACGGCCAGCGGTATGACAACGGACAGAGGCACAACGGCAAGACGGTTCAGCGGCTTGACTATCCCTCCGGAGAACTGACCAAGGGCCCAAATACGATGTGGGATGCTCCGGGAATGCAGCGCATCAAAATTCCCGCGGGTGGGCTGAACGCGGCGCAGCTCGAGACTTTGGCGGACCTCGCCGAGGAGTATTCCGACGGCATCGCGCACATCACCACTCGTCAGGACGTCCAGCTCCATTACGTCCACATCGAAGACACGCCCAGCGTGATGCGCCGCCTCGGCGCAGCGAGCATCACCACGCGCGAGGCCTGCGGAAATTCCGTGCGCAACGTGACGGCTTGCCCCTACTCGGGCGTCTGCCCGGATGAAAAATTCGACGTCACGCCCTACTCGCGCGCCTTGTCCAAATTCCTGATGGGCCATCCGGACACCCAGAATTTCGGAAGGAAATTCAAACATTCCTTCAGCGGGTGCTCGCAGCATGCCTGCGGACTTGCGAGCATGCACGACATGGGCATGGTGGCCGTCACGCAGATCGAGAACGGAAAAGAAAAGCGCGGCTTTGAAGTGTCCGTCGGCGGAGGCCTCGGCGCCGTGCCTTACCAGGCGAAGCTGTTCGACTCGTTTGTTTCGCCGGAAGAATTGCTTCCTTTGGCGCAGGCAATTTCCCGTGTTTTCGCGCGTCTAGGAGAAAAGAAAAATCGCAGCCGCGCGCGAATCAAGTTCCTGGTCCAGGATTTGGGGATCGAGAAATTCAAGGAATTGGTGCTCGAAGAGCGAAAAATTCTGCCCCACGATCCGCGATGGACGGATTTCGTCGAGGACGCCGAAAAATTCCAGGAGACGCCGCTTCGGCCCGGCGGCAAGACGCCGTTGCTCGGCTCGGAATCTTTTCAACGCTGGGTGAAAACCAACACGCGGGCGCAGAAACAAGATGGCTATGCGGTCGTCACAATTGCTCTTCCGCTCGGGGACATTACCTCCAGTCAATTGCGATCTCTCGCGGATATCGCGCGCCGCTTCACCAAGGAAACGATCCGGTCGACGGTCGAGCAGAACATCGTCCTTCGCTGGGTCAGCCAAAGCGATCTGGTTGAATTGCACAAGGCCCTCGAAGCAGTTGGGCTCGGCGATCCTGGCGCGGGCAGCATCGTGGACATTGCTTCATGCCCGGGGACGGACACCTGCAAGCTGGGCATTTCCTCTTCGCGCGGGCTGGCGGCGGAATTGCGCAAGAGACTCGGCGAGAAAAGTTTCCAGTGGGATGATTCCGTCGGGAAACTGCACATCAAGATCAGCGGCTGTTTCAATAGTTGCGGCCAGCATCACGTGGCCGATCTCGGTTTTTACGGCGTCAGCCGCAAAATGTCGGGCTACGCGGTTCCGCACTTCCAGGTCGTTCTGGGCGGCGAGTGGGAACATAACGGAGCCTCCTACGGCCTCCCGGTCATCGCGATCCCGTCCAAAAATATCCCTGCCGTCGTCTCTCGCCTGACGGAGCGTTACGCGGCCAATCGCAAGACTGGCGAGAGTTTCAAGGATTTCGTCGGTCGAACCGGCAAAGTCGAGTTGAAAAAAATGCTTGAAGATCTTGCGCGCCCGCCAGCCGATTCCTCGGACCGTTCATTTTTCCAGGATTGGGGCGATCCCCGGGAATACACACTTGCGGATCTGGGGACAGGTGAATGCGCCGGAGAAGTTGTGTCTTCCGTCGAGTTCGATCTCGCCGCCGCCGAAAGGGAATTGTTCGAGGCCCAGGTGGCGCTCGAGGGCGGCCAAATCGAACAAGCGGGGCAGACCGCGTATCGATCCATGCTGCGCGCCGCGAAGGGCCTGGTGAAGATCGAGTCGTCCACCATCGCGGACGATCCTGCGCAAATCGTTCAAGAATTTCGCGCGCGATTCTACGATACGCAAAAATTCTTCGATCCTTTTGCCGGGGGCAAATTCGCCCACTACCTTTTCACGGCCCATGAGAAATCGGGCGAACCCTACACGCAAGACTCGACCCGTTACCTGATCGACGAGGCTCAACTTTTTATTGACGCTGCGCACAGTTGCTACAATCGAATTTCGGCGCCCGCTCACGCCTGAGAAACGGGCGCGTGCTTTACTTGGAGGCCGCCGGGAAAAAAGGGACCTGAACGCATGCAACTTCAGCACGTCAACGTGAAACTCCTCGTCCAGAATCCCGAGGGTGCAAACCTCGAGCCGCTCATCCCGGTGTTCCACGGTTGGATTGAAAACCAAAATGGCGATGAACTGTTGATCGATGTGGCCGATTACACCCACGTTCCCGCGGGTCCGGGAATCGTCCTGATCGGACACGAGGGAAACTACAGCGTCGACAACACGGGCAACCGCCTGGGCGTCCGCTACAACCGGAAAGCAGCCTTCGATGGCGGCAATCAGGATTGCCTGGCGCAGGCGGCGCGCTCCGCCTTGACGGCGTGCCGGCGTTTGGAATCGGAACCTCGGCTGGAAAAAAAATTCCTCTTTAACGGGCAGGACATCGAAATCTTCATCAACGACCGCCTGGTCGCCCCGAATAACGCCGCCACGCGCGAAGCGCTTGATGCGGACTTCCACCTCTTTTCCCGGAAACTGTTTCGGGGAAAGGAGTATTCTATTTCCTACGGTACCGATCCGCGCAGTCTGTTCACGGCGTTTGTGAAGGCGGGGCGGCACTTTTCAGTCGCGGAATTGCTGGAAGCGCTCTCATGAATTGCGATCGACTCTTAGTACGGGAGAAACCCCAATGGGAAAATTGATTCAAATATCGAAAGTGAAAATTACCAAGGAGCCGGGAAAAAGCAAGATCAAGCGGGCCGAAATCGAAGGTTTCCCGGGCGCGCTCCGCATGGGCATTCACGGCGGCATCGCCCAGTACTTCAAACTTTCGCCGGATGAGCCCATGGCCTCCACGCTCGATTACATCGTCGCGGCGGTCGGCGGCTGCATGACCGGGACCGTGGCCGGCGCCCTCGAGGCGCGCGGCGTGAGCGCGAATCCCGACAAGCTTCAAGTCGAAGCCGAAGGCCGCATCGAAGACGTCGACGGCAAAATGATCCTGACGGGCATCAAGCTGCACTACTGCCTGAAAGTGCCCAAGGAAAAGCGCGCCACGGTCGAGCGCGCCCTCGAACATCACGAAGGACTTTGCGCCGCCTCGGAAAGCGTGCGGCGAGGGATTACGGTCGAGTGGGAAAGTGAAATCGTCGAAGAGCCGGAAGCCGAAGCCGGCCAAACTCCCGCGGCGACAACGGCCGCCCGAAGCTCAGATTAGATTTTCTAACCCAAGCGGCGGACAAGACCAACTTTCACGGCATCGTCAACTGGAAACGCGGCGACGCGGACTGGTCCGTGCTTTTAAGTAGCACAGCCACTCCTGGCTGTGTGCCTTTGTTAAGTGCAGGAAAAACCGCACAGCCAAGAGTGGCTGTGCTACCTAAGAGATCGAAGAAAAGCGGGTCGCCACTATTTTTTCTCTGCAATATCAATGGAAGCCCGAGTCGTTTCCCAATCCAGCTTCATCGTGCAGCTCGTTCCTGTCTGATCGAAGGAAATCGTGAAGTTTTCAAGCGGCGAGGGAAGCTTGGAAACTTTCATCTCCATCCGCGCGAAATCGAATTTCTCGCCCGGATAGGGGATGCCCCACTCGCCGATTTTCCTGCTGAGGATCAAGGTCCACTTGTCAGGCGCGGGAAGCGTAAACAACGTGTATCTGCCCGCGGGCACGTTCTTGCCCCGCACGATTACATCCACATTCGGGACAAAGGACGTGGCGTCGTCCGCCCCCGCGCGCCAAACCTCTCCAAAGGGAACCAGATCGCCGAAAATCTTGCGCCCGCGCCTGCGTGGGCTGGAATAGTTCACCGAAATCGTCTTGCCATCCGCAAATTTGCACGCGGCCCTGGCGGTAGGACTGGCAAGCTGGGCCTCGCTCGGAATCGCGCCAGCGGCAAGCGCTGCGAGAAAAATTCCGAGAAATAAAACGGCCTTCCGCTTGTTTTTCATTCGGTCTCGATCTCCATGGATTTCATTCATTTTATGCCATCCTAGGTAACGCTTCACCATTTACTATCCATTTTTTTGATGCAAACAAGAAAGTTTGTTGAAATTCTCCACCAGATGTATATGATGTGCCGTTCAGGCTATCGATATTGGTTTCGACGGGCACGAACGTCTTAGGTACAGATTTCGGGCCGCGGCAATTCGGCCCGCAAGACCCCTGGAGCGCAGACGATGCTGAGTAGACGATTGGAACGTGGGTCCACCTCTGTTGCCCTTGCCTTTGCTGTGTTTCTCGTAATCATGACGGTTGTCACCGTGTACATCTTCTGGGCGAAAGTATGGTGGTTCCCGGCGGCCATCAACGACATCGGCCATGAAATCGACGCGCAATTCATGCGCACCCTTCTCATCACCGGAATCGTATTTGTGGCGGCGCAGCTTGGCCTGGCCTACGTGATTTTCAAGTATCGCGATCAAGGGCAGAAGGCCGCCTCCTTTGAAGGCAACAACACGATGGAAATTGTCTGGACGCTTGCCACCATCGTGCTATTCGTCGGCCTGGGCCTATATGCCCGGAACGCCTGGGCGCAAGTGCACTTCACGGACGCCGCGCCGGGCGCGCTTCAAATCGAGGTCACCGGGCAGCAATTCGTCTGGAACTTCCGCTATGCCGGCCCGGACGGAAAATTCGGCCGCGAGAAGCCGGAACTGGTCAGCGCCTCCACCGGCAATCCGGTGGGGCTCGATCCGACCGATCCGGCATCGAAGGACGACGTTGTTTCCCCGGTGATCGCAGTTCCGGCGGGACGCGAAGTCGAGCTGGTCATCCGCTCGCAGGACGTTACGCACAGTTTCTTCGTGCGCGAACTGCGGCTGAAGCAGGACGCCGTGCCCGGCATGGAAATTCACATGCACTTCACCGCGAACGATCCAGGCGATTATGAAATTGTATGCGCGCAGCTCTGCGGCCTGGGACATTATCGGATGCACAGCGTTCTCAGCGTAATGTCCGAGGCGGATTTCCAGAAGTGGATGAGAGATCAGGAAGCGGCCAACCAGTAATAAAGTTGACGCATTCGCCCGCTAATTTGGTCGGGCGAAATGAAAGACTCTTAGGAGAGGCCTCATGGTGACTCACGAAAACGGCGGCGGCCACGGGCAACATCAACCTCCGTCCGGTTTCATTCGAAAGTATGTTTTCAGCGTCGATCACAAGGTGATCGGCATTCAGTACTTGACCCTGGCCTTGTTCTCCGTATTCGTGGGCATGGCATTGTCTCTCCTGATGCGCCTGCATCTGGCATGGCCAAATACCCATTGGTTTTTCTTCAAGGGCGGCCTGATGACGCCGGAGCAGTATCTGGCCCTGGTAACCATGCATGGAACGATCATGATCTTCATGGTACTGACCACGGCGCCGCAATCGGGATACGGCAACTACTTCCTTCCCATTCAAATTGGCGCCGCCGACATGGCGTTCCCGGTCATCAATATGCTGTCGTTTTGGACCACGTTTGTGTCCCTGATGGTAATGGTCGCCGCGTTTTTTGTAGCTGGCGGCGCCCCGCTCGGGGGCTGGACGTCGTATCCGCCGTTGAGCGCCCTGGGCGAAATTACCGGTCCCGGACAAGGTGCGGGCGAAACGCTGTGGATCGTCGGGCTGGCTATCTTTTGCGCTGCGTCGCTGATGGGCGCGCTGAACTTCATCACGACGCTGATCGATCTTCGCGCGAAAGGCATGACCCTCGGCCGCCTTCCCCTCACGTGCTGGACGTGGCTGGTGACCGCCATCCTTGGCCTGCTCGCGTTTGGCGTCCTTCTGGCCGCGTGCATCTTGCTCTTGCTCGACCGCATCGCCGGCACAAGCTTTTTCATTCCCGGTGGCCTGGTGATCACCGATCAAGTGATCACATGGCACAAAGGCGGTTCTCCGCTGCTGTGGCAGCACCTGTTCTGGTTCTTCGGCCATCCAGAGGTGTACATCGCAATTCTTCCGGGGATGGGCGTGACGTCGCACCTGCTCTCCACGTTTGCGCGCAAACCGGTATTCGGTTACCGCGCGATGGTCGGAGCCGTCTGCGCCATCGGCTTCCTCGGCTTCTGCGTCTGGGGCCACCACATGTTTGTGAGCGGGATGAGCCCCTATTCGGCGTTCGCCTTTTCCATCCTTACAATGACGATTGGAGTGCCCTCGGCGATTAAGACGTTCAATTGGCTGGGAACGCTGTGGGGCGGTAAGATCGAATTCAACTGCGCGATGCTGTTTGCCCTCGGCTTTGTGTCGCTGTTCGTGAGCGGCGGGCTTTCGGGTCTGTTCCTGGCGCAACCGTCTTTGGATCTTTACCTGCACGATACGTACTTCGTCATCGCTCATTTTCATTTGATCATGGGTGTCGCGGCGATTTTCGGGATGTTCGCCGGCGCATATTTCTGGTTCCCTAAGATGTTTGGCAAGTTCCTGAATGAGGGAATCGGCAAGGTCCACTTCTGGCTTACGTTCGCTGGCGTCTATTGCATTTTCATGCCGATGCACTTCCTGGGCTTGGCCGGACATCCGCGGCGCTACTTCGACGCCAGTGCGGTGACGTTCCTCCAGAAGCTGCAGCCGGTGCATGTGTTCATGACCATTGCGGCGATTGTCACGATCGCGGCGCAACTCCTCTTCCTGTACAACATCATCTGGAGCCTGATTGCAGGGAAGGAAGCCAAGGAAGAGAATCCATGGCATGCGACGACTCTGGAGTGGTCGATCCCGTCGCCGCCTCCGCATGACAATTTTGGCGGCGTAGAGCCTGTCGTGTACCACGGTCCGTATGAGTTCAGCGTGCCCGGCGCGGCGGATGACTTCATCCCGCAGCATCTCGCGCCGAATTTGGTGCGCAAGGCATAGCGTTTAAGAGGTCGAACCATGCCAGGAACAATCGTCGACGATCTCGAGATCATAGACGCCGGTCACGGTGGTGGCACCACCCCGCCCGCCGGTGGCGACGATGATAGCGGCTCTTCCGGCCCATTACGTCCGGTTCCGCGCCGCGCCTATTTCACGGCGCTCCAACTAGGCCTCGCGGCCATTGTGATGTTTTTCATGGCGCTGGCAAGCTCCTATATCGTTCGAAAGGGCCTCGGCATGGACTGGCAGAGCACTCCATTGCCCCCGGTCCTTTGGTTCAACACAGCGATACTGCTCGCAAGTAGCGTCACCATCATGGTGGCGCGTAAGAAGCTGGTGGGCGGCGAGCGAGAAGCGTTCCGATCCTGGTGGTGGGTGACCACCGGCCTTGGGCTGCTTTTCCTGGCCGGGCAAATCATTGCCTGGCGCCAACTCGCCGCCGCGGGAATGTTGCTGGCGACCAATCCCAGCAGCAGCTTTTTCTATCTCTTGACCGCCGCTCACGGCGCGCATTTGGCCGGCGGAATCCTGGCTTTGTTCTACGTTATGTTCCGGCCGTGGAAGCGTTCGCGGATCTCGCAGGCCACAGCCGCGGAGCTGACGTCGATTTACTGGCACTTCATGGATGGGCTTTGGATTTTCCTGTTCGCACTTCTAACTCTGGGACGGTGAATCGTGCATGACGTAAAAACCGACGTGGCGCTGGATTCGGCATGGTCCGGTGGCAAGTCTCCGTTTGCGATGGGTTCAAAGAAATTAGGGATGTGGCTGTTCATCGTCTCCGACACGCTGACGTTTTCGGCGCTGCTTATTACCTACAGCTATTCGCGGCTCACGAATCCCGATTGGCCGCGGCCGTTTCCCATTAACCCCGCCATCATTTTCTCGACGACCATGACGGTGGTGCTGCTGGCCAGTTCGCTGACGATGGTCATGGCCGTGATGGCGTCCCAACGCAACGACCGCAAGAAGACAGTCATGTGGTTGGTCGCCACCATGGTCGGAGGACTGCTCTTTACCGGGCTGCACTTGACCGAGTGGATGAACATGATCTTCAAGGAGCACTTCACCATTACCGGAAACCCGGAAGGCACGCCGCTGTTCGGCGCCGTGTTCTTCGGGATCACCGGCCTGCACATGACGCACGTCATGATCGGCGTGATCTACCTGGGGATTGTGGCGGTCGGCTACGGGCGCGGCAAGTTCTCCGCCGAGGACGTCGAAGTGAACGGCTTGTACTGGCACTTCGTGGACCTGGTCTGGATGTTCGTGTTTCCCTTGATTTACTTGATGTCAGTGAAGTACTAAGCCCGCGATTCGGGAGAAAAAGAGATCCATGAACACACAAGCGCATGCGGAAGAAGCACACGCGGGTGCCAGCGTCGGGACCAACATAGGCATTTGGGTCGGCCTGGTCGCGATCACCGGCCTGGAGGTTTTTCTTGCCTACGAGGAATTGCAGCCTTCGGTCATGTTGAGCATCCTGGTCGTTTTGTCCGTGGTCAAAGCCGCCATGATCATGTCGTTTTTCATGCACTTGAAATACGAAAAATTTTCCTTGGTGCTTTTGCTGATTCCGGCCATGATTTTCTGCATTTGCATGATGTTAATTTTCTTCTTCCCGGAGGCCTTAGGGTTGCTTCGGATGAGGCCGCATTGAGGTAGAATAGTCGGGCGGTGGGGATGCTTTCGGAGGGAACTGGAATGCGCCTAAAATTTGCTTTCGTGGCCCTACTCGGGATTCTTGCTTCGGCGCAGGGCGCCTTCGCGCAGGGCTGCGCGCTCTGCTACGCGTCGGCTTCCGCGCTGGGCGCGTCCGGGCAGCGCTCCCTCGATTGGGGAATTCTCGCGTTGCTCACTCCCGCATTGATCCTGTTCCTCAGCGTGATGTTCCTGCTCTACCGCCGCGCAGTTTCTGCCACCGCTTAATTCCGGTTTTTGTAGCACAGCCACTCTTGGCTGTGTGGTTTTTCCAGCACTTAAGAAAGGCGCACAGCCAGGAGTGGCTGTGCTACCCGGCTTTTTCCGCAACCTGTGAAGCCTGCGCCACTTGAAGCCCTTCATTTAGCCTGAGTTACCGCAGCGCGCACTTCCTGCGCGACGCGCTCGATTTGCTCGCGCGTAAGTTCGGGATAAATGGGAATGGAAAGCACTTCGCGCGCGGCGCGCTCGCTGACGCGCAACTCTCCGGGCTTTCCTCCAAGCGAAGCGTACAGCGGTTGCAAGTGGAGCGGAACCGGGTAGTAGACCATGCTGGCGACGCCGCGCGCCTTGAGGCGCTGCTGCACGAGATCGCTGCGCACTTCATTCCCTCGTTCGTTCGCCCTGGGGTAGCCGCCGGCGCGTCCCTCGACGCGAATCGTATAGAGGTAGTAGACATGTTCTCTTCCGGGCGGCACGCGCGGCAGGACAATCCCGGGCAAATCCTGCAACAGGGAATCGTACAGCCGGGCGTGAGCTTGACGAGTTGACGTCCAGTCCGCCATATGGCGCAACTTCACTCGCAGGATCGCGGCTTGCAATTCATCCAGGCGGCTGTTCCAGCCCCGTTCGGTGCTGAGGTATTGGCCCGTCTGCCCGTGATTGCGCAACGAGCGCAGGCGCGCAGCCAGCTTTTCATCGCTCGTGACGATCATCCCCGCGTCCCCATACGCGCCCAGATTCTTGCTGGGATAAAAACTCAGGCAGCCAAGACGCCCCATCGAACCAGTTTTCCGCCCGCGGTAAGTGGCGCCGAAGGATTGAGCGTTGTCTTCGATGACGGGTATGCCGTGTTTTTCCGCAACCGCGAGAATGGGGTCCATAGCCGCTGCGAGGCCGAACAGATGGACCGCGACAATCGCGCGAGTGCGGGGCGTAATCCGCGCTTCAATTTGGTCGGGATCGAGATTGAACGTCGCAGGTTCGACGTCCGCAAACACCGGGCGGGCGCCAAGCGCGCTGACGGCGCTGCCTGTGGCAATGAATGTAAACGCCGGAACGATCACTTCGTCTCCGGGCTTCACGCCGCAAGCATGAAGTCCGAGTTCTAGCGCCTCTGTTCCGGAGGCGAGGCCAACGGCGTAGGGCGCGCCGCAGGCCCCGGCGATTTCCTGCTCCAGCGCTTCCCCTTGCGGCCCGAGTACAAACTGCTGCGCGGTCAGGACCGCTTCGACGGCGGCGCGAATTTCGGGCGCGATAGTTTCGAACTGCGCTCGCAGGTCAAGCATCGGAATCATTTCCATGGAAGGGAGTGGCGGCGCGGTCATCGTGGATTCGAACATTCCAGGAAGGGAATTGGAGGTTTCACGGCGCAAATATGGTATCACGCGTCACTTGGACGGACGCTCGGGAATCGCGCACGTATCGCTCTCACAGCGCGCGGGAGCTCCGGGAAGGCTGTAGCGGTGTCGCGCGATAAATGCGTACACAGAGGGCCCCATCCAGCGCACAGGAGGCAGACTGGCGAAGCGTCCCAACCAGGCCAGCTTCGGCAGCACGCGGAGCAAGGCAAGCCACGCTTCGAATCCCTTGAGCCACGCGCCATCCGGCGTTCGAACGTGCATTTCGTTGTCGAGTTCAACGCGCGGAAAGGGCGCTTGCGCAGCGACCTCAGGATTGTTGTAGTCCAGGAATCGAAGCCGGGAACTGGAATCGTACGGCTCGACCTTCGTCTGCGTCCACCGGCAGAACGAGCAGGTGCCATCCATGAAGATATCGTATGTCGTGGTCTGAGACATTGGATGGTCCTTTGAGCACTGTTATTATGACACCAGCGCGCCCCAATACGCACATTCTTCCAGCGTTTCGTATTGCCTGATTTGGAGAACATCGCGACATTTGTGCAGTTTGCGAGGTCGGGGCCTTACGGTCTGTGTGAGAACTCGAAAGTGGCACGATTTTGTAGCGCCCGCCTTCAGTGTAAAGTGCCAAGACATCATTTACAGTCGTTGCCAGGACATCCTTTACACTGGGTCTTTCGATTCCTTGGGTGTTTCTTGCGCGGAGGACGCGGAGGGAGCCCGGAGGGCGACCGGAGCGTC
>DATNIO010000065.1:0-11563 GCA_035604385.1 Verrucomicrobiia bacterium | reverse complement strand
ACTAGAACCTATTTCAAAACTCTTCGTAAGACGATCATGAAACAGGCGATATGAAAAAAGGCTTCATAGATCGTGATCGAGCGATCGTAGCGAACGACCAGTCGACGGAAATTGCCAAGCCAGGCGAAGGTGCGTTCCACCTTCCAGCGGCGTCGGTAGCGGCGCAACGCTCGGCCATCTTGCGTGCGCGGCTTGCTTCGATTCCAGCGGTGTGGGGCGACCAATTCAATGCCGCGCGACGCCAATCGCTCGCGCAACGGGTCGCTGTCATAGGCGCGATCCGCAATCACTCGTTGCGGTTTTTGACGTGCTCGCCCGCCGCGACCCGGCCGGGTCACATGGATCGAGGCGAGCGTTTCTTCCGCCAGCCGGACCTCGTTCGGGGAAGCAGAGTAAAGCTGCTTTCCCAGAGGAATACCTTGGCCGTCGACCACCACCATCCACTTCGTGCCCTTGCCCCGCTTGGTTTTTCCGACTTTCGAGCCCCTTTTTTCGCCGGAGCGAAACTGCCGTCCAGAAACGACTCGCTCCAGTTCAGTTGCTCGCGTTGGTTCAGTTCCGCCAAAAATGCGCGCCAAATGGTGAGCCAGACCCCTTGCTCTTCCCAGTCTCGAAGCCTGCGCCAGCAGGTTGCGGGCGAGGGGAATTCGTCCGGCAAATCCTGCCAGCGAGCGCCGCTGCGCAGAATCCAGAGAATCCCTTCGAGAACTTTGCGATCCTTCGCTCGCGGCCGGCCACCGCGCCGGGACTTGCGAAGCTTCGGCAGCAAGGGACGAATCTTCTCCCATTGGGCGTCGGTCAACAGACGACCGTATCGCGCCATCAGGCCTCCCTCGGCGCTGCTGCTCGATCTTATCTCGCATTTTCGGCAAACTAACCATCATCGGATCAGAACGTTGTATCGAGTTTTGAAATAGGCTCTAGTAACCGCCGTTCGCCTTTAACGCCGGCGCCACCTCATGCGCCCACTTGCGAAGCTCCCCCAGCGGCACAACGCGAATATCGCTTTCGGCGAGAATCCCGGAAACAAACTGGTCGCGCACGTTGCCGCGCGCGGGCTCGCGTTCGGTGACGGCCAGGAATTCCGAGTGGCGGACGCGGTCGCGGATCGCGCCCGCGGTGTAGGCCAGGAGCTTCGCCTGTCCCGGATCGCGGCCGAGCGCCACGGAATGCACGAAGCCGCGCGTGCCGTTGCGGCGGTAGGAAAAATCGATGCGCATCGGATCGCCCGGGGCCGTGAACTCCTCGACGCGCACGCCGCGCTGCATGAGTCGCAGAATTTTTTCGGTGCGGAAAAAATCCGCGGCCCGGGCGCGCACGTCGCCGCGCGTGCGGATTTCCACGAAGCCGCGCCGCGTTTCGCGCAGCGGCTCGACCTGTTCGCGGAAGAGGCGGTCGATCTCGGCGTCCGGGTCGCGGGCGAGCAGGCCCTTGCGGGGAGCGAGCTGCACGGCGTTGGACAGAGTGTCGTCGAATTTTTCGAGAATGGCCGCGGCCTCCATCTCCCGCCCGGCGAACTGCCGGTCGAATTCGGCGGGCAGGCGCAGCAAAAGCTCCTCGTCCGCCGCCGGGTGCAGGCGCCGCAGGCGCGCGAGGTCGGCGGGCTCCTAGAGCCAGCGCTGGCGCACGCGTCCCGCCGCGGGCTCTCCTCCGGGCTCTCCTCCGGGCCCTCCTCCGGGAATGAAGAGCAGGACGCCGATGTTGACCCACTCGTCCCGGATGAGGTTGGGCTGGTAGCGCACCACGTGGTAGGCGCAGGGTCGCAGCGTTTCTTCAGGCATGTCTCACCTTCCAGTTGGGAAACGGGTCGCGGCCGGAATTGCGCGCCGACAGGAGCAGTTCCCGCACGCGCTCGCGGCGCCGGTACAGGCGCTCGAGCAAGCGCTCGAGCTCGTCCCAGTCGCCGCCGTACCACTCGGGCGGAATCTGCGCGGCCTCCTCGCCCAGCACGCGCTCGGTGATCCGGTTTTCGAGGCGCGCGAGCCAGGGCTCGAACGCCTCCATACCGGCGACGCCGTCGTAGACGCGGTGGCGCGCATACAGCCCGCGGAGCGGCGCGTCGGGAAAATCCCACTCCCCGGCGTTGAAGCAGAAGCCGAAGTCAATCATCATTGCTGTATAGCCCATCGCTGTATAACCGATCGCTGTGTGACCCGACCCAGTAGTACTCAATTCTGTAGAACCGCCCGCCGTAGAATCGGCCGCGCCCGGATCCCCGCCGGGGTCGCGAAAAAAAATCGCCTGCCGGCCGTTCGTGTTGCAGGTCCACTTGTCGAAGACCAGGACGCCGAGGAAATCCGAAAGATTCCGGACCGACCGCAACTGCTCGTCGGGCAAAAAATCGTGGACGGCCAGCCGGGCCGGGTGTCCCGGAAACTGCGATCCGAATTGTTTTCCCGCCGCGCACGGTTTTCTCCCGAGGCCCAGCTGAATCACCAGGTCCGGCGTGTAGGCGATGATTTCCGGACGCACCTCCACCACTTCCACTTGCGGCACGCACAATCCCAGCCGCGCGGCCAGACGTGTTGCAAGCATTTCATTCGCCAGAATCCTCAAATGTTGGGGATTGTTTTGGAATTTGACGATGTAATACGCCTCATCGTCGCAGCGCATCAATTGGGCCTGCGCCCCGCCCCGCATCCGCCGCACATGCTCGACGGCCAGCTTCATGGCCGCCATGCTAGCGACGCGCGGCGTAACCCGCAAGAAAATTGTTCCGTTGCGGGAAACGAGAATAGCCTGGCGGGAAATTTATCGAATATGCACCGGAATGAAACAAGGCTGGAACGCGCGTCAAAATAAACCGAAGGCCCGGAGGAAACTCCCCGGGCCCTCGACCGCAAATCTCCGTTCGGGAAATCGTTACGCCGGAAAAGCCCTCAGCGCCTCTTGCGGCGCTTGGCGGATTTCTTGGCCGCCTTCTTCGCCGGTTTTTTCTTGGCTGCTTTCTTGCGAGCCTTGACTTTCTTTTTCGCTTTCTTCGCCGCCGGCTTTTTCTTCCTGGCCGCCGGTTTCGGCGTCGCGAGAGAAGGTTGCGGGGCGCCCGCCGCGCCGGAGCGCTCGGTGATGACCAGCTCCTCTTCGGTTTCCTCTTCGATCACTTCTTCCGGATCGCCGCCGAGTTCTTCTTCCTCAAAATGAACGAACTCGTTTTCGTCGCCCTGGTCTTCTTTTTCGTAAGCCATCCGCGTTCTCCCTTCGATTCGCCGCCATTTCGAGGAATTCGATGGCGTTTGCAGCCATCGCGGGCTTATAAACGGAATCCGGCATGTTTGTCAAGGGTTAGCGCAAGGACCCGCCGGTTCCGTGCTGTTTTTCGCGGATCCCTTCCTGTCGGGCGACCTCTCGACGCGCCGCCCCGCGGCAAGGAACGACCGCGACCCCGCTGACAATATAGGGACAAGTCGGAATAAAAAGCAAGATGGGACTAGCGGGTCGGCAGAATGGTCAGGGTATCGCCCACTTGTAGCGGCCGGCTGAACAAATAGCGGTTTCCGGCCTGAATGGCCTCCACCGTGGTTTGATAGGCGCGGGCGATCGACCATAGCGTTTCGCCCGGCTTCACGCGGTGCACGACGGCGCTCGCCGAGCGCGCTTCCATGACGGGGAGGTTTTTCTTCGTCGCGGTATTCGCCTGCGCGACGGCCACGCTTGGAGCCGAGTCCTTGGTCTTGGCCTGCTGCTGCGGCGCGGGCGTCATGCCCCCCGGATAGATCCGGAGCGACACGCCGCGCGCCACGCGATCGGCCCTCAGGTGGTTCCACTTGCGCAGCTCCGCAGGCGTCACGTCGAATTCGTCGGCGATCGTGGCAATCGTGTCCGTACGGCGCACCCGGTAGCGGATCAGTTTTCCCGTGGACGCCTCGGAGCGCGCGGCGGCGGGAATAATCAGCTTCTGGCCTTCCTCCAGGGAAGCCCCGGTGGACAGTTCGTTGGCATCGGCCACTTCGGCCGGCGAAACACGGTACTGCTTGGCGATGGAGGAAAGCGTTTCCCCCTGCTCGACTTTGTGGCGGCGCCAGCTCACCCATTTTTCCGGAGGAATAGCGGCGATTTCCGCGAAGAAACGCTCGGCCGTGCCCTCGGGCAGGCGCAGAACGAACTCAGGGTCGGGCGGCGTAACCAGGCGCAACAGCTCCGGATTCATACTGCGCAGGGTTTCGAGATCGGTGTCGATTGTTTCGGCGACCAGGCGCAAATCAATGGCCTGGCCCGGCTTGACCGTGTCGGCCTGAAGCGCGGGCTCGGGCTCGAATTCGATGCCGTACCGCGCGGGATCCTTGGAGATCAGATCCAGCGCCAGAATGATCGGCACGTAGTTCTGTGTTTCCTTCGGCAGAACATTGCGGTGGTAGAGTTCCCAGAAATCGGCATAGCCGGTTTTTTCCACGGCATGCTGGACGGCCCCCGCGCCGGAATTGTAAGCGGCCATGGCCAGATACCAGTCGCCGAACTGGCCGTACAGGTCGCGCAAATCGCGCGCCGCGGCCCGCGTGGCCTTTTCCGGATCCTGGCGTTCGTCCACCCACCAGGTCTTCTGCAAACCGTATTTCCGTCCGGCAAAGGACATGAACTGCCACATCCCGCGCGCGCCCGCTTTGGACACCGCCTGCGGCTGGAACGCGCTCTCGGCCTGCGCCAGGTAAATCAAATCCTGCGGCATGCCTTCTTCCTTCAAAACCCGCCGGACCATGTCGCGGTAGCGCCCCTCGCGGCGAAGCCCGGTTTCGACGATCGCGCTCCCGCGCGCCGTTTTGAAAAAATTCAAATAAGCGAGAACCTGATCGTTGACCGTCAACGGAACGTCATGCGCGATGGCGTCCACTTCGCCTTCCGCGCGGCCGCGCAAATTGGGGTCGAACTTTTCCGGCTGCGGGATCGGTTCCTCGGCGATTTCATCGATGGGCGCGGGCGTGGATTTCTGTTCGCTGAAACCGTCGCCGGCGCGGAAGGCCTCGAGTTCATCCAGGCTTACCGTGTCGATAATGTGGTGGTACAAACTGCTCAGGCGCGGGTCGGCGTCGAGATCGAGTCCGCTGGCCAGCAACTGGTCGAGCGCCTCATCGAATTCCTCGCGCGCTTTTCCAAGATGGCCGGCCTGAAAATCCTGCTCGCCCGCGTCGAACGCGGCCTGGCTCCGCGCCGCGAGCTGGTCCGGCCCATCCGCCGGGGCCTGAATGACAAGCGGCGTCAGAACTTTGTGTTGCGCATTGATTGGCAGCGTAGGCAGGACCTGGTCTTGCAAGGGCAAAGCGATCTGTGGCGGGCGGACTTGTACAGGCGTCTTGGCCGAGTCTTCACAACCAGCAAGGCCGAAAAGAACACCGGCGGCGACGAAAAGCCAGCCGGCCGATTTTTGAATGCGGTTTACCATAAATGTATTTTTGGACCGATTGGACCGACGACCGGCGCTGCCCTCCGCGATGATAGAGAGCACAATACCTGCCAAACTAAGAGACACATTTCCGCCGCTTGAAAGTCTGGACCTTAATTGTAGATCATATGCCCCCAGCGGGGTCAATAGGGATTATGAACCCTTGTTAATATCCCTTTAACCCAATTAAAAACAACGTCTTAGGAGAGAGCTTGCCTCAAGTCCCCGAGGAGGTCTCCCGAGTCCTCGAGACCTATCGACATGCGAACCGTCCCGGGCTTCACCCCTGCCGCTGCCAGCTCCGCTGTACCCATCCGGTAGTGGGATGTGTAGATTGGGAGCACAATGAGTGATTCAACTCCACCCAGGCTGACGGCCAGCAAGAAAACTTTTGCCCTGTCACAGAACCGGCATGCCGCAGGCAGGCCGCCTTTGAGGTCAAATGCAAGCATTCCACCGAAGCCCGTCATCTGCCGTTTTGCCAGCCGGTGGTCAGGATGGGACGGCAGGCCCGGGTATTGCACTTGTCCGACTTTCGGATGGCGTTCCAGAAAGCGCGCCACGGCCATGGCGCTTTCACACTGGCGCCGGACGCGAATTTCGAGTGTTTTTAATCCGCGAATCAAGAGATACGCGGGATCCGGATCCATCGATCCTCCGAGGGAGATCATCATTTCCCGGACTTTTCCGACCCATTCCCGGTTTCCGGCCACGGCGCCGGCGACGATGTCGGAGTGTCCCGCCAGGTATTTTGTCGCGCTGTGCAGGACCAGATCGAAGCCCAGGTCCAGCGGCTTTTGCAGAATGGGCGTCGCGAAGGTGTTGTCGATGAGCGAAACAAGTTTGTGCTTCCGCGCGAGGGCCACGACCTTTTTCAAATCCACGAGGCCCAGCGTGGGATTGGTGGGAGACTCCACATACAGCGCGCGGGTTTTTGCATTCACCAGGCGATCCACGCCTTCGAGATTCGCTTCCACATGGTGCACGCGAATTCCCATGCGCGGCAGGACGTCGCGCATCAGGCGGTAGGAGCCGCCGTAGAGCTGGCGCGTGGCGATCAATTCATCTCCCGTCCGGAGCACGGCCAGGAGGGCGCTCGAGATCGCGGCCGATCCCGAGGCCGTCACCAGGGCGTCCTCGCCATTTTCGAGTTCGGCGATTTTCGCTTCGGCCACGGCAAGCGTCGGATTGCCGTAGCGCGTGTAGATGTAGGCTTTGGATTTGCCCTCGGCCCAGCGTTTCATTTCCGCCGTGCTGGCAAAGGTGAAATTCGAGGAGCGAACGATCGGCGCGGTGACCGGAGCGTTCCGTCCGTGTTTCGGCTCACCACTATGAACGGCGAGCGTCGCGTCGGCCCACCGGGGAGAAAGTTTCTTCGGCATAATGCCAAGATTCTTTCATATTCACAGGAACCCACAACCTCCAATTTGGCTCATCAATGCTTGGAATGGGATGCCGCTATCTGTTTCCTTTCCACCTCCAACCTCGAACATCCAGAATTCAGACCTGCTCTTCCTCCTCCACCACGACTCCCCTCGCCGCTTTCGCCGCGGCGATTACTTTCTCCGCGATCTCGGTGGGCACATAGTCGTAGTGCGAGTATTCCATGGAGTAGGTGGCGCGGCCCTGCGTCATGGACGTGAGCGTGGTCGCGTAATTCAGCATCTCGGCAAACGGAACTTGCGCCTTGACGATCACGCTCGATCCGCGCGCCTCGCTGCCGCTGATCCGTCCGCGCCGGGAACTGAGGTCGCCCATGATGTCGCCCGAATACTGGTCGGGCGCGTAGACTTCCACGTGCATCACGGGTTCCAGGAGCGCGGGCCGGGCCTGCTTCATGCCTTCCTTGAACGCGAGCGATCCCGCGATCTTGAACGCCATGTCGGAGCTGTCCACGTCGTGATATTTTCCGTCGTAGAGGATGGCCCGGAAATCCACGACGGGGAAACCGGCGAGATAACCGCGTTCGGCCGAGGCGCGGATGCCTTTCTCGACCGACGGAATCCAGTTCTTGGGGATCGCGCCGCCGAAAATGTCGTCCACAAATTCGATTCCCGTCCCGCGCGCCGCCGGCTCCAGGCGAACGCGGCAAACGCCGAACTGTCCGTGGCCGCCCGTCTGCTTCTTGTGCTTGCCTTCGGCGTCGGCCTTGCCGCGGATCGTTTCGCGGTAGGGCACCTTGGGCGGGTGCAACGTCAGGTCCACGTGGTATCGCTTGTGCAGCTTGGCGACGACCACTTCGATGTGCTGCTGTCCCGAACCCGCCAGGAGAAATTCCTTGGTCTGCGGGTCGCGCGAAAAACGCAGCGACGGGTCCTCTTCCAGAATGCGATGGATCGCGGGGCCGATACGGTCTTCATCCGCGCGCGTCTTGGGCTCGACCGCGAACGTGATGGAAGGCTCGGGAACGTGCGGCAGCGGATAGTGAATGGGCGCCGCCTTGTCGCCGAGCGTGTCGCCGGTGAAAGTTTCCTTGAGTTTCGCGACGGTGCCCAGATCGCCGGAGTGGAGGTCGGAGACGGCGGTCGGCGTCTTTCCTTGCATTACCTGGATGTGCTGGAGGCGTTCGCTCGTGCCGCGCGTAAAATTCTGCGGCATCGCGTCGTTTTTCAGGACGCCCGACATCACCTTGAAATAGCTGATCCGCCCGGAGAAGGGATCGGCCAGCGTCTTGAACACAAAAATGGAGAGCGGCTCGGCGTCGCCGATTTTTCGCTGCACTTCGCCGCCTTTGCTGGCGGTCTCGCTGTGGCCGATGGCCGTGCCACGCTGCGACGGGTCCGGAAACATTTCCACGAGCAAATCGAGCAGCGTCGCGCTGCCAATATTGTGCAGCGCGGAGGTCAGCACGACCGGGTAGATGCGTTTGGCCTGGAATGCGTCGCGCAAGCCTTTCCTCAGATCCTCGATGGGCAGCGTGCCCTTCTCGAAAAATTCCTCCATCAGCGCGTCGTCGCCCTCGGCGACCATTTCCACCAGCGTTTCGTGCGCGACCTTGGCCGCCTCGGCCAGATCCTCGGGAATCTCCTCGACCTTCGGCCTGCCGTCGCCATCGGGCGTGTAGATGTGCGCCTTCATGGTGATCAGGTCGACCACGCCGCGAAACGTTTTCTCCGCGCCGATCGGCAATTGCAGCGGCACGACATTGCGGCCGAACACGCGCGTGATCGATTCCATCGCGCGGTCGTAATTGGCCAGCTCGCGGTCCATCCAGTTGATGACGAACGCGCGCGGCACGTCGTACTCGGTCGCGTAGTCCCACACTTTTTCCGTGACCACCTGCACGCCCGCCGCGGCGTCCACCACGATCAGCACGGCGTCGGCCGCCACCAGGGACGCGCGCGTGTCGTTCAGAAACGTGCTGTAGCCCGGCGTGTCCAGAAAATTGATTTTTATTTTTTCCGCCTGGCCCGGTGTTGTTGCTTGCCCCGAGGGCGCCCACTCGGCGTAGGCCAGGCTGGAGTGAATCGTGATTTTCCTGGCGATTTCTTCTTCGTCCCAGTCGGTGACCGTGTTTCCCTCGGCGACCTTTCCCAGCCGGGTGGTCATCCCCGCGGTGAACAGCAACGACGACACCAGCTGGGTTTTCCCCGTGTCGCCGTGACCGGCAATGCCCACATTGCGGATAGACTGCGTTGCGTAGGCTTTCATCGTTCTTCCCCCTGAGCGCCGTTCCCGCCCCGGCGGGCGCCCGCGACGGCGGGCGGCCGCACCGGGAAATCATTTGCGGCGTGAAATCTGGAAGGATGAAGGTCCGTGTTCCGGGTGCCCGGACACGTTCCCCAATTCGCGGATGCTAGCACGATGCCGCACGCGCGGCAATCGGTCCGTAGCGCCGGCATCTTGCCGGCCGCGTTCAAGTTCGAGCAGGAGGCACAGCCGGCGGGACGCCGGCGCTACCAAAACCAAGGCACCGAACATTTAAGTCTTGGCGAATTCAAAAAGTCCGGCAATTTTCGTTAGAAATCCAAAGGCGAACTGCTATCCTTCATGCAAATTGAGAACATCGCAACCGTGCTGTAGATTTCGATTTACGGCAGGGGAGATCGAATCGAAATGAAAGAAGCGACCGAAGCGACGCGCCGGAAGACGAATCCGCTTTACAACGACCGCAAGCTCAAACTGGGAACGTTCAGCACGAACCTCGAGGGCGGCTGCGCGATCACGTCCATCGACGGGACGCTGAAGGCCGATTGGCCGAGCACGCTCGCCCTCGCCAAGCTGGCAGATGAGATGGAATTCGAGGCCCTCGTGCCCGTGGGACGCTGGCGAGGATTCGGCGGCGTCACCAATTTCAACGGGCCCGGCTTTGAGGCGTTTTCCTGGGCCGCGGGGATCGGCGCGTCCACTAAATATTCCAGCGTATTCGCCACTTCGCACGTGCCGACGGTCCACCCGATCATGGCCGCGAAACAATGCACGACGATCGATCACATTACCGGCGGGCGCTTCACGCTCAACGTCGTCACCGGATGGCACAAGCCCGAAATCGAAATGTTCGGCATTCCGCTCCTCGAACACGACAAGCGCTACGACATGGCGGCCGAGTGGATCGAAATCATCAAGCGGCTGTGGACCGAGGACGATGAATTCGACTACGAGGGAAATTTCTACCGGATCAAGAAAGGCTATCTACAGCCGAAGCCCATCCAGAAACCACATCCCGTCATCATGAATGCCGGCGGATCGAAAAAGGGTCAGCACTTCGCGGCCAAGTACTGCGATGTGGCCTTTCTTGTTTTTGACCCGCGTGATTTTGAAGGCGCGAAAAAAATGGTCGAGAGCTACCGCAAGCTTGCCCGCGAGGAATACGGCCGCGAAATTCAGGTTTGGACCGCGAGCTACGCCGTGCAGGGCGAAACTGAGAAAGAAGCCAAGGACTACTTCGACTATTACGTGCACCAGAAAGGCGATTGGGTGGCGGCCACGAATCTGGTCGAAACACTGGGCATCAACGCCCAGACGTTGCCCGCGGACACGCTGCGCGCGATGAAGATTCACTTCATGGCGGGCTGGGGCGGCTATCCCTTGATCGGCACGAGCGAACAGATCGTCGAAGGCCTCGAAACAGTTTCCAGGATGGGATTCGACGGCACGCTCATTTCCTGGCCGCAGTACATCGAAGACATGCGCTGGTTTCAGAAACATACGTATCCGCTGATCCAGCAAGCCGGGTTGCGGTGAATTTAGTGGCACAGACTTCAAGTCTGTGGGGGTTGGTCGGAGCACGGTCGCCCGTATCGCAACCAAAACCCACAGACTGAAGTCTGTGCTACTAAATCGGCAAAGTTCCGGAGAACACCACTTGAGGCTTGCGAGGATCGCCGCGGCGGATTTGCCCGATGCGATAGTATTTTTCGCGGCGGCGCTTCAGTTCGGATTCGACGGCGCGATGATTCTCGAGCGGCACGATCAGGATCATGCCCACGCCCATGTTGAACGTGCGGAGCAGATCGTCGCGCTCGAGCTTGCCGAGCGAAGCGAGGTAGGAAAAAATGGGAGGCACGGGCCACGAGCCGAGCTCGATTTCCGCCTGCGCGCCTCGCGGCAGCACGCGCGGCAAATTTCCGGGGATGCCTCCGCCGGTAATATGCGCCATCGCGGAGAGCCAGCCGCGGGCGACTGTGGTCTTGAGCATCGGCCAGTAGCAGCGGTGCGGGCGCAGCAGCTCCGCGCCAATTTTGTTGCTGACCTCGGGGACGTAGGTTTCCGGATGCAGGCCCGCGTGATCGAACACGAGTTTGCGCGCCAGCGAATAGCCGTTCGTGTGCAGCCCCGTGGAGGGAAGCGCGAAAACCAGATCGCCCGGCTTCACGGCATTCGTTTTTTTCAGACTCGCGCGTTCCATAACGCCGACGATGAAGCCCGCGAGATCGTATTCTCCCGGCGCGTAGAAGCCGGGCATTTCGGCCGTTTCGCCGCCGATCAGCGCGCATCCGGCGGAGTGGCAGGCGCGCGAAATCCCCTCGACCAGTTGCTCGACCACGTTGGGATCCATTTTGGACATCGCCATATAGTCCAGGAAGAAGAGCGGCTCGGCGCCCAGCGTGAGGATGTCATTGACGCAGTGATTGACGAGGTCCGCGCCGACCGTCGAGTGAATGTTCATGGCCATGGCGATTTTAAGCTTTGTGCCCACGCCATCGGCGCTGGAGACTAGCACGGGCTCGCGCCATTTTTTGTCCAGCG
>DATNIO010000064.1:0-55564 GCA_035604385.1 Verrucomicrobiia bacterium | reverse complement strand
ACGATTTTCGATGAGCCGACTCCGCGCGAATTGATTTCCCGCGTGCTGCCGAGCGTCCTCGTCAAGGGCGCGGATTGGGCGCTGGACCAGGTCGCAGGGCGCGAGGAGGTCGAAGCCGCCGGCGGGCGCGTGGTCTCCATTCCGCTTGCGCCCGGATATTCCACGACCAAACTGGTTCAACGAATCCGCAATGCCGCGGCAAACGTTTCGGCCGCGCCACGCGACACCAACAACAAATCATGATTCTGTCATCGGTTTCGGAGACTCTGGCATCGGTGAGCCGGCATCCCGCGCTGGAGTCCGCGATTGCCGCTTTGCGCCAGGGAACCGCGCGCGAGCGGCTCGCCGGCCTGACAGACACAGGAAAAGCCTTGCTTGCGGCTATCGTTGCGACAGAACTGCGCCGGCCAATGGTTGTTCTCGTCGAATCTGGTGCACGAGCGGAAGTGTTCGCCGCGTCCATGCAATTTTTTTATGCCGCGCTCGCCGGGCAGGAAGCCACCGAAGTGACCGTCCTGCCCGCCATGGATGTCCTGCCCTGGCAGGGCGCCGCTCCGCACGCGGAAATTCTCGAAAACCGCGCAGTGACCTTGTGGCGATATTCCACTGGGCAAGCGCGCGTCGTGGTTGCGCCGGTTGCCGCCGCTCGCATGCGTCTTGCCGACGCCGCTTACTACGCGGAGCAGGCGCGGACGCTCGCGCGCGACGAAACAGTTTCGCTCGACGACCTGGTCGCACATCTCCGGCGGGTGGGCTACGAATCCCACGACATGGTGGAAATGCCGGGCCAATTCACGGTCCGCGGCGGAATCGTCGACATTTTCCCCGCGGAAGCCGAGCGGCCCGTCCGCCTTGAATTGTTCGGTGATTCAGTCGAATCCCTGCGCGAATTTGATCCCAACACGCAGCGCTCCGTTCGCCCCATCGAACGCGTGACGCTTCCGCCGCTCCTCGAGCAGGCAGGCATTGGTTTTGGCGGTGGAAACGGAAATTCGGCGGGCACGGAGCGCGCGATTCGGGCTCATTCCTTGTTCGATTTGCATGAAGACACAGTCATCCTTCTGGACGAGCCGGGAGCGATCGAGGAAGCTTCCCGCGCATTTCTGGAAAGCGCGCTGGAGAGCCTCGAATCGACTGGAGCCGATTCGGTGGAAGTCATGTCTACGCATTACTTCACTGATGACTGGGACACGCAGCTTGCGCGCCATCCGCGTCTGGAGCTCGAACACCTCGGGCTAACGCGCGAGGACTCCGACAGCCGCACGATTCAAACGCATCCCACGGCGCGCTTCCACGGCAACGTGCCCGCATTCATGGAGGAAGCGCGCAAGCGCATTGCCTCGGGCGAACGTGTTCTGCTGGCCGCGGAAAGTCTGGGCGAACTCGAACGTTACGCCGATTTGTGCCACGAATACGAGGTCCCTTTCCGCCTCGGCGAACTGGAAGAGAACGCCACGAGCGCACGCCTTGCCGAAGACTCCTCGGCCGGCAGTGTTCCCGCGGTGGTCCTGTGTCGCGCTCCGTTCACGGATGGCGTGGTGTTTCTCGATGCGCGAGTCGCCATCTTCGGGACCGGGGACGTTTTTGAATCCATGCTGCAGGGCGCGACGAAGCGGCGCCCCAAGACAGCCAGCTTCTTCAGCGATTTTTCCGAACTGAAACCCGGCGATTACGTCGTCCACGTCGACCACGGCATCGGCCAGTTTGAGGGATTGCATCAAATTGAAAACGGCGGCGCGCGTGGCGAATTCATGCGCCTGCGCTATGCGGATGACGCGCGCCTTTACGTTCCGCTCGAACGGCTCGACCTTGTGCAAAGCTACCGCGCCGTCGAGGGCGCAAAACCCGTCCTCGACAAACTGGGCGGCAGCACGTGGACGGCGCGAAAGGCGCGCGTGAAAAAGTCGGTTGAGGACATGGCCGACAAATTGTTGAAGCTGTATGCCGGGCGAAAAGCGGGAGAGGGCTTCGCGTTTTCGCCGGACGGCGCGTTTCAGCGCGAATTTGAAGACGCCTTCGAGTTTGAAGAAACGCCGGACCAGGCCATAGCCATCGCCGACGTCAAGCGCGACATGGAGCGCCAGCAGCCCATGGACCGCCTGCTGTGCGGCGACGTCGGGTACGGCAAAACGGAAGTGGCGATGCGCGCCGCGTTCAAGGCGGTCACCGACTCCAAGCAAGTTGCCGTGCTGGCCCCGACTACCGTGCTCGCGTTCCAGCACTTTGAAACTTTCCGCCGCCGCTTCGCCGCATTCCCGGTTCGCGTCGAACTGCTCAGCCGGTTTCGCACCCCGCGCGAGCAGAAAGCCGTCCTGGCCGGCGTGGAAACGGGGCAAGTGGACATCGTCATCGGCACTCATCGTCTGCTTTCCAAGGACGTGAAATTTCACGACCTCGGCCTCCTGGTCGTGGATGAGGAGCAACGCTTCGGCGTCGCGCACAAGGAACGCCTCAAGGAGCTCAAGCTCAATGTCGACGTCCTGACGCTTTCGGCGACTCCGATTCCACGCACGCTCAACATGTCGCTCGTTGGGCTGCGCGACATGAGCGTCATCGAAACGCCTCCGAAGGACCGCCTCGCCATTCAGACCGTGGTCTCTCCATTTTCCGAATCGTTGATTCGCCGCGCCATCGACGAGGAAATGTCGCGTCATGGGCAAGTTTTCCTGGTGCATAACCGAGTCGAATCGATTTACGCGATCGCGGATCTGGTGAACAAGCTGGCGCCGAAAGCGCGCGTAGTGGTCGGGCACGGCCAGATGAATGAGAAGGAACTGGAGTCCGTCATGTTCAAATTTGTGCGTGGCGAGGCGGACGTTCTGGTCTGCACGACGATTGTTGAAAATGGCCTCGACATCCCGCGCGCCAACACGATCCTGATCAATCGCGCCGACCGTTTCGGCCTTTCCGAGCTGTACCAACTCCGCGGGCGCGTCGGGCGCTCGAACCAGCGTGCCTACGCTTACTTGCTCGTTCCCGAGGATGTTTCGCTCACCCCGCTGGCAACACGGCGTCTCGCCGCCCTCAAGGAATTCAGCGCCCTCGGCGCGGGCTTCCGCGTCGCCGCGCTCGATCTCGAACTTCGCGGCGCCGGAAACCTGCTTGGCGGGCAGCAGCACGGACACATCAACGCGATTGGTTTCGATCTGTACGTGCAGATGCTCGAGCGTGCGGTGTCGACGCTGAAGGGCGAGGAGGTCAAACCCGAAATGCGAGCCACGATCAACCTCGGGCTCGACATTCGCATCCCAGAAGAGTACATCCCGAACGAAAATTTGCGTTTGAGGACGTACAAGCGAATTGCCGGAATCACCGGTGAAGCCGAAAGGGATGAGGTGAACAGCGAACTCACTGACCGGTTCGGTGCTCCGCCTCCCGCGGTGGGGAATTTGCTGGATTATGCTTTGCTGAAGGGGCTGGCCGAAGGGCTGTTGATCTCTTCCATTGAGAGGCGCGCCAACGAAGTGGCCATCAAATTTCATCCTGAGACGCCACTATCGCCGGAGAATCTCGTGAAATTCATTCGGTCGCAGAAGGAAGGCTTGCGGCTGGACCCGAGCGGCACGCTCTGGATGCGTCTCGACCGCCGCGGGCGCGTTGCGGATAGCGTCAGAAACGTGTTGCTTCCGCTGGAAACGAAGCGATAAACTGGAAAACGAGCGATCCTTATGAAACCAAGCCAGTGGCTGATATTTCCTATACTTTTCGCGGGCCTCAGCATTCCTGCGGGCGCGCAAACGAAAAGTACCGTGGTCGAGGAAATTGTCGCCCGCGTGAACAACGAGATTGTCACGCGGGAGGATCTGGAAAAGGCGCGAACCTCTCTCGAGAGCGAAGCGCGGGACGCGTGTGCGAGTTGCACGCCGGAGCAAATTCGCGCGGAAGTAGCGGCGAAGGACAAAGACCTTCTTCGTGATTTGATCGATCAATCCTTGCTGACGCAGCGAGCCAAGGATGCTGGGATTAACGTTGACGCCGACGTCATCAAGCGGCTGGATGCCATCCGCCAGCAGAACAAATTGCCCAGCATGGAAGCGCTGGAGGCCGAGGTCACCAAGAGCGGCCAGGATTTTGAGGACTTCAAGAGCCAGATTCGCGACCAGCTTCTGACGCAGGAATTGATTCGCAAGGAAGTGGGCTCCAAAATCATCGTCAGCCACGAAGACATCGTCAAGTATTACAACGATCACAAGGCTGAGTTTGTGCGTCCGGAAACTGTAGTCCTTCGCGAAATTTTTGTGTCCACCGAAGGCAAGCCCGACGCCGACATTCCCGCCCTGCGAAAAAAAGCCGACAATTTGCGCGACCGGATATTGAACAGCGGCGAGGATTTCGGGGCCATGGCCAAGCGCTATTCGGATAGTCCCACGGCCCCGCAGGAGGGCGAACTCGGCGTATTCCAGCGCTCGCAGCTCGACGCCAAGATTGCCGAAAAAGTCTTCGCACTGAATCGCGGCCAGATGACCGACGTGATGGAGACGAAAACGGGATTTGAAATCCTCCAGGTCCGGGAGCGCTATGACGCGGGCGAGCAGCCTCTGGATAAAGTCGAACCCGAAATCAGCAATAAACTGTACGAACAGAAAATGGAGCCGGGTATGCGCACCTATTTGACGACGCTGCGGGAAGACAGCTACGTCCAGATCAAGCCGGGATATACCGACACCGCTGCCGTGAAAGCCGAGCCGATTGAGGAAGTGGCCGCGGCGCCCGAGAAGGACGATTCGAAAAATAAATCCGGCCGCAAATTCGGCATTCTTCCCAAGAAGAAATCCGGCACATGAAACAGAGCTTTGTCTCGAGTCTCCAGGACGGTCAGACCGTTACCTCCCACTTTCTTGTCTGTGAAAAAGAAATTCGCGCCACGCGCGAGGGGAAAGCCTACTTGCGCCTGGAGCTTGGCGATGCCACCGGACGCGTTGAGGCGCGCATGTGGGAAGGGTTTGACCGCATGGCCGCCTCGTTTGAGCGCGACGATTTTGTGAAGGTTCAGGCGCGCGTCGAAAATTACCGCAACAAGCTTCAGCTCGCCATCGAAAAAATTCGCCGCGCCGAGGAAAGCGAAGTCGATCCCGCGGACTTCTTTGCCCACACGAAAGAAAATGTGGACGAGCTGTACGCGAAGCTGCTCGAAGTTGTCGCTTCGGTAGGGAATCCCTGGCTCCGGCAGCTTCTCGAAAACGTCGTTCAGGACCCGGCGATTGTCCCGCGATTGAAGCGCGCCCCCGCGGCCAAAGTGATGCACCATGCCTACTACGGAGGGCTGCTCGAACACGTCCTGAGTCTGTGCAATCTTTGCCGCGTGGTCCTCAACCATTATCCCGAAGCGGATGCCGACCTCTTGCTCTCGGGCGCCGTTCTACACGATGTCGGAAAGTTGCAGGAACTCAGCTACGATCGTTCCCTCGGCTACACTGACGAAGGCCAGCTTCTCGGTCACATCCTGATCGAATACGAACTGGTCACGAAAAAAATGGACGCCATCGAGGGGTTTCCGCCCGCGTTGAAAACCCTGGTGCAGCACATGCTGGTTTCGCATCACGGGCAATATGAATTTGGTTCTCCGAAGCTTCCGATGTTTCGCGAGGCCGTGATGCTGCATTATCTGGACGACCTCGATTCCAAAATGGCCGCGATCCGCTCAGCCCTCGAATCCGATCAGGGTGAAGGGAATTGGACGGCCTTCAGCGGGGCTCTTGAGCGCCGCCTGCTGCGCTCCGATCGTTTCCTTGCCGGTTCGGGCGCGCCCACGGAAAAAAACTCCGCGGCCCAGGCTGCAACTGGAGGCGGAAAATCTTCGGATGGAAATGAATAACAACGTGGAACACGCCGGGCAACCGCGAGCCGCGGGCCCGCGACATTCGATTCTCGACCTCGCCCCGCTCGAACTGGAATGTCTGAGCGTTCTCTGGCCCATGGGCGAAGGCACGGTGCGCGACATTCATAGCGCCCTGGCCGCGACTCGTCCGCGCGCGTACACAACCGTCATGACCATCATGGATCGCCTTGAACAAAAGGGGATCGTGACCCGCCGGAAAGTGGGCAAGGCGTTTCACTATCAGGCACGGCTGAGCGCCGAAGAAGCTCGCTTGAAAGCCGTGGAGAAAATTGTGGAGGGATTTTTTGACGGTTCGCCGGAAGCTCTTGCGGCGCATCTTTCCTCTCAAGGAGGTGCAGCGCGGGAATTTAATTCACCCGCGCCTGCGGACGTTGACGCGCCCGGCACACCTGTTGCAGAATCGCAAACTCAGAACCTCGACGAGAGATTACTCTAAGGAAAATGTTTCCCGCACCATTCTCGATTCGCGACAAGCTTATTTCCCCGGGCACGGTTCTCGCGCCCATGGCCGGAGTGACCGACACGGTCTTTCGCCGCATGATTCGCAGCCTCGGCGGATGCGGCCTCATCATGACGGAATTCACGAGCGCGGAATGCATCACGCGCAACTCCGACCGCACGTCGCGTTACCTTTTCTTTGATCCGGACGAACATCCGATCACGGGCCAGTTGTTTGGAGCGGACGCCGACGTGATGGGCCGCGCCGCGGGGATGGTGGAACAACTGGGCTTCGACATCGTGGACGTCAATCTCGGCTGCCCCGCAAGAAAGGTAGTCAAGTGCGGCGGGTCGGGCCTGCTGCGCGATTTGAAGGGCCTCGAGCAAGTCCTCCGCGCCGTGCGCTCCGCCGTGCGAATTCCGATGACCATCAAGATTCGGGCCGGATGGGATGAAAACAATATCGTTGCCGCTGAAGTTGCTCGCCTGGCCGAACAAATCGGCGTCGAAGGCATCGCCGTCCATCCTCGAACGCGCGCGCAGGGATACACCGGGCGCGCCGATTGGAACGTCATTCGCGATGTGAAGCAGGCCGTGCGCATGCCCGTCATCGGCAACGGCGACATCAACTCGCCCGAGGACGCGATGCGCATGCTGCGCGAAACCGGATGCCACGCCGTGATGATCGGGCGCGCCGCGTCGAACAATCCCTGGATTTTCCGCCAGATCGCGCAATTCGCCGCGACGGGATCGTACGACGAGCCGAGCGAGTGGGATCGCTACCAGTTGCTTTCCATGTATTTCCGGAATCTGGTCGATACTGAATGGCCCGATGCGATCGGGAGAATGAAGCAGTTCACCAGTTATTTTACGCACGGCGTGCGCAACGGCGGGGAATTGCGCGGGAACGTGCACACATCCCGCACGCCGGCCGAAATTCTAGATCGAGTGGACGCCTTTTTTGCCCAGACTGTAACCTGAGGAGGTACGCGGATGACCGCTGCCAGCGCTACGACCCCAGCACTCGAGCGCCGACGGGAACGCAGAGTCCCGGTGCATCTCCCGATTGTGGTTCGCGGCATGGACCTCACGGGGACGTCGTTCGAGGAGCACACTTCCAGCGAAAACATTTGTCGTGGCGGCGCCGCTTTCGCCTCGCGCTATCCGCTCAATCTCGGCATCCACCTGGAAATCCAGATTCCCGTGTTGCCAACCGCGGCCAGGGAAGACACGGAGTTTTCCACGCAAGGCCGCGTCGTCCACGTCAAGCCCGGCAGGGACCAGTACGAACATATCGTGGGAGTCGAATTCACAGGCCCTCGCTTCAACCGCATCTTCGTTTCGGAAGCGACTTAGTGGCGCAGGCTTCAGCCTGTGGGATTTAGTCCTTGCAAGCACGAACCCCCACAGGCTGAAGCCTGCGCCACCAAAACCCATCTTCTTTCCGACGCAAGGTACGAGCTTCTCTTGAAACAAAAAGGACCGCTGAAATTCACCGCTCCAACAAAAGCTGCTTATACGCCTCGCGCTTGCCGAGCCCGCGCTCGCGCGCTGCCTGTTTAAGCGCCGCTTTGCGATCCAGCCCCGACTCCGCTTCGAGCTGCTCGACGCGCCGCTTGAGCGACACCGCCGGAACCGCCTGCGCTTCCCCCTCCACAGCCGGCCCGATCAGCAGCGTGATTTCGCCTCGCGGCGCCCGCTTGCGCGCCGCGTCTCGCAGTTCGGCGAGAGAGCCGCGCAGGAATTCCTCGTGAATTTTGGTGACTTCCCGCGCCACGACGGCGGGGCGCGATCCCAGAATATCCGCTGCGTCCGAGAGCGTTTCCAGTAACCGGTGCGGCGCTTCATAGAACACGAGCGCCCTCGGTTCGGACTTCAAAGCGTCAAGCTTCTTCCTGCGCGGGCCCGCGCGTGACGGCAGGAATCCCACAAACAGAAATTCCTCCGTGGGCATCCCTGAAGCCGCCAGCGCGGCCACAAAAGCCGATGGCCCCGGGATGGGAACAACGGGAATGTGATGGCGCAGGCATTGGGCCACCAGCCGGTGCCCGGGATCGGACACGACGGGAGTGCCCGCGTCGCTGACCAGCGCCACTTGCGCGCCTTCCTCGAGCTGAATCACCAGTTCCGGAGCGCGCGTCAATTCGTTGTGGGCGTGGTAGCTGACCAGCTCCTTGTGAATCGCATAGTGCTGGAGCAATTTCTGTGTCTGCCGCGTATCCTCGCACGCGATCAGGTCCGCTTCCTTCAGCACGCGAAGCGCCCGCAGCGTAATATCCTCAAGGTTGCCGATCGGCGTCGCCACCAGGTAAAGGCATCCCGTCGGCGAATTGTCCTGAACGTCCGTCATGACGCTTTCCTCATCGCAGCGAGTTTAGCATGCGATGGCGATGCGCATCTCCTTTGGGATGGATCTCTCATGAGAAATTGAGAGGGACCGCGTCCCAGGCCGCTCATCGTGTTAACATAATAGATTCCATTTGGAGTCCGAAGGAGACCGGAATTGCCGCTCTACGAATACCGCTGCCTCAAGTGCGATCGCCACACCGATAAGATCGAAAAAATGAACGGGCCGCACCTGAAGAAATGCCCGCACTGTGGCGGCAAAGTGGAATCCGTAATCACGGCCCCCGCAATCCAGTTCAAGGGCTCCGGCTGGTACGTCAACGACTACGGGCGCAAAACAACCGGCGGCGATTCGGGCAAGTCAGAGAAGGGTGAAAAGTCGGAAAAAGCCGAGAAGTCGGAGAAATCTGAAAAATCGGAAAAGTCAGATTCCAAATCCGCTTCTTCATCAAAAGACCAGAAGAAGACCGGAAGCGCATCGAAAGAGAAGTAATTCCGCGCTCGTTTTTTGTTGTGGAACAGATTCGAAGCGGTGGGAAAGAAATCTACAGCTTCAGCGCCCGCAGATACTCGCGAAAATCCTTTCCAAATTCCTGATTCTCGAGACCGATTTCCACCGTGGCTTTCAAGAAGCCGAGCTTGTCCCCCGCGTCATACGATTTCCCTTCATAGACATACGCAAGCAAGCCGATTTCTTGCGCCAGCAGGCGAAGCGCGTCCGTGAGCTGAATCTCGCCCCCGCGCCCCGGCTTGGTGCGCTCGAGGCAATCGAAAATTTCGGGCGGCAGCAGATATCGCCCGGTCACGGCCAGGGTCGAAGGCGCTTCCGCGGGGCTGGGCTTCTCGACCAGGTCGCGTATTTTCAGGATGCGCTTGTTCGCGCCCACGCCGTTTTTCTGTTCCACGTCCACGATGCCGTAGAGACTCGTCTTTTCCCGAGGCACCTCTTCGACGGCGATGGCCCCTTTTCCGGTGCTTTGGTAGACATCGATCAACTGCTTGGTGGCGGGATTCTTTCCCGGAATGATCACGTCGCCGAGCAGCACGGCGAACGGCTCGTTGCCGACCAGTTCCTTGGCCACGAGCACGGCGTGTCCCAGTCCCAGCGGTTCTTTCTGCCGCGTGTAGCTGAAGTGCACCATGTTGCCGATATCGTGCACCAATTTCGCCAGATCGGATTTGCCCTTCTGCTCCAGAAAACCTTCCAGCTCAGGAGAGGAATCGAAGTGATCTTCGATCGCATTCTTCCCTCTGCCTGTCACGATAATGATGTTGTCAATTCCAGAGGCGATGCACTCCTCGACGACATATTGGATGAGCGGCTTGTCGACCACCGGAAGCATTTCCTTGGGCTGCGCTTTGGTCGCGGGCAGGAATCTCGTGCCCAGCCCCGCGGCGGGAAGGACTGCCTTGCGAACGCGTTTTGGATTTTCGTTCATGGATTATTTTCAAGTCTGTAGCCACCATACGTGGCGCTCGCGCGCGGTGTCAATCCATCGTTTGCTTTAGGAGTTCCTAAAATCCAATCTACTTTTGAACATGAGTTTGCATTTGGAGGTTGTGGAACGGAGAATTAATTGCGGACGTGCTGACGCCCGCACACCGGTAAATAAAGCCAACCGGATGCGGCGGTTTCAATCGCCGGAAGTCCCCATAGTTGCGGAGCGCGGGGCCTGTTTGCACATTCCGCTGAGCCAATCGCGAAAGCATTCCTTCACGATGTCGCAAATGGTCTGCCCGTTTTCATAGAACACCTTCACCCAGGCCATTGGCCCCATCTGCGGAAAATAAATCCCGCGGAAACACAGGCGCGAGACGAGAATATTGATGCGGTACGCCAGCGGCTTGTGGCTGAACGAACGCACGGCCTGCGCGATCGCTTCCGGGCTATAGGATTGAGCCCATCCGTACTTGACCTCGGCGTGAGCTTCCGCGATGCTCATTTTCAATGGGGTATGCGCCATCGCAAAGGGTATGAATTCCTCCCAGTGCTTGGGCCGCGTCAGGCGCCCCGCCGCCTCAAGCCTTGCGTAGAGCGGCGTGGACGGCAGCGGAGTGATCAAACCAAAGATCGGCAGCCCCGCAGGCCAGGTGCGAATTTGCTGAAGCGTACGCTCCGCCACTCCGACCGTATCGTTGTCCATCCCGAACATGAAGGACGTGATCGCGAAGACGTTGCGGTCGGCTAGCCTTTGTAGCACGGCGGCATATTCCCCCGGCTTGTTGAAGCCTTTGTTCACATCGGCGAGGTTCGTCGGGTCGATCGACTCCATGCCGATAAAAATCCATTTTCCGCCGGCGGCGGCAATGAGGTCCACGAGTTCCTCGTCGCGCAAAAGGTTGGCGCTGATTTGCGCGACCCAGTGGACCTGCGCGTTCGCCGCGATGATGTCGCGCAGCAGGGATTTCGTCCGCTTGGGGTTGATGGCGAAATTATCGTCGATAAAGAAAACGGCGATCTGGCCGCCCTCGCTCTTTGCTCGAGCCTTGAGCAGCAGCAATTCATCCACAACGCTCTTATTGGTCCGAAACCGGATCGAATCTCCAAAGAAGCCGGTCACCGTGCAAAATTCGCATCCGTAAGGGCATCCGCGTCCCGACTCCACCGGTATGATGCGGAACGTTCCCCACCCGTCTCGGAACCGCTTGAGCATCGGCCCAACGGCCTTTGGAACGACGTTGAACTGGGTGAGGTCGAGCGAGTTCCACGGAATTGCGGGATAATCCTGAAGGCTTGGTTTGCGTTCCTGGCCAAATTCATCCACGGGAGCATAGGTCTCCTTGAGCTGGCCGCGCGCGGCATCCGCGACGATCTTCGGCCAGGTTTCATCCGCCTCGCCAAGAGCGACCGCGTCGGCATGGCGCCTTCCGGTTGTCCGTCCAAGCGCTTCGTCGGGCATCTCCGTGACGTGCGGCCCTCCCATTACTACCGGCACGCCAGCCGCGCGCACGGCATCGGCCATGCGGTAAGCCTTCGCGATCATGCGCGTCATGGCTCCGATGCCAACAAGCCCAATCTTGTTTTCGCGGACATATTGCGCGATGCCCGCCTCGTCCATCGGCTGCGCGTTGCCGTCGATCAGCACGACTTCATGGCCGGGCGGAGTGAGGGACTGGAGGAGAAACATCCACAGGTGCGGCATAAAATTTTTCGTAACGCCATTGTCGGGACTATAGAGCAATATTTTCATCGTCTTAATCTTCTCCGACGAATGGCCGGTCAGGCAGGCTCCGACGACCTCCGGCGTTCGTCTTTCGTTTCGTTGTACGAGCGCAAGAACCGATGCCCTTATGGGCCCGGCGGAAAGGAGTGTACGGTGCCGTACGATAGTATCACTTCCATGACGCAAGAAATGACGATTAATTGGAATGCAACTTTTTCGATAATGAGATCGTCCTGCTCCCTCGGGAGGGGCATTCCGTTTCACCGCGTTGGCAGCAACCCTGTGAATTGTCAGCGGTGGGCTAAAGACGTGGGCTAAATTGGCTTTCATTGAAAGTCCCGGAGGGACGGCAAAATGTAGCCCACCCCGGCCTGGTCGGGGTGGGGCCATGGGCGGACCATAAAAAGAAACCCCCGGCAGGGGCGACACGCACCGCTCAATCACACGAAAGAATCTTCCTGCCAATTTGGCGAGTCGTGCGGGCGATTTCCACGGCTGTGCTAACATGAATATTTCCGCACGCAAGGAAAAAGCCATGCCAACGCGCATCCTGGGAATCGAGTCATCGTGTGACGAAACCGCCGCGGCCGTCGTCGTTGACGGGCGCGAGATTCTGTCGAGCGTCGTCTCCTCTCAGCTCGACATCCACCGCAAGTACGGCGGCGTAGTTCCCGAACTCGCCTCGCGCGAGCACCTGCGCCAAATCGTCCCGGTTGTGCGCGAGGCGCTTCTCCAAGCAGGCCTCGATTTTAGAGACATCGATGCCGTCGGTGTGACCCAGGGCCCCGGCCTCGTCGGTTCGCTCTTGGTGGGAGTAACCTACGGCAGGGTCCTGGCCACCGAACTCGGTAAACCGCTCGTGCCAGTCAATCACCTCGAAGGCCACGTTCACGCCGTATTCCTCGAGGCGCACATTGGCGGGAAAGCGCCGGAACTCCCGGCGATTTGCCTCATCGTCTCCGGCGGACACACGCTGCTGTACCACGTGCAGGCCGCGGCCCCGAACGCAGAACCGGCCGGCGATGTCGCCAAGCGCGGTTTTCAGTACCGCCGTCTCGGCGGCACGCGCGACGACGCCGCGGGCGAAGCCTACGACAAAGTCGCCAGGCTCCTCGCGCTCGGCTATCCCGGCGGCCCAATCATCGACCAGATTGCAGGGAAGATCGCTGCGTCCGGCGAAAAATTCCATGAAAAGGAAGCGTTAAATCTTGGCCCTGTGAAGATCAAAGGCAATCCCTACGACTTCAGTTTCAGCGGAATCAAGACCGCCGTCCTGTATTACGTCCGCGCGCATCCCGAATTCACCGATGAAATCGAAGCCCGCAGGAAAGCTCTCCAACAGGGACTCCGGGAAGTCGCTGATCTGCTGCCACTTTGCAGCCCGCGAACGCTATCGCTCATTTCCAAATTCCAATCCGCGGTAGTCCGCGATCTCGTGACGCGGACGCTGGAAGCAGCAACGGAAACAGGTTCCCGCACAGTCTTGGTTTCCGGCGGCGTAGCCGCCAACTCCGAATTGCGAGATCGCTTTGCATCCAAGGCGGCCGCAATGGGCGTCAGCGTCTTTTTCCCCAGCCGCGCCCTTTCCACCGACAACGCCGCCATGATCGCCGCAGCCGCCTACACCCACTTTCTCGTGGGAGACTTGGCCTCGCCCGATTTGAACGCCGAGCCAAATCTCCGGCTGGCCTAGTTCCTTTTAATTTTTGCCTCGAAGTGGTGGTCCAGCGGTAGACAAGAGGACTTGGCGGGACCCATCTCTGTATGCATCCACTTACAGTCCGCAATTGCGACAATTCAACGTGTGCCAAACTCAATGGGGCGATTCAAGGGCCCTTCCCAATCGCCAAACGGCGTCCGAGATTCCGAAGTTCGACAGATTCAGCGCTAAAGTCTAGGATTCCAGAGATGCCTGTTAGGCAACTATTTTGAAGAAGGCTGTGGACGGTACCGAAACGACTTACTATCCTTAATTTGTCACCATTCTAATTTTCCGGCCGGGAATCTCGCCATGTCCCTCACGTCGAGGCTCCCGGGATACATGAAGTAGTGGAAGACCTCCTGCGAGGATCATTCTAATGACGATCGCGCACCCTCGCGCACGCCGTTATTCCTTCGTTACAAAAATCGAATTGACCGATGTGCGCTTGGAGACTCACACCGAGGATCGGACCAGCGACCTGAGCTTGTTCGGATGCTACGTCGAGACCCAAAGACCCTTCGCGCAAGGGACAAAGTTGAAAATAAGGATCGCCCACAGAGGTGCGAATTTCGAAGCTTTGGGGAGGGTCGCGTACGTTCGTCCGAACGCGGGCATCGGCATCGTCTTCACCAGGATTGACCCGGACGACCAGATGATTTTGGAAAAGTGGATCGCCGAGCTGAGAAACCAGTGACAGAGCCATTCCTGCTGCAAACGAGCTCAATATGAAAACTGAGAACCAGCGTCGAACCGACCGAGTCATGATCAGAATGCCTGTTCGGATCTCGGCAGTGGACGTCAGCGGCGAGAAGTTCAGCGAACAGGGGCACACCCTCACGATCAACCGGCATGGAGCAACCATAGCCTTAAATCGAAAACTTAATGCGGGCCTTCACGTTACGATCCGTCCCATCACGAGTAAGAAAGAGTCCAGCGCCCTGGTCATAGGACAATTGGGCGGACAATCGAACATCCACGTCTACGGAATTGCGCTGCTGGAGCCGAACGCAAACTTATGGGGGATCCAGTTCCCGCCATTGCCCGAATCCGAGGAAGGGTTGGCCAGGCTCCTGCTGCAGTGCGGTGCATGTAAGGCTCGGGAAGTGGTTTACCTGGATGAGCTGGAAACTGACGTTTTTGAAGGGAACCACAGCCTCCCGCGATCTTGCAGCCAGTGTGCTACGTGGACGCTCTGGTCGCAAACACCCAACGAGTTGCCCGTCGTGGATTCCGGAGTCCAAGCCGCGTCGGTGCCGGGAACCTTGGTCGCGCTTGTGGACCGCGCCAATAAACGCAAACACGTGCGTGTGCACGTGAAGATGAAGGCGTGCATACGCCATCCAGGGTTTGAAGAGGAGATCGTCGAGGTCAAAGACCTCTCGCGCGGCGGGCTTTCCTTCGTCAGCTCCAAGGCATACATCGAGGGCTCGAGAATCGAGGTTGCCGTCCCGTATTCCAAGGGGAAAGCAAACATCTTCGTCGCCGCGCGAATTAATAGGGCCCAACAGGTTTCCGGCAAGGACGTGATGAAGTACGGTGCGCAATATATCCGGTTCCGCTAGGTCTTCCCTGGAAGCAAAGATTTAACTGCCTTTGACGCGGCCGATATCTCAACTTTCGACGGTGAACTCTCAACTTGCGATACAATCCCCGTTTTCATGCGCATTGCGATTGATACCGGCGGCACATTCACAGACTGTGTTTATCTTCGAGGCGGACGCCTTGAAATTCTGAAGGTTCCATCCACGCCCCCCAAACCATCCGAGGCAATCGCTCATGCGCTCGGCCGAATCCGCGAATCCGGCGCCGATCTGGCCAGTCTCGAACTCGTCTGCGGCACTACAGTTGGCACGAACTCCCTTCTTCAACGAAAAGGCGGGCGCGTCACTCTCGTCACGACCGCGGGCTTCGAAGACGTCCTCGAAATTGGCCGGCAAGCGCGCCCGCACCTTTACAATCTGTTGTTCGAGAAGGCCGAGCCGCTCGTTCCGCGGGCGCGGCGCCTCGGCCTGCGCGAACGGTTGGATTCCGAAAGCCGCGTCCTGCTTGCGCCGTCCGCAGCCGAGGTCGCACAAGTCGTGCGCGCAGTTGTTCAAAGCAGAGCACAGTCCATCGCCGTCTGCCTGCTCTTTTCCTTCCTAAATCCCGCCCACGAAAAATTGATGGCACGAGCCCTCGCCACCACGGGACTGCCCGTTTCCGTCTCGCACGAAATCCTTCCCGAATATCGCGAATACGAGCGCACCTCCACGACCGTCGTCAACGCGTATCTCGTTCCGGTGACGAGCGGCTATCTGTCGGAAATCGAGAAGATCGCCGAAGCGCGATCGTGGAGCTTACCTGCCAATTCGAAACGCGCAAAGAGCGGAAGGAGAGTTTCGCGAGTTTGCATCATGCAGTCGAATGGAGGCATTCTCTCGGCCGGAGCAGCCGCCAGCCAGCCCGTTCGAACGATTCTGTCCGGCCCCGCGGGAGGCGTCCTCGGCGCGCAATATGTCGCCGAATCCGCCGGATTCGGCCGCATCATTACCTTCGACATGGGAGGCACTTCCACAGACGTAGCGCTGCTGGATAGCGGAAGCGAAGAAACTCTCTCAATCACATCCGAAAGCGTCGTCTCGGGCATGCCTGTCGCGGTGCCGATGCTGGATATTCACACGGTGGGCGCTGGTGGCGGATCGATTGCGCGCTTCGACCGCGCGGGGGCGTTGCGTGTTGGGCCGGAAAGCGCCGGAGCCGAGCCCGGCCCGATTTGTTACGGGAGCGGCGAAAAGGCGACCGTGACGGATGCGAATCTCATCCTGGGGCGCATCCCGGAATCAGGGCTGCTGGGAGGAGAGTTTAAACTCGACTTTCCGCGGGCGCGAAGCTACTCGAATCGGCAGAGTGGGCCAATGCCCTCAGCCGAAGCGTTCGCGCAGGGCATCGTGGACGTGGCCAACGCCGTTATGGAGAAAGCCATTCGCGTCATCTCAGTGGAACGCGGGCACGATCCGCGCGATTTCACGCTCGTGGCGTTCGGCGGCGCGGGTGCGTTGCATGCCTGCGAGCTAGCGGCGGCGCTCGAAATTCCGCGTGTCCTGGTGCCGTGTTTTCCGGGAGCGCTTTCCGCCCTCGGCATCCTGCGCGCCGATGTGACCAAAGATTTATCGCGCACGGTTCGCCTGGAAGTTCAAACTGCTGTCAAGGAAATTGCGGAGCTGCACCGCGCGTTCGCCACTTTGGAAAGGGAAGGCCGCAAGCAGATGCGCGCCGAGGGTTTTTCCAGGGAGTCCCTCAAAATCGATCGTTCTCTCGATATGCGCTATGCAGGACAGTCCTACGAGTTAAATGTGCCATTCAACGGAGACTTCATCTCTCTCTTCCACCGCGCCCACGAAAAGCGCTACGGCTATTTCGACCGCGCCCGCGCGTGCGAGATCGTGAACATTCGCGCGCGCTTCACAGGGCGCACGCCGAAACCCGCTTTGCCAAAACTGAGAATCGGCGGCCCGAGCGCTGCTCCCGCGATTGTCTCCAAGTCTCAGACCCTGTTCCACGGGGGCCGTGAAATGACGCCCATATACGACCGCTCCCGGCTGCGCGCAGGAAACCGCATCCCCGGCCCCGCGATTGTGACGGAATACAGCGCGACATCGCTGATTCCTCCGGATTGGTCCGGCCGTGTCGATCGAAACGGAAACCTCATCCTGGAGCCGCGCCGATGAGTGTGGACCCCATACGCCTGGAGATTTTCAAGAACCTCTTCCATTCCGTCGCGGAAGAAATGGGCGCGGCCCTGCGGCGGTCCGCGTTTTCTCCAAACATCAAAGAGCGGCGCGACTACTCCTGCGCCGTATTTGATGCTGCGGGCAATGTCCTCGCCATGGGCGATCACATGCCCGTTCATCTGGGCTCGATGCCCATGTCGGTACAGGCGGCGTTGCGTGCGTTTAGGCTCGGTCCTGGTGATGTTGCGTTGCTGAACGACCCGTACGCAGGTGGAACGCACCTGCCGGATCTGACGATGGTGATGCCTGTCTTCGCGCCGCGTTCCTCCCGCCCGCTGTTTTACATCGCCAATCGCGCGCACCACGCCGATATAGGAGGCGCGCACGCGGGCTCGATGGGTCTTTCGCGCGAAATTTTTGAGGAAGGGTTGCGAATCCCTCCCGTGAAAATCATGGAGCGTGGCCGCATCGCGCGCGACCTCATGGCGATTCTTCTAGCCAACGTGCGTACTGCGCGAGAGCGCGAAGGTGACCTGACCGCCCAAATTGCCGCGTGCTGCATCGGTGAGCGCCGCTTGATGGCGCTCGTCGCGAAATACGGGAGCAGGGAAGTGATCGCTCACGGACGCCACTTGCTCGACTATTCGGCCAGAATGATGGCCGCAACGATCGCCGCGATTCCCGATGGAGTCTACCGCGCCGAGGATTTTCTGGATGACGATGGCGTCACGGACAAGCCGCAGCGCATCGCCGTCACGATCCGCATTCGCGCCAAAAACGCGGAGGTCGATTTTACGGGAAGCGCGCCGCAATGCGCCGGCAGCGTCAACGCCGTAGCAGCTATCACGGAGTCCGCCGTCTTCTACGTTTTCCGGTGCCTGCTGAATGAACAAGTCCCGGCCACGTCCGGCTTGATGCGATCGATCCGCGTGATCGCGCCAGCCGGCACGATCGTAAACGCGCTCCCGCCCGCAGCCGTGGCAGGCGGAAATGTGGAAACATCGCAACGCATCGTGGACGCGCTTCTCAAGGCTCTCGCCCGCGCGATTCCGTCGCGCATTCCCGCGGCAAGCCAGGGCACGATGAACAATTTAACTTTTGGCGGGACCGACGCGCGGCACGACGGGAAGCCTTTCGCCTACTACGAAACGATTGCAGGTGGAACGGGCGGAGGCCCGGGCCACCCAGGAAATGATGGCGCGCACAGCCACATGACCAACACGCTCAATACTCCCATCGAAGTCCTTGAGCATATTTACCCCGTCCGCGTTCACCGTTATGCGCTGCGGAGAGGTTCGGGCGGGGACGGTAAATTTCCGGGAGGCGAAGGCATCATCCGTGAAATCGAAATGCTGGCTGACGTTCAGGCGGGAATCCTTTCGGACCGAAGGAAACTACCGCCATATGGCCTGAGGGGCGGCTCTCCCGGCAGTCCGGGAAAAAATGAAATCGTGATCGAAGGAAAGACGCGTCGTCTTCCTTCCAAATGTACATTCCGAGCCCCGGCAGGAACACTGATCCGGATTGAAACGCCGGGCGGAGGCGGTTGGGGAAAAACGCGGAAAGCGCGGAGGGCAGTGGGTAGAAAAGGAAAAAGCCCCAAGGCGTCGTCGCCTTGAGGCTTTTTTGGAACTTAGGAAAATGAAAATTGCAGCTAGAACTCAACACCCTCGGGCTTCTCAATCGGCGAAGGCATCTGCAGCCGCGCTTTTGCGAGCGACTTGATCAGTACGTCTTCGACGTTTTCGGCGGAAGTATTTCTGGCGGTGGCGAGTTCGCTGACGAGGAGGAATTTGGCCCGTTCCAGCATTTTCTTTTCGCGGAAGGAAAGCGGCTTGGTGCGGCTGAGCGATACTAGGCTTTTCAGTACGGCTGCTACTTCAATCAGCTCGCCGGTTCGCATTCGTTCGGAATTCTCTTTGAACCGGTGTTTCCAATCGTGGTGCGAATTCGGCTTGCCCTTTTCCAGAAAGCTCAGAACCTTGAGCGTTTCTCCGTTTCGAATCACGTGCCGCAATCCAACCGATTCGGCGTTGGTCGCGGGAACCATGACTTTGAGGCCGCTGGCTAAAATCTTAACCATAAAATACTTTTCCGTGCGTCCATTCAAAATCCCGAAATTGATTTGCTCGATCATCCCAACGCCGTGGTTAGGATAGACGACCTTATCCCCTATCTTATAATCCATGGTCGGAAGCCCCCTCGAGGTAAGCTAACAAAGTTTGCACCCAGGGGATAGTGAAGTCAAGATATTTCTTCTAGAATCAGCAAGTTATGCGATATTTTGATTCGAGATTGGTCCCTGAATTGCACAGCAATTTTTACGTAGATTTAACAGGTTCCCTGTAGACGGATAACTTCCTTCCTTAGATCCCGGCTCTGCATGCATTAGAATGGCTAAATGCTGATTCTGGCCGTAGATACGAGCACTCGAACGGGAAGTGCCGCCATTTTGCGTGACTCCGAGGTCCTGGCCGAGGTGTCCGGATACGAGGAAACGCCCTATTCTTCGCGGCTTTTCCGCGATATCGCGCTGCTGCAAGACAGGGCAAACTTCCGCCTGGATCAAGTCGATGTATTCGCGGTTGCGGCTGGACCCGGCTCATTCACTGGGCTACGCGTCGGTTTGACGGCAGTGAAAGCCTGGGCGGAAGTGCATGGAAAGCCCATCGCCGCGGTCAGTGGGTTGGAGGCCATTGCCGCGGAATACCTGGTGGGTGAGACTCCTAGCGCTCCAGCTGCCCACTTCATCGCGCCATTCTTGGATGCCCGCCGCGGACAGATCTTCGGCGCAATTTATCGAAGAAATCCCGGAGACGCGACGGGTCTCTTACTTGCCAGCGACGAGTCGATCCTCTCGGTGGACGAGTTTCTAGAATTGGTGAAGAGAAAGTCCCCCCAACTCGTACAACTTGTCTCGCCGACGCCGGACGTGCTCCCGGCCGCTCTCGTCAGCGAAGTTCTGCCTGGGGCGCGCATAGTGCAAGTATCCGCAGCCCTGGCTCCCGCGATCGGGCGGCTAGGGTTTCAAAGAGCCAAGCGCGGAGACTTGGTCGATTCGATCCGCCTCGATGCCAATTACGTGCGGCGCTCCGATGCCGAATCGGCTTGGAAGGATGGGTAATGCCCGCTCCAGGAGAGAAAATTGATAACTTCCCAGCCGTCACGGTTCGGCGAATGACCGCGTCAGACACTTCCGCCGGACATTTGATACTGAAGGAAAGTCCCGAAGCGTCGATATGGTCAAGAGAGAGTCTGCTGGAATCGGTTTCCCAGGGGATCGCCTGGGTGGCGGACCTGGATGGGCGCGTCGCGGGAATTCTGATCGGGCGAGTTGCCGCGGACGAATTCGAGATATTGAATTTGGCTGTCGGGAAGGCTTTCCGGAGACGGGGAATCGCAACTCAATTGGTGACTTCCGCTCTCGAATACGCCCGAACGGCAGGCGCGCGGCGAACGTATCTTGAAGTGCGCGCTTCCAACGCAGGAGGGATCGGCTTCTACAGCCGCATGGGATTTCGCGAATGCGGGCGCCGGCCAAATTACTATCACGATCCCATGGAGGACGCGGTGCTGCTCGTTTCGCACACTGAGGAAAATATTCCGTAGTTTTTGGTGAAATATACTTGGCGAGCGCAATGCATTGTGCTAGCTTCGACTCGTTATGTAACACTCCATTCACAATTCGGATTGGTCAGGAGGCACACTATGCCGACCTTGAATCGAGAGATACGCGAGCAACTTCTGACATATGATCAAGAGTTTCAGAAACTCACGCAGTTGCATTCGGAATACGAAGCCAAGCTAAGACAGCTTTCGCAATCCTCCTACCTGAATCTGGAAGACCTTCAGCAAGAAGCTACCCTCAAAAAATTAAAACTACGAGTCAAAGACGCGATGGAGCGCCACATCGCGCAGCGCCTGCATCCTCCCGCAGCGCGTTAACCCTCCGGCGTATTGTCAAATTAAGATAGAATATTTGCAGTCGCACCAGGAGTGTCGCCGTTTTCCCTCCTGACAAGGACGTGCATGATAAAAGACGGCTACAGGTTTGCCGCTGGCCCGCTGCTCGTGGGCATCATCGCCCTGGCATTCCACTGGAACTGGCTTGGCGGCGTGCTGATCTTCGTCGGTCTTTTTGTAATGTTTTTCTTCCGCGATCCCGAAAGGACTCCTCCGCCGGACCCGGACACGATTGTTTCTCCAGCCGATGGGCGCGTTATGGAAGTCGTGGAAGAGCCGCTCAACGGCAAGCCGGGCCGCCGGATCAGCGTGTTTCTCTCGATTTTCGACGTGCACGTCAACCGCTCGCCCGTAGCGGGGCGCATCACGGCCATCGAGTACCGCACCGGCAAATTCTACGCGGCCATGCGCGGCCGGGCGTCGGCGGAAAATGAGCAAAATTCGTTCCATATTCAGAGCGACCGGGGGGAAGTGGTCTTCAAGCAGATCGCCGGATGGATCGCCCGCCGTATTGTCTGTTGGAAAGCGGTCGGCGATTCCGTGATGCGAGGCGAGCGCGTAGGTATGATACGCTTTGGTTCACGCACGGATATCTGGCTTCCCGAGGGTGTCGAAATTCAGGTTCGGCCCGGCCAGCACGTGGCGGGGGGTACCAGCATCCTGGCGCGATGGAAATGAGCGACTTCGAACAGCATGAACTCGGGTTTCCCGGCGCCCGGCGAGCCAATCTCAAGCTCCGCCGCGGCATCTACCTCTTGCCCAGTTCCATGACCGTGGCGAACATGCTGTGCGGCTTCTACGCCGTCATGGCCACGCTCAAGGGCGGCGGGACCGATTTGGACAATGCGGCCAAGGCCATCGGCCTGGCCATCGTCTTCGATTCCTTTGACGGCTTTGTAGCTCGAGCCACGGGCACGAGCAGCGAATTCGGCAAGCAGTTTGATTCGCTGGCCGACATGGTCAGCTTTGGGATCGCTCCGGCGGCGCTGGCCTTCACCTGGGGAGTCCGCGGCATTGCCGAGACCGACTTCCTGGACATCCGGCGCTTGCATCAGATCGGCTGGTGGGTGGCGCTAGTCTTTGTGATTTGCTGCGCCTGGCGTCTCGCCCGGTTCAACATTCAGGGCATGGCCCCAGGATCAGGTTCAAAATATTTCGTTGGGCTGCCTTGCCCGGCCGCCGCAGGGCTGATTGCCGCCACTGTGCATGCGATTAAATTGCCGATTCAGGACTGGCGCTGGTCGGTCTTTTGGATGGTCGTTGTCATCGGCGACGCGGCCCTGATGTCCAGCACTGTGCGCTACCGCAGCTTCAAGGACGTCCCCATGGCGGCGCGCCAAAAATCTTTCCTCGTCATCGTAATGACCCTTCTCGCCGGCTGGCTGATTGTGGTCAACTCGGAAGTGGTGCTGATGTTGATGGCGACAGTCTTTGTTACGTCGGGCGTCGCACTTCATTTTGTGCGCATGGTTCGCCATTATCTGGTTTCGCATCCCGCCAAGACATGACTTCCTCCAAAGAGGCGGTTCGAGTAGCCATCGCGGGGGCGTCTTCTCTGCTCGGCAAGGAATTAAACCTGTGGCTGGAAGAATCGAAATTTCCCGCGAGCGATATTCGCCTCCTCGATGAGGAATTTGTAGCTGGAACGCTCACCGAAGCAGGCGGCGAACCGGCCATCATTGAAACAGTCACCGAAGACAGTTTCGAGCGCGTGCGGTTCGCGTTCTTTACCGGATCGCCGGAATTCTCGAAGCGTCACGCCGCGGAAGCTCGCCGCGCCGGCGCGGTCGTGATCGACCTCAGCGGAGGCCTGGGGACGGACGCGAAGGCCAGGATGTGGATCCCCACGCTGGACGCGGTGCTCACATCGCCAGTAGAAAGCGTTCCCCCCGGTGAGCCGCAAAGCTTGTTTGTGGTTCCCTCCGCTCCCGCCGACGCAGCGATTTCCATTTCCGCGGCGCTCGCCCCGGCCGGGCTCGAGCGTCTCGTCGTGACCGTCCTTCAGCCGGTATCGGAGCATGGCCCGGAAGCGATCGAGGAACTGGAAAGTCAGGTAGTGAAACTCCTGTCCTTCCAGCCCGTGTCGCAAACCGTCTTCGATACGCAAGTCGGGTTTAACATGCTTTCCAGCTACGGGCCGGAAAGCAGGATAAAGCTGGCCGATGCCCGCGCCAGAATTGCGAACGAATCTCGAAGGTATCTTGCCGGGCGGGTTCCGGTGCCCGCCATCATGCTCGTCCAAGCGCCAGTCTTCTATTCGCACGCCTTCACGGCGTATGCGGAATTCAAGGCCGCTCCCGCGCTCGATGATCTTGCGTCCCGCCTGCAGCGCGCAGGCCTGAAAGTCGCCCGGCCGAAAGATGAGCCGCCCGCGAATGTGAACGTCGTTGAGGAAGTCCGGCCCGTATTGAGGCAACCGGAGCGCGACCCGGGCATCGAAACCGGTGTCTGGCTGTGGGGCGCGGCGGACAATTTGCGCGTCCCGGCAGCCACCGCCGTAGCCATCGCGGAAAAGCTGCTCGCCTCGTAAATCATGGTGTTGCGAACGGGTTTCCAGTAGCACAGACTTCAGTCTGTGGATTTTTGGATGAGGAAGGTTCAATATCCACAGGCCGAAACCTGCGTCATTGGCCGGCGCAAAATCGATGAACTGAGAGTATAACGGGGAACGCGGCAACTGCGGTCGCGCAGTGCTTACGGGGAATCCGCATCAGTGGAGGACAGAATCAAAGCGCGAGCAAAAGAACCAATCAAGGCCCAAGCGAAACGCTCGGTCGCCCCGCCGGCTCCGCGAAATGGCTCTGATTTCACATTTCAAATTTCAAACTTCAGATCTGAAATTTCAAATTTGAAATTTGAAATGCTCCCTCTCTGCCTCTCTCTGACCCTATTCCTCTCCGCCTGCGGCTACCACGTCGGTGGAACGGCCTCCCAGCTTCCACCCGGCCTGAAAGTCATCGCGGTGCCCGCGCTCAAGAACGACACGCCCCGCTATCGCATCGAGCAGCGCATGACCGAGGCCGTGGTCCACGAATTCATCGCCCGCACGAAGTACCGCATCGTTTCTTCCGAGGATTCCGCGGAGGCGGTGCTGCACGGCGAAATCACCAGTTTCGAGGCCATTCCCGCGGTGTTTGACACGACTCCAACCACGACTCCCAACTCCACGTCCGTTCCGACGGTAAATACAACGACGGCGCGCGCCACCACCATGCTCGTCTCCGTTCACATGAAGGTGTCGCTCGAAGAGCGCGAGACGAAAAAAGTGCTCTACAAAAACGACGACTATCTTTTCCGCCAGCCCTACGAAATTTCCACCGATCCTGCTAAATTCTTTGACGAGCAGGGGCCCGCGCTCGAACGGATGTCGCGTGATTTCGCGTCCCGCCTCGTCGCCGATGTTCTGGAGAATTTCTGATGGCCACCGTCTCCCCGCAAGAACTCCTGGCTCGCCTCGCAAAAGGGAAGCCCATCCCGGGGATTCTCCTGGTGGGCGCGGACAGCTATCTTCGTGACATGTGCCGCAAGAAACTAGTCGACGCCTACGTGGCTGAGGGCACGCGCGACTGGGGCGTCCTGAAATTTTCCGCCGACGATGACGACGTGTCCGCGATCCTGGGGCAGGCGCGGACCATGCCCATGCTCGCCACGCGGCAGGTCATTTTCGTTAGCGAAATGGAAGCCTTGGAGCGCCTGGGAGACGATTCACGGGATTCCCTGGTGAAGCAGATTTCCGAATATCTGGACAAACCCGCCCCGTTCACTGTCCTCGTCTTCGAGGCAGCCGCGCTCGATCAGCGGATGCGCCTCGCCAAAATGTTCGCGGAGAAAACTCTGACGGTTTCGGTAGAGCTTTCGAGCGAGCCGGCCGACCGCGCGCGTCTCGCGGTCCCCATGTCCCTTGAAATGGCCAAGGAATTAGGCGCGACTCTCGAACCCGATGCGGCGGACGAGCTGTGCGACATTCTTAATGGCGACCTCGCGTCGATCCACACGGAACTCGAGAAACTGTCCGCCTATGCGGGCGACCTGCGAAAGATCACGCGAGCCGACGTCGATCTCCTGGTGATCTCTGCGCGAAAATATGAAGTTTGGGATTTGGCGGACATGCTGGCTGCGCGCCAGCCGGCGCAGGCTCTGGAATTTCTCGACAGGCTGTTACGAGAGGGCGAAGCGGCGCCCGCGTTGCTTGGCGCGCTGGCCTGGATGTACCGAAAACTCCTCGAGGCGCAGGAATTGCCGTCCGGCGCGCAGGGATGGCAGGCTGCCAGCCGCCTCAGGATGCGTTCCGATGCGGCGGAACTCGCGGTAAAGCAATCGAGAAAATTCCCGAAGACGCAACTCACGAGCGGTCTTGCCGCGCTTTACGAAGCCGACAGCCGCCTGAAGTCCGGCGGAACAAACCAGCGCGCGGTGATGGAATTCCTGGTAACGCAGCTTGCGTCTCCCACACCCGCGCAGCGATGACTACACAAAATTCGTTGGTAGCACAGCCATCCGCCGCGGCGGAGGTGTGAGGATTTCGCCATCGCTGTTGGAAGGTGTCGTCTGCGCGTGCGACTTACAAAATCACACAGCCAAGAGTGGCTGTGCAACTCAACCGTTCCGTCACGCTTTCGCGGCAGCGGCCAGTCCATTTACGGCCACGCTCAACCGCGATTTGTAGCGGTTTCCGGTGTTCTCCTCAAGCACGCCTTTGCTGATCGCGTGGTCGATCGCGGAGAGTGTAGGACGAAGCAGAGTCCCTGCCGACGTTGAATCTTTCGCTGCAATCGCTGTGCGCAGCTTCTTCATGATCGTGCGCACGCGAGTCGTGTTCGCGCGATTGATTTCCGCGCGCATGCGCGCCTGTTTGGCCCGTTTGATTACCGATTTCTTACGCTTTTTTACTTTAGTGGGTGCGCCCTGCGCCATTCAATTCTCCTGTTAGCATGGATTGCAATGAAAATACACTAGCGGACGCGGCACTCTTTGTCAACGAACGTGCAGGCCCGTTGCCAGACCGGGTTGAAGAAAAAATATGGTCAAGGGATGCAGCGCGCGCGAGTCCGTTGTATAGTACCGCGCATCCGAAGATGAGGGGTCGATCATGACTTTCAAAAAAATTGTTCTTACGGGATTGCAATTGGCTGTTGCGATGGCTTCTTTCAACGCGGCCGCGCCTTCTGCCTCCGCGCAGGCAAAATGGGAGAAGCTCGCGCCTTTCCCGGAGCCCGCCGAGGAAATTCTGGGCTCGGCGGCAGGCGGGAAGATGTATGTCTTCGCCGGCTTTATTCCGGTTTGGAAGCCGAAGGGACTCGTCTACGAATACGATCCTGCCACCGATCATTGGACCAAGAAAAAACCCATGGCGCTTCCGTCGCATCACGTCGCGTTTACGGAATATCACGGGAAGATTTATGCATTCGGCGGATTCGTGTATCCGCCGTCTGGTCCCGCAGCGTGGGTGCCGATCAACAATGCGTGGGAGTACGATCCTGCCGCCGATTCGTGGAAGGCCCTCGCGCCCATGCCATCCAAGCGGGGTTCGCCCGTGGCCACTGCCGTTGGGGACAAAATTTACGTAATCGGTGGCGTAAGCGTTTCTCCCGGTTCCACTGACATCGCCGTGAGTCCGGCAACGCCCCAAGTCTCGGTCGGGACCGTTGAGGAATACGATCCCGAGTTGAACACCTGGCGCACGCGAAGTCCCATGCCGACGCCGCGCAATCATGCAGCCATCGGCGCAGTGAATGGGAAAATTTACGTGATCGGCGGCCGTGTCGGAGCAGCATTCATCGGCCTGGCGTCGGATACTTCCGTTGTCGAGGAATACGATCCGGCCACCGACAAATGGAGCGCCACGCGCGCTCGCATGCCCTCGACGCGCAGCGCCCTCGGATATGCCGTGATCAACGGACGTATTTATGTGGCCGGCGGCGAATTCCAGGATACGCACATCATGGCGACGTTCAAAGCCGTCGAGGCCTACGACCCGGCCAGCAATACATGGTCAGTCATGCCGCCAATGCCCGTCAGCAGGCATGGACTAGCGGCGGGCGCGATCGGCAACCGGTTGATCCTGGTGGGAGGAGACGTGCAATCGTCGGGTACCGGAGTCGATGTCTCTACCAGCGAGGTTGACGCCCTCACTATTCCGGGCGGCGATCATTAAGCCAGGCTGCAAGATTCTCTGATGAGACAGAAGCCGCTGCTATCTTATTGGTGTGCAATGTTTTGTGCATATCCTTGACCCCTCCGTCCCTTTCAAGTACGCTTTACAACACCCTCTTGTGAGGGCGGAGGTTTCTACCGCATCGATTGGCGGCATTCTGAAGCCCGGCCAGCCGAATCTTCCATGCGACGCACCGTACAAATTGCAGGCGAGGTCGAGTCCCTCTTTGGCACTTTAGACGAAAACGTCAAATTGCTGGAATCCGCGCTGCACGTCACCACGAATTTGCAAGACGACCGCCACCTCGCCATCGAGGGCGAGGCTGCCCAGGTCGATCGCGCCGTCCGAATCGTCACGGAATACAATCAACTGGTAAAAGAAGGGCGCCGCATGAGCAATGGCGACGTGAAAGCCATGATCAAGGTGGCGACGCAGGATTCCAAGACGACTCTGCGACAAGTCCTCGACCCCGGCGCTCCGGCGCGCCCCAGGATTTTCGGGAAAAAAAATGTAACGCCGAAAAGCCCCAATCAGCGGCAATACATGGAAGCGATCGAGAAGCACGACATGACTTTCGCAGTTGGTCCGGGCGGCACCGGAAAGACGTATCTGGCCGTGGCCATGGCGGTTTCGGCGCTCCTCACCAAGCAAGTGGACCGCATCATTCTCGCGCGTCCCGCCGTCGAAGCGGGCGAACGGCTCGGGTTTCTTCCCGGCACGCTTCAGCAAAAAATCGATCCGTACATGCGCCCGCTCTACGACGCGCTGTACGACATGCTCGACGCCGACAAATTGGAGCGATTCCTCGAAAAGGGAATCGTGGAGGTTGCGCCGCTGGCGTTCATGCGGGGGCGCACTCTGAACGATTCGTTCGTCATTCTGGACGAAGCGCAAAACACCACCAGCGAGCAGATGAAAATGTTTCTGACGCGCCTCGGATTCAACTCCAAGGCGGTGGTTACCGGCGACGTCACGCAGATCGACTTGCCCGCCGGACGAAAGTCGGGCCTGGTCGAAGCGCTGGATGTTACGAGCCGCATCGAAGGGATCGCCTTCATCAGGTTCGACGAACGCGACGTCGTTCGCCACAACCTGGTGCAGCAGATCATCAAGGCCTATGAAGAGTTTGGAGGAGGCGAGGCTCGGCGCAACGCTTCGCCGGATAACGGCAAGTCCGAACCTCCCAATTAACGTGTGCGAGTGTGAGCGGATACGAGGAAAAGCGCCTTATTTTTGTCATTCCGAGCGAAGCGAGGAATCTCTCTTCGATTTACGCCTGAGAAAAGCAAGAGAGATTCCTCGCTTCGCTCGGAATGACAAAATGTTGAGTTTTTTCGCACTGGTTTCACCAGGAGCCCGCCCACAAATTGTCTAGATTTCGATGATCCTCAACCGCCAGCGCCGCGTGCCTGTGGCTATCCACCCTTTGCAGCAGTTCTACGAACGCGCCCGGCGCGAACTCGGGTTCGCTCCCGAGTCTGTTACCATTCGCCTGATCAGCGACGATACGATGGCGCGGCTCAACGAAGCGTTTCGCAAGAAACAAGGGCCCACGGACGTTCTTTCCTTTCCCGCAAATGGCGCCCGCCCGGCGCAAGGCGCGAAATATATCGGCGACATTGCGATCTCGCCGGAAACCGCGCGGCGCAATGCGCGCCGCTTTTCGCGTTCCTTGCCCGTTGAAATGCGCATCCTGATTCTCCACGGCATGATTCATCTGGCAGGCTTCGACCATGAAACCGACCACGGGGAAATGGACCGCCTCGAGCGCCGCCTGCGAAAACGGCTGGGAGTTGCCGGGCGATTGGGAGCCGCCGGAAGATGATGACGTTTCTCTATGTGCTCGGAGTCTCGGCTCTCGGCGTGGGTCTCGTCATATTCTCGTACCTCGACCGGATCTACCGCGAGTTGGGCCGCGTGAATACAGGCCGCGTGCGCGAGCATCTCGAATTCTTCGAGGCTGAAATCGAACCTCACTTCGGCCTCGAACGCACGCGCGCAACGACCGGATTTCGCTTGCTTGCGAACTTGTGGCTGGTGCTGGTCACCGCCGAGACCGCGCGGGGCGTGATTGTGTTTGTCCCCGGCACCTGGGACGCCTTGCTGCAGGCCCTGGTCTATGTGCTCGTCGAAGTGCTCCTGCTCTCTCAATTTATTCCGGACTTCCTGCTGGCGCGCACAAAAGGACGTTGGCTCATCCGCCTGGCATTAATCATTCGCGCGTTTCTGTGGATCGTGTGGCCGTTTCGCGTGGTTCTCGAACTTGCGAGTTCCTTGTCACGCATCTCCGACGAACAACATGCCGACGGTTCGGCCGCGCAAGAAGAGGGAATCGGAGCGCTCGTCGATGCAGCGGAACAGGAGGGAATTCTCGATCCCGGCGAAGCGCATATGATCGAGCAGGTCGTCGAGTTCAGCGACAAACGCGTCCTGGAATTCATGACGCCGCGTCCCGATGTGATCGCCATCCCCGCCAACGTCACGGTTGCCGACCTGCGCAAAGTCCTGATCAATACCAAGTTTTCGCGCATTCCCGTTTATGAAGATTCCCTCGACGACATCACCGGCATCGCGTTTGCCCGGGACTTGCTTCAGATTCCCGAAAGCGAAGCCTCGACGCGAACGGTGCGGGAACTCGCGCGCCCGGCCTTCTTCGTCCCGGAAACCAAACGCGGTTCGGAGTTGCTCAAAGAAATGCAGCGGCGAAACCAGCAGATGGCGATCGTCGTGGATGAACACGGTTCCGTCGCAGGCATCGTGACGGTCGAGGACCTGGTGGAAGAAATCATCGGTGAAATTGGCGAGGACGATCGCGTTCCGTCTCCCGACGCGGTGCGCGAGCCGGACGGAAGCCTGATCCTGCGCGGCAGCGTGTCCGTCGAAAAAGTTCAGGAGCTATTCGGCGTGGAATGGAATGTCAGCGGAGAGGAATCCGCCACGACCATCGCCGGCCTGCTCAATCACATCGCCGGCCACGTGCCTGCTGCGGGAGAACATGTGGATTACGGCGGCCTGCGCTTTGAAATTCTGGAAGCCAATCAGCGCAAGGTGCTGCGGCTCAGGGCGCGCCGCCTTCCTTCTGCTGTGGCAGCCAACTGATGTCCGCGACCCTGGGTCCCTCGACTCTTTCTCTGTGCCCTCTGTGTTCTCTGTGTTAAAGCATCTTCCGCGATTTAACTAATGAGCTTGGCAATCAGAAACGCCACAGTAGCCGCAAGCCCGCCGATCACAACAGTTTGCAGCGCGCCCTTGAACGGACGGATCCCGGTGAAGGTCCCTTTCACCCAGCCGAACACGGCCAGCGCCAGCAGCGTCACGCCCACCGAAAAATAAAGTCCCCTTTGCACGTCGGAAAACAAGATATATGGCGCGAGCGGAATTAGTCCCCCGACGATGTAAGACACGGCGATGGTCAGCGCGCTGACGCGTGCCCGTTTCGGCCGAGGCTCTTCGAGTCCCAGCTCGAATCGCATCATGAAATCCACCCAGGACTTATCGTTCCCGGTGATCGCCTTCACGACGGGAGCCATTTCCGCTTCGGTCATCCCGTAATCGCGGAAGACCTTGGCTACCTCTTCGATTTCCACATCTCGTAACTCCACAATTTCGCGAACTTCCCGCTCGCGCTCCGAAGCGTAATGTTCGATGTCCGTCCTCGCCGCAAGATAACCGCCGAGCCCCATGGCTATCGACCCCGCGGCGATTTCCGCGAGCCCCGCCGTAACCACCAGCGTCGAAGCGTGCGGATTCGAGGCGATGGCCCCCGAAATCCCCGCCGCAAGCGCAAACGGAACCGTCAGCCCGTCCGACATCCCAATGACAACGTCGCGCACCGATTCCGGCGCGGTGAAGTGGTGTTCCGTGTGCGGAGTAGCGGGCATCTCAGTAACTTCGGCGATTAAGAATTCATTTAACGACGAACATTCTCGCAAAAGGCGTCGAGCCGGGAAAGTGTAACATGCCCTAGCTTGGTGCCGGATATGCGTTCGCGGTTCATGTAGGACAGCCACTCTTGGCTGTCCACTTTAACGGTAACGAGACTGTGCGGGGACAGCCAAGAGTGGCTGTCCCACAAAAATCGCAAACGGTCCTTCGCCATTCGGCCAATGCCTTTCCGCGCCCCGCAGGGTATCATGCGAGCATGGCGCAAGAATTCAAGTCAGGATTTGTCGCGGTAGTGGGCCGGCCGAACGCCGGGAAATCGACGCTCGTGAATCGCCTGGTCGGAGAAAAAGTGGCGATCGTAACGCCGCGTCCGCAGACCACGCGCAACCGGATTCAGGGAATTGTGAACCGCCCAAACGCGCAAGTCGTGTTGATCGATACGCCGGGCTTGCACCGGCCGGAATCCGCGCTCGGCCGGCAAATGATGGGCGAAGTGGACGCCGCGATCGATGCGGTCGACATCGTGGCGCTCCTGCTCGACGCCAGCGAGGAGTTCGGCCGGGGAGACCGCCGCGCCGTCGAGCGCGTGCAGCGTTTTGAAGGCAAGCGTTTCCTGTTGCTCAACAAGATCGACCGCGTCCCCAAAGCCGAGCTGCTCCCCATGATCGAGACGCTGGCAAAAGGCGGAAAATTCGATGAGATCATCCCAATTTCAGCGCTGAAGGGCGATGGAGTCGATCGCGTACTGGAGAAATTTATCGAATATCTTCCCTCGGGCGCGCCGCAGTTTCCCGTCGACCAATACACGGACCAGCCGGAACGGTTCCTGGCGGCGGAAATCGTCCGCGAAAAAGCGATGGAGGCGACGACCCAGGAAGTCCCTCACGCCGTCGCCGTCATCTGCGATGCGTTTGAGGAAACCGAAAAGCTGATCCGCATCCGCGCCACGATCTACGTCGACCGCGAAGGACAAAAGGGAATCCTGATCGGCAGCGGCGGCGGTACCCTCAAGAAAATCGGCACCTCGGCGCGCAAGGAACTGGAATCCATCCTCGGCACAAAGATTTTCCTGGAGCTATACGTGAAAGTGCTGAAGAACTGGCGCGAAAATCCGCAGATCGTCCGCCAGCTCGACTGGCACTGGCAACTGGAACGAATGGCCGGGGAGTAGCAAGGGCTCGACGTTTTCTGGAATTGCCCCAGTTTCCGGTAAGACGTATCGGGACTGGGCCAGTCGCTAAGTGGCCCGAGAAACCACGGGAATTGACGCGTCCTCCCGAGCCGTCGAGAGCCTCCACCGGCGCGTCGCGGATCTGTTCCACGACCGTCATGCCTGATGGTGGTCAGCTGATTCGTCAATTCCATGCGTCTTCAGCCCACGCGATCAACCGCTGAATAGTTTTGCAAAGAGAGTTGTGTAGTAGCATTGGTCCGATCAACAGGTTCCCTGGAGGCCTTTTAATGGAACAGCCAATCACGAATGAGTCCTCATCAACAACTGGAAAGCGGCGGAGCAGGCGTTTCCCCTTCATCGCCCCGGTGGAAGCGACGTGGCAGGACGCGGACGGTAAGATTTTACGGGAATCCGGACGGGCCACGGAAGTGAGCGCTCAAGGTGGATTGTTAGAGATGAAGATTTACCCTGCCGTGGGAAGTCAGATTGAGTTGACGAATCTCCTTTCGCATGAATCCTCGCACGCTCGCGTAGTCGGCGTCCGTCGCAGCAGCGAGGGCCGCTTGTTAGGGGTAGGCGTCGAACTACTCGTGCCCAATGAATCCTTCTGGGGCGTGAATTTCCGGCTAAAGAAGGCCTGCGCCGAGCTGGTTAATCTAGAATATGACATGCGCTCGGGGCCGGTCGATCCGAATATCCTCCGGGAATTCCGGGATGCCGTGGACAATGTGCGCAAGACGGCGTGGGCCGTTCAAGAGTGGCAGGAGCGCCAATCGCGGCAACAAGATCCAGATACCGTGCTCCCCTTGCTGACCGCTGAACGCATCCGACGCGCCACTCAGCTATGCGACTCCATAACCGCGGACTCGGCCGCGCACGAAATAGCTCGCGAAACAGTGGGGATTAACGAGTTCTTCCAGGCCGTCGAGCGTGTCCACCAGTGCCTCCTTCCTATCTTCAAAGATCGCAAAGACGAACGCTGAGAGATTGCCCCTCGTCAAAACTGACGGAACGTACCGCATCCTCGGCTGGCCAATGGCCCTGGTTGAGTTGCTTGGACGCAGGAGTTGCGAGGAGCGCATTATTGGAACGTGGCTCCGAACCCATTTGGTGCAAAAATCACATTCCGATAAGACTTATCAGAAGTCGGTGCGGTTTGAAAGAGTTCCCTAGATCCTGTAGCTGGGAATTCGCGTTCTCTACTTCTTTGGCGTTGTGGAAAGGAGAGAATTGCTAATTCGCTTATTATATGCGGCCATATCGATAGGCGAGCAGAGCAACTCCGGCATATCGAAATCAGATGGTAGCAAGTGGAGAGGGAACTTGTTGATGCCCAGCCAGGGTTGCTTATACATCTTGGGGTCGTCAATCGTCACGGTGAGCTCCATGTTGTCATGGTCCACCCGGTGAAAACGCTCCTCTACCCGCAACGCATCGCTATGCGGACGGCCCGCATGATCGAGCCAGCTTCTTGGATTCATCCCGACCGTCTCCACCACAAACGTATAGTCATCCACCCATTTGCCAACCGAGTACCCGTTCCACCGTGGATCCGGGTCTTTGGGGAGTTCTCGCCCATCCGTCCAAATGATGCGCCAATTGCCGTACCATTGATTCAAGTAAATCACCTGGTTGGCGGTCTGCGCGAGCTCGATGGTCCTCAATTCAAAAAGCTCCATGCGCGGGAACCCGATCGGATCACATTGGTCCAGTGGATCGTTGGAAAGCGCGGCGGGGACTTGTCTTACGCCAGGTCCCGAGGGCTTATTGGCCTTGAGCGCCGCCAGCCCCAGAGGCGTGTAAGGCAGAGGATGCTCAATCCCTGTCTCGTCGGATTGTCCTCCTTCGGCACCGGCTCCTGCTTCTCGCCCTCCTTCTGCGCGTGCCCCTTTTTGTGGTAACAGTGCCGGGTGTTCGGCGGCGCCGTTCACCTGGAATCCCCCATCCAATCCTTCTGCGTCCCAAATCCCGGATAGGTCACGGCGCGGAGCGGGCGATGATTTTTTCGGGGTGTACGCAGCTTTGCGTGGCGGGATATTATTCCATTTTACCGCCTCATCTCCTGCTGCTTGCTGCGCAGCGGTTTGAACTCGAAGAACGGGTGAGAAAATGAGCACTGTAATAAGAGCAAGGATCAAGACCGCCCAGCGCTTGGACATTTCGGAAATCCCTCCGTCAGCCAGATTACGACTTTTCAAATGAAATTCCGACTACGGCATGCCAAACCTCATACCAACCTGGAATAGGTCAGTCCGCTAGCCATTGCAGCGCGACCACTCACCCGAGCGAATCCTCAGGGCTTGAACTGTTTGCCATTGATCACGATCAGGCTCTTTTGTGTTGCCAGTCCCGCTGTTGGTCCCGCGGCGCCGAAACGCCCGAAGGGCTGCCCGTTCTTGGCTGGGATGATTTCCACGATAACCTCATCCCCACGCTTAAACGTATTCTTGGTCCAGCCTACTTCGGTCTGGGATAGAGGGTTTTGAGCTTCTATAGTCCAATGCTGCGGGTTGCCGCTATTGTCCTTGGAGTCGACCTCCAGGAACACATGAGGATTGGCCCAAATATAGTCCGTCACCGTACCCTTCACGGTGATTGTCTTCGTCGAGTCGTACGACGCGTTGCCGTGATGCGCGTATAGCGGACTCGAAACGATCGCACCGCTCGCAACAAGAGCAAGAGCCAGAAGTAATTTCACGAGTGACCTCCCATCTTTGGTCGGGACTAACAACAAGGCAAATTAACTTGCTGGGATACTATCACGCATATTAAGCATTTGACTGGCAGTCTCGCTAACAACATGCATTCCGATACGACGACTCATCATGACCTGGCAGTCAGCTCAGTGATGGGTGTCTTTCTCACCCGGGGTAATGCCCATCAATTTGTTGTATTTCTCATATTGCGAAGGCGACCAAATCATCTCCCGGACGTCGAAACTGGGCGGCTGCAAGTCGAAAATCAGTTTATCGAGCGCGACCCAAGGTCTCGTATACATTTTTGGATCGTCAATTGTCACGGTCAGCTCCAGATGATCGCGATCCGGGCGGTGGAATCGCTCCTCCACGCGCAGATCGGCGCTGTGCGGGCGACCGATTCGATCGATCCAGGTGTCGTCAAGGATCCCTATGGTTTCGACCACAAACGTAGAATCATCCGACCACTTACCGACTGAATATCCATACCATCGCGGCTCGGGATTTTCGGGAAGTTTGCGGCCATCGGTCCAGATCACGCGCCAGACTTTGTTGAATTGGTACAGGATGGCCATGTTCGCCGTCGACCGGTAGATCTGAATCGTTCTCAGCTCATAGAGATCTTCGCGGGGCATTCCTTGGGGATCGCCATCCTTGAAGACGGGATCATTGGTGTCCCTCGGCAGAACGGCTTTGGTTCCGGAGTTTGGCTTCGCGCGCGCCAGCATCTGCAGGCCCAGGGGAGTGTAGGGAGGTTGATGCTCCGGCTTGCCGTCATCCGGCATCGCCTTCGCGCCGAGCATGCCGATTCCGGTCAAGCCCGGGTCCCAAATTCCGGAAATGTCACGACGCGGAGCATGTGCCGACTTCCGATCCTTCGGGAGTGGGACGATGGGGCGTTCCCAGCCGTCGAGCTCTTGTCCGCCTTCCTCCTGTTCCTGCGCCGTTCCCGATTGCGCGGAAGCGCCGTGGACGGCATGCGACGGCGCGGCGCGGCGTTCTTCAGGGTGTGACTTCGCCGACAAAAGCGGTGAGAACATCACGACAGGCGAGAATATCAACGCGGCCAGTACAGCCCCTAAGGCAACCGGATTTCGCCGGGCTGCCCTTCGGAACTCAGCGTAGGCAAGTACAACCCACTTCCGGCGCTTGCGCAATTTCTTCAACATCGGGCGCCCCTTATTTTCAGTAGAACAGCAGTGAGTAATGGTTAGTGGCGAGTCGCGAGCCATTCGCCACGGTGCTTGTCACGGTTTGGCGGACTCGTCGGGCTTGGCTGGCGCTGGCGTATATCCCCGGCCTTGCAGTTTGTGGCCGTCAGGGAGCGTGACCTCGACAATGCGCCCAACGTGCGCGGCAGTCTTGGACGGCACCAGCATGACACTAATTTCGTCTCCCACTTTGATGGAGTCCTTGGTCCAGCCACTGCGAATCATGCTGGACGGATTTTCCGTCTCTGTGACCCAATGCACGGCTTGCCCGCTCTCATCATTTGCGTCGAACTGAAGTATGCAATGGGGATTGGACCACAGCCAATCCGTGACAGTTCCCTTGACCGTGACCTTTTTGTCCGAGTCGTATGCCGCCCCGCCATGATGCGCGGCGAGCGGCGAGCAGAAAATAGATACGGCCAGCCCTAGGAAAAAAATGACCCGGAGTTTGCCGTTCACATCTCACCTCCATTTTTCCGTTGAGGATCGGGCCCGCGCACAAGCTTCCAGTGCTCCCCTTATACACCCAATTTGAGCCCCATCGCTAGGACAGACTGTTGCGGGCGGAGACTCAGTTTGACCGCGAAGATGCCCGTTCCGTCCCGAAATTCACGTGACGGAACGGCCGCTACAAAACCGTTCTCCTTCGAGGCTGCTGGGTTTTGTAGAAGCCGCCCGTTTTTAGGGCGGGCAGCCGTTTGGTTCATCTCCAATTTCTTCGACAAGATCAGCCGCGAAGTTCCGCCCGGAATGTGAGCGCATGATGAGTGCAGTACGGTCACTAACTGGCTTAAGATACTAGGCGCCGTGAAGATTTCCTCCAACGAACTCTTCGCCGTCCTGACGGCAACCAGCTTCGCCGCCGGCCTGAACGTGTACGCCACGGTGGCCACGCTGGGTATTTTAGCGCATGCCGGGGTGATCCCACTGCCACCAGCTTTACACTTACTCTCCAGTTGGTGGGTGATTGGGTGCTCGGCCATCCTCTTCCTGATGGAGTTCTTCGCGGACAAATTTCCTGTTTTTGATCTGCTGTGGAACGCTCTGCATACGTTCGTGCGGGTTCCAGTAGCCACGCTGCTCGCCTATGCCGCCACGGCCCAGCTCTCTCCAGGAATGCACTTGCTTGCTACACTGTTGGGAGGCGGAATTGCACTGGTGGCACACGGCGGCAAGACCGCCGTTCGTGCGGCCTTGACTCCCTATCCGGAACCTTTTTCCAATATCACGTTGAGCCTGGGGGAAGACGCGCTCGCTGTGTTCCTTACCTGGTTTGCCACAAGGCATCCTTATTTGGCCGCGACGATCGCCCTCGCCTTTGTGCTGCTGATCCTCGTTCTGATTCGTTGGGTCGTGCGTGCCATCTGCAGCATGTTCCGCAGGGCCAGGAAGGAAATCGGTCTTCTCTTTGACCGAGTTTGACGACACACCACAAGGCCACATTCCGAATTGTGGTTGGCGAAAAGAATAGCTTAGAGTCTGCTAGCCCCGCGGACGCTTGCATGCAAGGCGGAAGTTTTGTAGAGTGGCCGCACTTTACCGCGCCTGGGACGCTGACGACGCTTCCGTGTAACCATTTCCGCAGGCCCAACGTCCTCAATCCACGGTGAAGACGGATTTCCCGCAGCGTTTTTTCGCGAACAAGGAGGAATCAACCATGAGGGGACAAACCAGCACGGCTCTACTCGTTTTGCTCGGCTCGGCGGCATTCGCGCTCGGAGTCGGCACCGCTTCGGCGCAAGGCAATCTGCAGAAATTCGTCGTCACTGGCGACGCGGCCAAGAAGGCCATGACCCAGGAAGAGATATCGGCGGATACCGCGGAGAAAATCACCAAGGCGTGCCTGGATTTTGCGGCGCAGAACAAGATTGCCGTGAGTGTTTTCATCCTCGCTCCGTCCGGACAAGTGGTGGTCGCCCATCGCATGGACGGGCAAAATCCCGTGAACGTCGAGACGGCTTTGTGGAAGGCGCAGACCGCTCTCAAGACGCACGGTTCCACGCATGCGGCCGCCAATCGCTACGCGGACGATATTACCGGCGAGCTCACGCGCATCAAGTTCGATGCCTACTGGGTGTCCGGCGGCCTGCCGATCGTCGTGGATAACGTTCTAATCGGCTCCATCGGCGTGGGTGGCTCGGGATTGGACGAAGAGTGCGCCAACGCGGCACTCACGGCCGTGCTCGGGCCGCAGCCTCCGCTCGCGGAAAAACTGCCGCCGCGCAATGGCCGGGGAGCGCCACCCGCGGCGCCGGCACAGCCAGCGCAGCGCTAACCGCAAGTCATACGGCGTACATGGATTCTCACGGCCGAAGGTGTCGCGCGTCCCTTCGCGGTGCGAATCCATTGTCGGATGCGCAGCCAAACGTGACGTGCACGCGGGTCGTCGATTCACTTCGAAGGAATGCCTTAGCATCTTGGAAGGAGTTTCCAAATGCGAAGTTTTTCGTTGGGCTCGGCTCTTGTTTTGGCGTCGCTGTCGTTCTGCATGGGCACATACGCACAGACCGGCGATAAGCCGGAGGCGGCGAACAGCCAGGTGGAAGCGCCTGCCTCAGGGCTGTCGGGAATTTGGCTGAATCGTGCGCCTCGCGGCGTCGGTTGGTATAACTACGCCCTTGCCGGCCCGGATGTTCCCATGACTCCGTGGGCAATAGAACAATTTAAGGCCAGCAAGCCTTCGTTTGGCCCCAATAATTTTGAGGATTCCAACGACCCGGCCTACGCCTGCCTTCCACCCGGTCCCTTGCGCGTCTATGCCTTCGTGGGCGCCGAGATGCAGATCGTGCAGGTTCCTGGGCGAGTGCTCATCCTGTTCGGGCGCGATGTGCGCCAGGTCTATACCGACGGGCGCGACCATCCCAAGAATTTGCAGCTCTCCTGGATGGGCCACTCGATTGGACATTGGGAAGGTGACACGCTCGTCGTCGATACCGTCGGCATCAAAGACGGCAATTGGATCGATCGGATGGGCCACACGCACAGCGATCAGTTGCACGTGGTCGAGCGCTTCCGCCGCGCCGACGCCGGCACGCTGAACCTGGACATGACTCTGGACGACCCTAAGGCGTTCACGAAAGCTTGGACCGCGCAGAGAACTTTTCGCCTGAGGCCGCCGAGCGACAGGGAAGTGGAACGATTCTGCGAAGAGATATTCGATCATGAGACTTTTGGGGTCCAGGCGATTCTGCCTTCCAGTGAGTAGGTCCATCGGTGCAACTTGTCGAAACCTTATTCCAGCCGCGCGGCTTGCGTGAGTTGAGGTTGCGCCACCATTTCCCATCTCAGTTTTCCAGTTGTAGTTCCTTTCCTTGGCTCGAAGCTCCCACGGGAGCACTCAAATCCACCATCAACAGAAAAAACGTGCCAGTCGAGCCGTCAGGACTTATCAGGATGTGTGGACTACTGGGAACCAGCCGATTCTCATTGGTGTCCAAATGTGTGACGGCGCTCATTTCGAGGCGTCACTGCGGGACATCCGAGTCTTATCGCATCGCGGTATCTGGCGGGAAGGAGACGACTATGGGAATTGACGTTGGAGCGAAGAGCAGTTCGATGGCGGCGATGAACGTTGTTCCCCTGATCGACATATTGCTGGTGCTGATCATTATTTTCATGGTGATCACACCGCTCACGCCGAAGGGCCTGGATGCGGCAATCCCGCAATCAGCAAAGAAAGACACGCCAAGCCCAGGGCCCATGATCAAGACGATTGTCGTGCAGGTATTTGATACGGGAAAATTGAAGATCAATGAAGAAGATGCCACGTGGGATTCTCTCGGCGTGCGTTTGTCCGACGTTTTCAAAGAGCGTGCTGAGAAGGTCGCATTCGTGCAGAGTGAAGACGTCGTAAAGTTCTTCGATGTTGCGCGTGCTATCGATATCATGCGCAGCTCAGGCATCGAAAAAGTTGGGTTGATGACTACAAGGCTCGAAGCCGGACAGTAGCGTTATCGGAATGTTGTGCCAAGTTCCGATAAGCCGACTTCTCGGGACTTGGCGCGAAAGCAACAGCTCGCAACTGGTTTCCTCCCATTGAAGCACGGAAAGCTGAGTGCTAAACTCCGCCGTTACAATGACTACCCCGAACGCAATTGACCTAACAGTTCAAGCTCGTTTCGGAGAACTCTATTCTGCATTTCTCAAATATTCCCTCCACAAACTGAGATTCATGTTGCTAATCGCGTTACTGATTTTCATTCTGACTGGACTCGCCTTGATCCATGCCAGCAGTTTTGATCCGCCTGATGATCGCTGGACGAATTTGGCACTGAACGTCAAACCCTTATTCACGCTCTCTTGGGTATTCCTGCTGATTGTCCCGGTCACCTCCTTAATCAATGCAGCGAAAACATTTCGCGATCCTCGAAGGTCAAGTGGTTTCAAATACCTCGTTACAGATAGTGGCATGCATATTGAGGGTTCAACAGGTTCGAGCGACCTTAATTGGACTGCTTTCCTAGAGGTACGTGAAGTTTCGGGAGCATTCTTTATGTTCGTAACTGGTGCGCTATTCCATATCGTTCCCAAGCGATGCTTTTCCAGCACCGAAGATATGATTCGATTCCGCGAAATTATCCGGGCCAACGTTCCAAAAGCTAAGTTGAAATAACGGACATTCCCGGCCATGACGGTATAAAACCACGAATCATTAGGAATCATTGCCGTGGCAGACCTCGCAGATGTCCTTCAGAGAGATCATCGCGGCGATTGAGAGGGGAGACACCGTCGAGAATGATCGGCTTCCAGTTCCAAATTCACGATAGGTCCTGATAAACGGTGCCAGCTCAACTGGTCGATGCAACACCATATAACGAGTTGATCTGACAATACTTCCAATCGAGAATCAATTTGTGCGACAGGACTCAATCAGAACCTGAGCAGGGCTTTTGTTTTGTTGGAATTGATGCCCGCGAACGAAATCAGCCTCCTAGACCCCTACGAGAGGACTTTGGGCAAGTGTTGCATCGACCCATTGAGACCACCGGGATTCTCGGAATGTGGGAATTTGCCCCTGCGAGGCTCCAAAATCCACATTCCGAGAAGACGACGGGACCTTGCGGCAAGAATGTATTGTCGGGGCAGCATCGCCGTAATGTTCCTTTTGGGATCCCGCCGGACGGGAATGCGAGCCACCTCTTTTATCGACTGACTGTCGATGGCGGAAACTGAGGCCGAGGGGACACGGGGGCTCGAGCCGCAAAAAAAATGCTCCAACTTAGGCAAACGCGCATATCATTGCGCCTGCCGGAGCGGTCGTACGGGAAATTCCGGTTTGCACGAATCAGCGCCGGCTTAGGGTCGAATGCCGGCACAACAGGGAGGCATCCATGAAAGCTTTGATCGCTGGTTTGTGGCTTGCGTTGATGCTGGCCACCGGGACAAGCGCCGCGCAATTGGCTCCGTTCAACGAAGCGGGCGTGACCATGGGTCACTGGCACTTCGCTTCGCGCGACGTTCAGGCTAACAAAAAGATCTTCCTCGCGATGGGCGGCACGCCGCTCCCGGGCGGCAACGAGACCGTCTCGTTCCCAGGCATTCGCATCAATTTGACCCTGGGGAATGTGCCGGGATCGGGGGAATCGGTCGGATCAGTGGTGAACCATGTCGGGTTCATCGTGAACAACGTCCAGGAGCAGGTGGCCAAGTGGAAGGCCAATGGCGTTCCCGTGCTGCCGGGCACCAATAACCGGCTGGATCAGGCCTTTGTCGTGACGCCGGACGGCGTGCGCATCGAAATCCTGGAAGACAAGACCCAGACCATGCCCATCCGGCATGAGCACATACACTTCTCCCTTCCGGAAGCAGAGATTCCCAAAGCCCAGGCCTGGTATGTGGAGACGTTTGGCGGAAAGCCGGGCACACGCAACAATGCCCCGGTTGTGGATATCCCGGGTGGTCAGCTCCGCTTTGCCAAGGCCGACACCGCGCAGGCTCCTACCAAGGGACGCGTGCTCGACCACATCGGCTTCGACGTCAAGGACCTACAGTCCTTTGTCAAGAAGATCGAAGCAGAGGGCATCAAGCTGGATGAGCCAGTCCGCAAGATCGAGGCGGCTGGCGTAATGATCACGTATATCACTGATCCGTGGGGCACCCGCATCGAGTTGGTCCAACGGACGCCCGCCCCATAGAAATCGGTTTAGCAAACAGCCTGCCCGGTCTGGCGCCTGCCGGACCGGGCAAGATCCATGTGAGCCCTACTCTTCCGTCTTAATCCCGAGCGAGCGCATGCGGCGGTACAGATGGCTGCGCTCGAGGCCCAGCGCTTCCGCTGTGCGCGTCATGTGCCACTGATTTTCCTCGAGCTTGCGCAGAATAAATTCCCTCTCGTACGCGCTGCGCGCCTCGTGAAGCGTCGCGTTCGGCTGCTGGGCCATGCGCGAACTGGCCCGGAAAAGTTCCGGAGGTAGATGCAGTGGCTCGATCTTGTCCTGCGGGACCACGATGACCAGGCGTTCGATCAGGTTGCGCAGTTCGCGGACGTTTCCCGGCCAGTGATAGCGCGCCATGACGCCGAGAGCGGCGTCGCTGATCTCCTTGGGCTTGCGGCCGTACGCGGCGGCGAATTCCAGCATGAAATAGCGCGCCAGGATCGGAACGTCCTCGATGCGCTCGCGCAGCGGCGGCAGGGTGAAGGGAATCACGTTGAGGCGGTAAAAAAGGTCCTCGCGAAACCGGCCGCGGGCAATCTCGTCTTCCAGTGTCTTGTTGGTCGCGGCGATCACGCGCACGTCGACGCTCACCGTTTGATTGGAGCCGACCGGCTCGAGGCGCTGCTCCTCCAGCACGCGAAGCACCTTGGCTTGGGTGCGCAGGCTCATATCGGCGACTTCGTCAAGGAAGAGCGTCCCTCCATCGGCCTTCTCAAATTTCCCGACTTTGTTCTCGGTCGCCCCGGTGAAGCTGCCTTTCACGTGACCAAACAGCTCGGATTCGATGAGTTCCTCGGGAATCGCCGCGCAATTGACTTCGACAAATGCCCGGTCAGCGCGCAGGCTCGCGGCGTGAAGTGCCCTCGCGACAAGTTCCTTGCCCGTGCCGCTTTCCCCGTAGATCAAAACGCGCCCGTTCGTGGGAGCCGTCAGCGCGATCTGTTGGCGCAAAGCGCGCATCGGGACGGTATCCCCTTGCAACTGCGTGCGTCCCCCGAGCTCCTCGCGGAGCTGGCGGTTTTCCTGCGCCAGACGATGAACTTCGAGCGCATTCTTAATGACGAGAATGACCTTTTCCAGCGAGAGCGGTTTCTCGATGAAATCAAATGCGCCAAGCTTTGTCGCGCGCACGGCGGTTTCGATGCTGGCGTGCCCGGAAATCATGACGACCATGGCGTCCACGCCGTTCTTGCGAATGCGCTCCAACGTGTCGAGGCCGTCGATTCCATCCAGCCACACATCCAGCAGGACCAGATCGATGGAGCGTTTCTCGAGCAGCGAGAGACATTCTTCGCCGGAAGATACGGCCAGCGATTCGTATCCTTCGTCGGACAGGATCGACGAGAGCGCTTCCCGTATGCCTTGCTCGTCATCCACAATGAGAATGGAATTTGCCATGAAAGTAAGGAGAAAAATTATCCGATGCGCGGGGACATCGGGGCCGATGCGACCTCCGCCATGGGAAGCTGAAGAATAAATTTCGCGCCGGTCGGCAAATTGTCCTCGACGCGGATCGAGCCGTGGTGCTCGGCCATGATGCGGCTGGCAATCGCGAGGCCAAGCCCCGTGCCGCGATCCTTGGTTGAGAAGTGAGGCAGAAAGAGGCGGTCCTTATCTTCCGGCGAAATTCCGTGGCCGCTGTCAGCAACGATGATCTCGACGATTTCGCGATCGCTGTTGAACCGCGTGCACAAGAGCATTTCCTTTACCGACGAGCCTTCCATCGATTCCGCGGCATTGTCGATCAGATTGACGAGGACGCGCCGCAACTGTTCGCCATCGGCGCGGATAACGGGCAGACCGGGCGCCAGATCCCTTCGCACACGAATCCCTTCCAGCCGTCCGTCGAAAACAGACAGCGCTTCATTCACAATTTCGTTCGGCGAAGCTGGCGAGAGCTTGGCGGTGGGGAACCGCGCAAATTGCGAGAATTCTCCGACCAGGGATTCCAGCACGCGGACCTCGCGTTCGATCAAGCTCGAACACTCGCCCACCAGCCGCACGAGTTCCGGCGGTTCATTCTTCGGTGGATTTTCGCGATGCCGCTCCAGGTAGCGGGACAATCGCTGCGAAGAAAGCTGAATCGGCGTGAGCGGGTTCTTGATTTCGTGAGCGATGCGCTGCGCCACTTCCTGCCAAGCCGCCGCTTTCTGCGCGCGAAGCAGGTCGGTCAGGTCATCCACCACCACGACGTAACCGCGATTCGACCGGCGCGGGCCCAGCGAACTCACCGTCACCGCCGCCCGCAACAGCCGCCCCGCAGCGGAAAATTCCAGCTCCTGCGTCGCGGTGCCGAGGCGAAGCGAACGCCGCATCAGAACGTGCACGGCGTGCGCTGTCTCTTCTCCCAGAAGTTGCACGAAGTTCATCGCCTGCCGGGACCCCTCGCCAAACATGCGGACGGCGGCCGGATTTACGCGCCGGATCGTTTCCGTCTCATCCACGGAAATCACGCCCGTCGGAATATTTTCGAGGATCGTTTCCATCAGCGTGCGGCGCCGCTCCAGCTCTTGCACTGCCTGCTGCAAGTTCTGCGTGAAGATGTCGATCTGCCGCCGGCTGTCACCAAGTTGTTCGGTCATGCGGTTGAACGAACGGACGAGAGTCTCCAGCTCGTCTTTCGCTTGCACGTTGACTCGAGTTTCGTAATTGCCTTCGATGATCTCTTGCGTCGCCTGTGCCAGCGCCTGAATGGGTACGGTGACTTGCTTGGATAGGAAAAACGCGGCCCACGTCGCGGCAAACATCAAGAGGATGGTGAAGAGCAGCAGAGTGGCCAGCATTTGATTCTTGTACGTGCGCAAGTGCTGGCGTTGCTGCTCGTAGGCGGCTGTCTGAGTTTCGATCTCCTTGATTCGTTCCTGAAAATCGTCGGGAACGATTCGTCCTGCCAGAAGATTACCATTTGCCGTCTTGGCCCGGCCAGCTAGAAAGATCTTGCCGCCGTATTCCCAGAGCTCCGCGCCACCGGGCATTTGCCGGACCAGCGTAGGCGGGTTCGGTCTGGAATTCGTCTCGGACCCGTTGTGGGGCGGCTCAAATTTAAGATTGGGATTCACGGCAACGGCGAAAGGATGGCCGCTGTCATTCACTTCCCAGGCCAGGTCTGCTCCTCGCGCGAAGGTCTGATCGAACGCGTGCATCGTGTCTCGAGCGGTGTCGCCGGCCGTGGTTCCCGCCACTTCCTTGGCAATCCCCGACATGCGTTCGGCATCGGCGCGGCTCAATTCGTTGACCAGGGAGCGGCTGGATTCGGTCGCGATTTCCAGGGGGCGCGGAAACCACAGCACCAGCGTGCGATTCAGCAATGCGTAGCTCACGAAAAACAAAACGATGACCGGAAGGAACGAGACCGCGATCGCTCCCAGAACCATTTTCGTTTTGAAACGTGAGCCCGGCTTGTGCGCCATCCTCTCCGCAGCCAGCCGCACCAGCGTGCGCGCCAGGATAAACAGAAACACGACCAAAGCCGCCACAAGGAACATGGACAACGCATAGAGAACGACCTGATCGGTCGGCTCAAAAGGAAGCGTCAGCGATCCCAGCGTGAATACTCCCGCGAGCAGGAACACGAAGGTCACGCCGCCGATGGCAAGCAAGACCTGCGATTTGCGGCTCGTGCTCACGCCAGGCTCCCCGAAAGCGAAGTTACTTCGCGCACGATCTCGGTAGAAATGGAAAGCGGAGAGTTTGCCGGCAGCAGGGAACGAAGCGGGCAGCCCTCACAGCGAGGGGCGCCTTTCCGGCACCAGTTTTTTCCCGTGTTCACGATCAGCGCGTGAAATTCATTGAACAATTCCGGCTGGCGCGGAATCGAAGTTTCAATGAAGGCGCGAACTTTTTCATACTCCGCCTTGCCATCGGTGATCCCGTGGCGTCCGAATATTCTGTGCGTGTAAGCATCGACCACAAATACGGGATGGTTTCCGGCGTACAGCAAGATGGAGTCGGCGGTTTCCGGTCCGATGCCGTGGACGGCCAGAAGTTTTTCGCGCAGCTCCAACGTTGGCGTCTGGAACATGCGCCGCAGCGACCCCCCATACCCGGTTTGCAGAAAACGAACGAAGGCTTTCAATTTTTTCGCTTTTTGCCGGAAGTAACCCGACGGCCGCACCAGCGCAGCGAGCTGCGGAGTTCGCACGCGCAGCATCGCCGAAGGAGTCAGCACCCGCGCCGACCGCAAATTGGCGATGGCGCGCTCGACGTTCCCCCATGCGGTACTTTGGGTCAGGATTGCCCCCACAATCACTTCAAATGGTGTTTTGGCCGGCCACCAGCGCATCGGGCCCAGCGCTCCGGACATCGCTTCATAGTAGCGCAATAGTTCGCCACAGGGAGGAATCAGCTGGACCGCGATGGCCAAACTCGGCGGGGCGAGCCTCTTCCGCCTGCTGTCTCTCACCGGCACATACTCTTTTTCTACCTTGCCGATTGCTTTTGCCATTCCTTCGGAAGATAGCGGTCGCCGTACGTCTAGTCAAGACAAGGTCTTGCAGGTGGGACCAACTTGCCTGTACCTAAGGACAGGTGACCTCGTAGTGTCCGTTTCAGTACGACTCGCCAAAATGTGGCAATGGCCATTCTCATCTATCTGCTAATTTAATCTTACCGGGGGTGTGGATGCCCCGGGGAGTCCTCAATCTAATGTCATCCCGGCTTGGCGAAATTCTGATCAAGGAAAACTTGATCACGGCCGACCAGCTCCGGCAGGCCCTGGAACATCAAAAGGCAAGCGGCGGCAGGTTGGGGACGTGCCTGATGAAGCTCGGCTTCATCAGTGATGATGAGATTACGGGTGTGCTTTCCCGCCAGTACGGGGTTCCCTCCATCAATCTGAAGTTTTACGAGGTCGACGCCAACGTCATCAAGCTGATCCCACAAGACACGGCGGTGCGCTACCAAATTGTCCCGCTCTCGCGGGTCGGCTCGACGCTGACCATTGCGATGACCGATCCGACCAACGTGTTCGCGATGGATGACATCAAGTTCATGACCGGTTTCAACGTCGAACCGGTCGTGGCCTCCGAGACGGCGATTGCGGAGGCCATTTCGAAATTCTACGGCGAGGCGCAGAGCGAAGAAGAACTCACCAAGGTGATGAAGGACCTTTCCGGCGAGGAAAACGCAGACCTCGAACTCGCCGCCGAAGAACAGGAAATGAACCTCGCCGAGCTGGAACGCGCGGCCGAGGAAGCGCCCATCATTAAGCTGGTGAACCTGATCCTGACCGATGCGGTCAAGCGCGGCGCGAGCGACATTCACATCGAGCCTTACGAAAAAGAAGTCCGCGTGCGCTTCCGGATTGACGGAATTCTGCAAGCGGTCATGACTCCGCCGATGAAGCTTCGCGACGCGATTATCAGCCGCGTCAAGATCATGGCCAAGCTGGACATCAGCGAAAAGCGGTTGCCGCAAGACGGCCGCATCATGATCAAGTACCGCAAGGAAGGCAAAATCAAGGATCTCGACTTCCGCGTTTCCACGATCCCGGCGCTCTATGGCGAAAAGATCGTCATGCGGTTGCTCGACAAAGAGAATCTGCGGCTGGACATGACCAAGCTCGGTTTCGAGCAGGAGTCCCTGACCAAATTCGAGCGCGCCATTCTTCGTCCTTATGGAATGGTGCTGGTGACCGGGCCGACCGGTTCCGGCAAGACGAACACACTTTATTCTTCCATCGCACGTCTGAATACTCCCGAAACTAACATCATGACGGCGGAAGATCCTGTCGAGTTCCAGCTCGCGGGAGTCAACCAGGTCCAGATGAAGGACCAGATCGGGCTGAATTTCGCGGCGGCCTTGCGCGCGTTCCTGCGGCAAGATCCCAACATCATTCTGGTGGGCGAAATCCGCGACTTTGAAACCGCGGAAATCGCCGTGAAGGCCGCGCTCACGGGCCACTTGGTGCTTTCCACCCTGCACACCAATGATGCTCCGTCGACAATCAGCCGATTAATGAATATGGGCATCGAGCCGTTTCTCGTGGCCACTTCGGTAAACCTGATTTGCGCGCAGCGGCTGGTGCGAAGGATTTGCTCGAACTGCAAGGAAGTGTTGAAGGTTCCCGAGCAAGCCATGCTCGACGCCGGATACACGCAAGAGGAGCTCAAGACCACGGAGATCTTCGTCGGCAAGGGCTGCGGAACGTGCAACAAGACCGGGTACAAGGGACGCGTGGGCCTTTACGAAGTCATGGAGATCAACGACGAATTGCGGGAATTGATTTTGGTCGGCGCGTCCGCGCTCGAATTGAAGAAGAAAGCCACGGATAACGGAATGCTCACATTGCGCCGCAGCGGCCTGACCAAGGTCGCGCTGGGAATGACGACCATCGAGGAAGTGGTTCGGGAAACGGTGTTGTAGGAAAGGTGAAACGATGTCAGGAATTACACTCAGTGAATTGCTGAAAAAAATGATTGAGCTCGGGGGCAGCGATTTGCATATCACCACCAACAGCGCGCCCCGGGTCCGCGTCCACGGAAAACTGAAGCCCCTGGATATGGCGCCGCTGACGGCGGCGGACACCAAGGCCCTTGCCTACAGCGTGCTGACCGACGCGCAGAAGCACAGGTTCGAGGAAAACTTGGAACTAGACTTCTCCTTCGGTCTGAAAAATCTGGCCCGTTTTCGCGGCAACCTGTTTCAACAGCGGGGCGCCGTGGGAGCCGTCTTCCGCACGATTCCCTGGGAGATCAAAAATTTCGATGCGCTCGGGCTTCCCGCCATCGTTAAGGGATTGTGCGACAAGCCCCGCGGCCTGGTGCTGGTCACTGGCCCGACCGGATCGGGCAAGTCCACGACGCTCGCCGCGATGCTGGACAAGATCAACAGCGAGCACGAAGAGCACATGATCACGATCGAGGACCCGATCGAATTTCTCCACAATCACAAGCGCTGCCTCGTGAACCAGCGCGAAGTCCACTCGGACACGCATTCCTTCGCCAATTCGCTGCGCGCGGCGCTCCGCGAAGACCCCGACGTCGTCCTGATCGGTGAAATGCGCGACCTCGAAACCATTGAATCCGCCTTGCGCATCGCCGAAACGGGCCACTTGACCTTCGCGACCCTGCACACCAATTCCGCCATTTCCACCATCAACCGTATCGTGGACGTGTTCCCGTCCTATCAGCAGCCCCAGATTCGCGCCCAGCTTTCCATGGTGCTCGAAGGAGTCCTTTGCCAGTCGCTTCTGCCGCGGGTGGATGGGCGCGGGCGGGTGATGGTTCTGGAGGTTCTCATCCCCAATCCCGCCATCCGCAACCTGATCCGCGAGGACAAAATTCACCAGATTTATTCCGCCATGCAGACCGGAACGGGCACGTCCGGTATGCAGACCTTTAACCAGGGCTTGGCGAACGCCTATTACGCGAAGTTAATCACTTTGGAAATCGCATTGTCGCGGTCGTCAAATCCTGAGGAGCTACAGGATATGATCAATCGGGGAGTGACGGGTGTGACATCGCCCGCCTCGCGCGCGCCTGCCCCGGTTCGACGCTAACAACGGGCGCGGGCTGTACTTGTTTATCTTGAGGCACGAAGGGCAGCCCGCCCCAATAATGTAACTGCCGTCTCCGATGTGTCGGAAGAGGATCGGGCAGGATGAATTCTTAGGAGGGAAGGACGATGCCAGTTTTCACATATCGAGGCACCAATCGCGACGGGACCAGCGTCAGCGGAGAGTTGGCGGCCGCGAGCAAGATGGAACTCATCAACAGTCTCAAGCGCAAGCAGATCAACGTCACCAAGATGTCGGAGAAGGGCAAGGAATTTAGCTTGCCGACGTTTGGCGGAGGCGTCGATTCCAAGGAATTGGCCGTCTTCACGCGGCAATTCTCGGTGATGATCGACGCTGGGCTGCCCCTCGTGCAGTGCCTGGAAATTCTGGCTGGGCAACAGGAAAACAAAGTCTTTCAAAAGGTCCTGACCGGTACGCGTTCGGCGGTGGAAGGCGGGTCGACGCTTTCCGCAGCCATGCGCCAGTACGAAAAAGTTTTTGACGCCCTTTATGTAAACCTCGTCGAGGCGGGCGAGACAGGCGGTATTCTCGACACTATTCTGCAACGCCTTTCTTCGTACATCGAGAAGAACGTCAAATTGAAGCGCGCCGTGAAATCCGCGATGGTATACCCCATCGCCGTCTTGTCGGTTGCCGCCGGCGTGATCGTCTTGTTGTTGTGGAAGGTGGTGCCGATTTTCGCGACTCTGTTCCTTGGCTTGGGCGTTGACCTCCCGCTGCCTACCCGAATCGTCATCGGCCTCAGCAATTTCGTGGGCAGTATCTTCGGCTTCCTGATCCTGGTTGCCTTCATCGGGGGCATCATCGGCATGAAGGTGTGGTATGGGACCCCGGTCGGCCGAATGGCTATCGATCGAACACTTCTCAAATTACCCTTGATGGGAATTCTGCTCCGCAAGATCGCGGTGGCGCGATTTACGCGGACGCTCGGCACGCTGATCTCGAGCGGCGTCCCCATCCTCGAAGGATTGGAAATTACGGCGAGAACGGCCGGAAACGCGGTGATCGAGAAGTCGCTCATGGAAGTTCGCAAAGGCCTGGAAGCAGGCCGCAACCTTTCCGATCCGCTCAAAGAGACCAATGTCTTCCCGGGGATGGTTACGCAGATGATCGGAGTCGGCGAACAAACGGGCGCCATGGATGCGATGCTCCAAAAGATCGCCGACTTCTATGAGGATGAGGTCGACGCGGCGGTAAAAGACCTGTTGGCGGCCATGGAACCGATGATGATCGTGATCCTAGGCCTTGTGGTGGGCGGCATCGTGATCTCCATGTATTTGCCGCTGTTCTCGCTGATCGGACAACTTAGCAAGGCCCACTAGAGGCGCGCAGAAGAAATGTTGAGCGGTCTTAAAGATGGGGAGGGCGGTCCAAGGCCGATCGCCCTCCAACTCTCCCCGGCTCGAGTCTGACGGAAATTTTCAAACGCGCAAAGGACGCTGGCTGACAAGCTCGTCTCCAATGGAACTGACGCAAAATGTCGCAGCGTGGCTCAGTTGGCTTTCCCGCGTCCGCTTTTTCCTGATTACCCTTCTGCTCGCCCTCGTGATCGTACTCGGCAAGACCAGCCAGCTCGAAGTTTCGACGCGCTATTTCATTCCCCTGATGATCCTGTGGTACACCCTGGCGATCGTTTACACGATTTTGATGCGCTGGATGCCCGTGGCCTCATGGCATGCCGGCGTTCAATTAGTCTTTGATCTGCTCGTCGTGACCTGCCTGATCTATCTGACCGGGACGCAGGACAGCTACTTCGTTTGGCTCTACCCGCTCGCCATCATCGTCGCAAGTATTTTATTTTCCCGCAAAGCCACTTTCATGGTGGCGGGGCTGAGCTTCATTTTGATCGGAGGCCTGGCCGAGCTCGTCTACTACAATTTCCTGCCGCGCATGCAGATAGCCGTGCCCAGCGGCCGCCAACTGCAGACCTGGATCTTCAGCAATTTGTTTTATTTCATGGCCGTGGCCTACCTCTCCAGCCTTTTGGCGCAAAGTCTGCGCCGTCACAGCGCGGAACTTGAAGTCAAGCGCGGGGAACTACAGGACCTCCAGGCATTCAACGAGGACATTATTCACTCCATGCGCGGCGGCCTCCTTACGACGGACCTGGAAGGCCGAATACTTTTGCTGAACCGGACGGGAGAGGAAATTACAGGAAGCCAATTTGGCAGGGTGAAGGGGACTCCGATGCAGGATGTGTGGCCCTCCTTCTGGCTTCCCGGCGAGATGACTGAAGACGGCAAGCTTCCCCAAAGGCGCGAAGTGGATTTCATGACGCCGGATGGCCAACAGCGATTCATCGGCATATCGGTGTCCCCGCTGCGCACGGGAGAGCGCCGCACGACCGGTTACGTGTTCAATTTTCAGGACCTCACGGACCTGAAACGCCTCGAGCAGGAAGTAGCCACGAAAGAACGCATGGCGGCGCTCGGACGCCTCTCCGCGGCGATCGCGCACGAAATCCGCCAGCCGTTGACGGCCATGGCGGGGGCCGTCAAGGAATTGGGACGCCTGGTGCCGCTGGAAGAGGATGAGCAGCACCTGGTGGGCATTGTGAGCCGGGAATCGGAGCGCTTGAACAAAATCATTACCGAGTTCCTGAATTATTCGCGCGAAAAAACCTACGACTTTTCGGAAGAAGATGTTTCGATTCTTTTGGACGAGACCCTGACGCTTTTGGAACGCAACCCCCAGGTCGATGGAAAGTATCGCATCGACAGGTCGTTTACGGGGACCGAGGTTCGCGTTCGAGTCGATCGCAACCGCATCAAGCAAGTGTTTTGGAATTTGTCCGACAACGCTCTGCGCGCCATGCCGGGCGGAGGAGTTTTAACCGTGTCTCTGGAAGCCGCCCCTTTCTGGGTCCGCATCCGGTTCCGCGACACGGGCATGGGCCTCGACCCGAGGCAGCGCGCGAAAATCTTCGAGCCTTTGCAATCCAATTTTGAGGGAGGCACGGGCCTGGGGCTCGCCATCGTGTATCAGATCGTGCAGGCGCACAGCGGGCGCGTCAGCGTGTTCTCCGAAAAAGACAAGGGAGCCGAATTTACCGTGGATTTGCCTCGCGTCGCCTGACGCCCGCGCTCTGGAAGGAAGTAGTCGCATGGCACATATTCTGGTTGTCGATGACGAGCGGTCCATTTGCGAATTGCTGGAGATCACCTTTCGCAAGGAAGGGCATCGCGTCGAAGTGGCCTTGAACGGCGAGGCCGCGCGCCGAAAGCTCGAATCTCAGATTTTCGATATCGTGATTTCCGATATCCGCATGCCGGATACCACCGGCGTCGACCTGCTTCAATTCTGCAAGGAAATATCGCCGTCGAGTTATTTTCTCCTCATTACCGGCGTGCCCACGGTGGAGACCGCGATTGCCGCGATCAATGCCGGAGCGGACCGTTACGTAATCAAGGACCATGACCTCGTCGATCAACTGCGCCGCGCCGTGCGCCAGGTGGACGAAACCCTGCGCCTCAAGAGCGAGGCCGGCTACTTGCGGCGCGAGTTGCGCCGCCTGACGGGCCAGGACAACATCATCGGCCACAGCGCGAAGATGCGCGCGATCTTTGACATGATCGTGACCGTCGCTCCTCAAACCAGCCGCGTCTTGATTACGGGAGAGACCGGCACGGGCAAGGAACTCGTCGCCCGCGCGATCCACGAAAACAGCGCTCGCAGCAAGGCGCCTTTCATCACCATCAATTGCGGTGCTTTTCCGGAAACCCTTCTGGAATCCGAGCTGTTCGGTTACGTCAAGGGAGCCTTCACGGGAGCCAACGAGAATCGGCAAGGCCTGTTTCGAGGGGCCCACGGCGGGACGCTTTTCCTGGACGAAATTGGAAATATGAGCCTGCCGATGCAGGTGAAGTTGTTCCGTGTGCTTCAGGAGGGCAAGGTTCGGCCGGTCGGCTCCAATGAAGAAACGGAAATTGATGTGCGCGTAATCGCCGCCACGAATAAGGATCTCGACAAAGCCATCGCCGCCGGAGAGTTCCGCGAAGACCTGTTCTATCGATTGAGCGTTATTCCTTTCCATTTGCCGCCCCTCCGGGAACGAAGGGAAGATATTCCGCTCATGGCCAGGTCCTTTCTGGAGCGGTTCCGCAAGACCATGGAGAAGCCAATCGAGGGGATCACGCCGGACGCCATGGGCCTGCTGGAGGCCTACGACTGGCCCGGAAACGTGCGCGAGCTTGAGAATACGATGGAGCGTTCCGTTGCTTTGGAAACGGGAAGTATGATTTCCGCCGCCGTTCTTCCCGAAAAGATCCGCAACAAGGGGACACAAGATGTTCCGGCAATTTCCGGATCCGGCAATGGCCATGCCCAAATTCCGGAGGCAGGAATCGATCTCGAAAAACACATCCAAGAGTTAGAGAAGGCGTATATTTTGACAGCACTCGAAACGTGCGACGGCGTGGGAACTCGCGCAGCGGAATTGCTCAAGATGACCTATCGGTCCTTCCGGCATTACTCCAAAAAGTACAACATTCGATAGTCGGCTGCGAAACGGATTCAGCTCGTCGGGAGCGACGCTACCGGTGTGACGCTCTCTTGCACATGCGAAGTGCGCCGGCGCAACAAGGAAACCAGGTGGGCCACGCTGTAAGCCGAGAGCACGATCAGGATGGGATCCATGGGAAAGCGATACCTTAGGGTCGAGTGGGTCAAGTAAAAAACAAGCGGGAAGATCAGAAGGACCATGACGAATGGGGCGGCTTCCGGATGCCGGTTGCGATTGAGAAACATCGCCCCAAGCCACGCCAATAACGATAGCAGGACGTTTAGGGCGAAGATGGCTTTGAGATAGAGCGATGATCTTCCCCAAATGTCCGCGGGACTCTCCGTCACGGCAAGCCAGGTCTCCATAAACCTCCGAAAGATGAAATTCAAAGTATCACCCGGATGTGTCCTCATGAAAACGAAAGCCTCGTGTTCTTTCGCCGCCATGAATTCGACTTCCCCCATGCGTTTGTATTTCGCCCACTCGGCCGGATCGTCATCGGGATGCAGCCACGGCGACCATGTATCCGGCACATTCGGATTATTGCCAAGCCACAATTCCAGCCCGAAATTCGAGCGTAGCGGGATGAATTTGCCGAATACGCGATAATTGCGAACCGTCCATGGAACCAGGCCAATGGCAAAGACCAGAAGCATTGCCGCAGAAAACTTGCCCCGGGAAGATGAACCGCGATGCGATTGCCATAAGGCCCATCCGGCCAAAAAGGGGAAGAGAGATAACAACGACGGATTGATCAAGACTCCCGTCACCCAAAGCGCTCCGTAACCCGCCCACGGCCATATGGAGTTCGCTTCCCGCATGGTCAAGGTCGCCCAGAAAATTAAAGCCAGGAAGAGAGCCGCAAGAGCCGTGTCCCAGATCCAGGTGATGGCGAAGAAGAACGAGGCCGGCAGAAAAACCCAAGCCCAGGCAGCACCGGCCGCGACGTTTTTGCCAAAGACTCTGTTCGCGATGCCATAAATGGGGAACACGGTCAGGGCGCCAAACACGCAATTCAACGTCTCCAGGATGAACCTGGACTCGTCACTGAAAATTCCCCAGATTTTGAAGACTGCAGCGACCAGAAAAGGGTAAAGGGGAGTAAACCAG
>DATNIO010000063.1:0-6597 GCA_035604385.1 Verrucomicrobiia bacterium | reverse complement strand
ACTGCATCCGTTGTTCTTTCACGCCGGTCGTTCTCCAGGGCATCGTCTCCAGCCTCCTCGGCCAAAACTCTAACCGAGGTGTAAAGGATGTCCTGGCAACGTCCGCAAAAAACTGTAAAGTATGTCATGGCACCGTACACTTCAGGTGGGCATTGTGGATTCGTGCAGGTGCTCGCCTTAAGGCGAGCGCTACAAAACGGCACGAACGCGCTCATCGCACTCCTAGCGCGGCCATAAAAACATCGCGAAATCTTAAGTCATCCGCGTCGATCGCGACCTGGGCATTGGCGCGGCGATTCTTGACCTCCACGGTCCGGCCCAACTCCCCCGGCTTGTCGCTGATTTCGATCGCTAGCGGGCGGAACGTGACGACCGCGGGATTCACCAGGGCCGCGGCCGCGAGCGGATCCCTTGCAAAGTAGTATCCCTGGCGAATCGGTTCCCGGTCCGTGGCGAGCACTTGGGCCACGAAGCTTGCGAGCGGCGTGTTGGCGCGCGACTTGAATTGCTCCAGTAGCGCCATGTCCATGGGTACGCGCTGCGTCGCGTCGAGAGACACGAGAAGAATCGGCGCGCCGGACGTGAACACGATTTTTGCCGCGGCTGGATCGATAAACATGTTCCATTCGGCGGACGCGTTGTTCGTCTGGAAAGCTCCGCCGTCTCCCAAATTTCCGGACACGCGGACGGCGCCGCCCAGGAGGACGAGTTGCCGGCCCGTGCGGGCCGTGCGAGAAAATACTTCGGCGAGGTTGGTGAGAGGGCCGAGCGCGAGCAACTGTACCGGGTGAGCGGCATCCAATAAACGTTTGAGCAAATAGTCTGCCGCGCTGCGCGGCTCGACGGAACGCTTTGGGTCCGGAAGATTTATTCCGGGGAGTTCATCGGAAGAGCTGCGCCACTCCGCGGGAAATTCCTGGCTTCCAGAGAGAGGGGTTTCCCTGCCGAGGAAGACGGGGATGTCGTTCCGCCCTGCGAGTGCGAGCAGGCGCAGCACATTTCTTCCCCCCGCCGGTACATGCGCCATCCCATTAGCAATGGTGATGGCCTCGACGTGAACGTCAGGGCGGGACAACAGAAACGCGATGGCCATCAGGTCATCGGGGCCGGCGTCGGTGTCGACAATCACGGCGCGCCGAAGCGGCGAGGGCCGAGGCGGGGCCTGGGCAGCGAGTTGCGCCGGACAAAAGGACGCGAGAATTACCAGGAGAAGAGTCAACAGGGCCGTGTACAGCGAGGCGCAGGCGGGCTGGGCGCGCGATGCCATCCGATTCATATAACATAGCGGCACATGCGAAGGCGATTCTTTGTGGAAGGATTTGAGGCGGGATCTGCAACTCTGCGCGGCGAGGCGGCGCACCACCTGGGGCGCGTGCTGCGCGCCGAGACCGGGCAACTATACGAACTGAGCGACGGGCAATGCGTGTGGCTGGCGCGGACAGAGAGCGTGGGACGGGACGAAGTCCGATTCTCGCTCGTCGAGCAGTTGCCAGTTCCAGTTGCGTGTGTTCGGATCGAACTGCTTCTGGCCATTGTGAAGTTTGACCGGTTCGAGTGGGCCCTCGAAAAGGCAACCGAGCTCAGCGCGGAGGAAATCGCGCCGCTCACAGCCGACCGAAGCGAAAAGGGCCTGATTGTTGCGGCACGGAAGCGCGCCGAGCGTTGGAAGCGAATCCTTGCCGAATCCGCGCAGCAGGCGCGGCGCTTGCGCATCCCGGTCCTGAAGGACGCCGCGAAACCGTGCGACGCGTTTCGGGCGTCAGCGGCTCCGCTAAGACTGCTGCTCTCCGAGCGACCCGGTGCGAGGCCTTTGCGTGAAGTACTCGAGCCCGTGGCCGCGCCACGTCGCGAAAACGATGCAAAACGCGTGGCCATCGCGATCGGGCCTGAAGGCGGATGGACGGACGCAGAATTCGCTTCCGCCGCGGCTTGTGGATTCGTAGAGGTTGCGCTCGGAGCGAATATTCTGCGCACGGAGACGGCAGTGTGCGCGGCGCTTGCGGCGGTGCAATATGCTTTTGGAGCGTTCCGGCCGGACGAAGGGCATGAGGATTCAAAAACAAGTGAGTAGCAACTGTTCTCGGTGGCGCAGGCTTCAGCCTGTGGGGTTTGGTCCTTGCAAGCACTAACCCCCACAGGCTGGAAGCATGCGCCACTTAACCGTCCGACTGGAGAGTGCATGAGCGGCAAGGAGAAAGATGCGAGCGGGGAATGGGACGCGAAACTATATAACGCGAAGCACGACTTCGTCTGGAAATATGGCTCCGATGTGGTTTCGCTGCTCGATCCGCAGGCAGGCGAAAGCATCCTGGATTTGGGGTGCGGGACGGGGCATTTAACCTCGCAGATTGCCGAGTCTGGAGCACGGGTTACGGGTGTGGATCGTTCCGCCGAAATGGTGGCCGCGGCGCGATTGGCGTATCCAAATTTGAAATTTGGAATTTCAGATGCCAGGAATCTGACGTTTCGGGAGGAATTTGACGCTGTCTTCTCGAACGCGACCCTGCATTGGATTCATGAACCCGAACTCGTGCTTCAGGGCGTCTGCCGGGCGCTGCGGATTGGCGGAAGATTTGTCGCGGAACTTGGCGGGAAGGGAAATATTCGAGCGATGCAAGATGCGTTTGATCTTGCATTGGCGGAGCTTGGCGCCGCAAAGGCTGGGGAAGTCCACCCATGGTATTACCCTAGCGTGAGCGAATACTCGACGCTTGCGGAAAAGAACGGACTCGAAGTGCGGTTCATCACGCTGTTCGACCGGCCGACGGGCCTGGCGGATGGCGCTGCGGGGATGCGGAACTGGATCGTCATGTTTGGCGCGGATTATCTGGCGAAAGCCGGTGAGGCGAGGCGCGAGGAATTCCTCGGCAGAGTCGAAGAGATGCTGCGGCCTAAATTATTTCGCGACGGGCAATGGTGGGCCGATTACCGGAGGCTGCGGCTGGTGGCGTACAAGTGAGAAGCTTCATTTGGTAGATAGATCCGAATATTCCAAGTGCGTTTGGTGTTGAAAACGAATTGAGGAGTTTGTGGCGCAGGCTTCCAGCCTGCGGGTTTTGGTTCATGGAAGGACTAACCCCCACAGGCTGGAAGCCCGTGCCACTTTTACTTCCAACCTGACGGCTCGATTTCACCCCATCGGAACGAAAGACTTACAAGCCATAGCGGAATCTAATACAACGTTCGCTTCCGTAGGACTGGCGCGGAGCGAAAGGGCGTGGTATAAATTTAGTTGTTCTCACGTAAGCACATGGAGCCGAACGCCGAAATCAGCACGACTGTCGCGCCCGGAGCGGCGCAACCGCTGCGGCGCGAGCTTCGAAGTTGGGGGCGCGATCTCGTCATTGCGCTCAGCCTCGCTATCGTTATCATCATTTTCTTCTACCAACCGGTGAAAGTCGAAGGCACCAGCATGACTCCCCTGATCTCCGATCAGGAGCGAATTTTCATCAACAAGTTCGTGTACCGGTTCGAGCCGATTGAGCGCGGCGATGTCGTCGTTTTCTGGTATCCTCTGGACCGCTCGAAGTCGTTCATCAAGCGCGTTGTCGGTTTGCCGGAGGATACGGTCGAAATTCGCGACGGGCAAGTCTATCTGAACAGCAAGCTCCTGACGGAGCCCTATATCCCGCCGGAGTCTGACGATTTCGGAACGTATCCGCCCACGCAAATTCCGAGGGGCGAATATTTTGTAATGGGGGATCACCGCACCAGCTCGAACGACTCGCGGATTTTCGGGCCGGTGCCGCGAAAGTTTATCTACGGCAAGGCTGTCTTTGCGTACTGGCCGGTGGATCACTTCGGTTCGATCCCGGTTTTTGCCGAATCCGTAAAATAACTCCGCCTTCGCTCCGGAAATTCACGGGAGCTACGGCGGACAAGCCCGCCATGGTGCCCGGGCGAAGGCGGAAGGAAGAGGATCCACTGTCGGAAGCGGAAGCACGGAAGGGAATTCTTGCGCTCGAAGACGGGCGAATATTTCAGGGCCGCGCGGGGGGAGCGATCACCCGGCACGGCGGCGAAGTCGTTTTCAATACCAGCCTCACCGGATATCAGGAAGTTTTCACCGATCCGAGTTACGCGGGGCAGATCGTCTGCCTGACCTATCCGCACATCGGAAACGTCGGAACGAATATCGATGATGAGGAGTCTCCGCGCCCGCACATCGAGTCGCTCATCGTTCGCGAATTTTCCGCCATCGCTTCCAACTGGCGTTCGGGCGAATCCGCGCAGAACTATCTGGTGCGGCACAACATTCCGGTTCTTTGGGACGTGGATACGCGCGCGCTCGTCCTGCACATCCGCAAAATGGGGGCGCTGCGCGGAGTGGTGTCAACCGACGGAACGCCCGCCGAGGTTCTGCTCGCCGAAGCGCGGGCCTTGCCCTCGATGGCGGGACTCGAACTGGCGAGCCGCGTTTCCTGCGAAAAGCAATATGGCTGGGAAAAGGGCTCCATCGAATTGACGGCTTCTCCGTGGCAGGAAGCGATGGGCGAGGCGCAATCCGCCGGGGAAGCGCGGAAATTTCGCGTGGTGGCCTACGATTACGGCATCAAGCAGAATATTCTTCGCCTGCTCATCGATCACAATTGCGAAGTGACGGTGGTCCCGGCGAAAACGTCGGCGGAAGACGCGCTCGCGTTGAAACCCGACGGGGTTTTCCTGTCGAATGGCCCGGGCGATCCGGAGCCTGCCACCTATGCGATTGAAACGATTCGCAGTTTGCTCGGGCGCGTGCCCGTCTTCGGAATTTGCCTGGGGCACCAGCTCTGCGGGCTGGCGCTTGGCGGGAAGACATTCAAGCTCCGATTCGGCCACCACGGGTCGAATCATCCCGTGAAGAATCTTTTGACCGAGCAGGTGGAGATCACTGCCCAGAATCACGGTTTCTGCGTGGACCCGGATTCGCTGCCATCGAGCGACGTCGAAGTCACCCACTTGAATTTGAATGATCATACGAATGAAGGATTGCGGCACCGCACGCTGCCGCTGTTTTCCGTGCAGTACCATCCCGAGGCGTCCCCCGGGCCGCACGATTCGCACTACCTGTTCCGGCAATTCACGGACACCATGAAAAACTGGAAATTATCCGGCGCATTGAAGCGCGGACAGGCAAAGGCCCTCTAACTTCATGCCCAAGCGCGCGGACATCAAGAAAATTATGATCATCGGCTCCGGTCCGATCGTGATCGGGCAGGCGTGCGAGTTTGACTATTCGGGGACACAGGCATGCAAGGCGCTGCGGAGCGAAGGATATGAAGTCGTCCTGGTGAACTCGAATCCGGCGACGATCATGACCGACCCGGAAATTGCGGACCGCACTTACATCGAACCTCTCACAAAAGAATATCTCGAAAAGATTATCGCCGTGGAAAGGCCGCAGGCGCTCTTGCCAACCGTGGGCGGACAGACCGGTTTGAATCTTGCGGTGGAGCTTGCCGAAGGCGGCATCCTCGAAAAATATGGAGTCGAGTTGATTGGCGCGTCGCTGCGCGCGATCAAGGTCGCCGAGGACCGGCTCTGGTTCAAGGACGCGATTCGCAAGGTGGGGCTCGACGTTCCGGCATCGGCCCTCGTGAACAATGCGCAGGACGGGCTCAAGCTCGCCGACCAGCTCGGCTATCCCGTCGTGATCCGGCCCTCATTTACGCTGGGCGGGACGGGCGGATCGATCGCCTACAATCGCGAGGAATTTTCGGAAGCCATCGCCCACGCGCTTGACTCGAGTCCGGTGCACGAGGCGCTCGTCGAGGAATCGGTGCTGGGGTGGAAAGAATACGAACTCGAAGTGATGCGCGATTATCGCGACAACTTCGTGGTCATCTGCTCCATCGAAAATTTCGATCCCATGGGCGTGCACACGGGCGATTCCATCACCGTGGCGCCCGCGCAGACGCTGACCGACAAGGAATACCAGCGGATGAGGGACGCGGCAGCGGCGATCATTCGCGAAGTCGGTGTCGAGACTGGCGGGTCGAATATCCAGTTCGCCATTGACCCCGCGACCGGGCGCATGATCGTGATCGAAATGAACCCGCGCGTGTCGCGCAGCTCGGCGCTGGCATCCAAGGCCACCGGCTTTCCGATCGCGAAAATCGCCGCGCTGCTCGCGGTAGGGATGTCGCTCGACGAAATTCCCAACGATATTACGAAGAAAACACCGTCGTGTTTCGAGCCCACGATCGATTACGTGGTTGTAAAAATCCCGAAATGGCAGTTCGAGAAATTTCACGGCGCGGATCCCACGCTCGGCACGCAGATGAAATCGGTCGGCGAAGTCATGGCCATTGGCCGCACGTTCAAGGAAGCGCTGCAAAAGGGTATCCGGTCGCTGGAGCCGAGTTCGCCGTGGCGCGCGCCGGCCGACACGCCGGTTTCGCTCTTGCGTGAAAAAATCGCCACACCGCGTCCGGACCGCATCCACTGGCTGCTCGTCGCGCTAGAGCGGGGGATCTCCGCAAAAGAAGCGGTCGAGCTGACGAAGATCGATCCCTGGTTTATCGAGCAATTGCAGGAAATCATCGCGGTCAACCGCAGGCTTGCGTCGGTCACGGTGGAAACGGTGCCGGAAGATTTGCTGCGCGAAGGCAAACGCAT
>DATNIO010000062.1:0-12971 GCA_035604385.1 Verrucomicrobiia bacterium | reverse complement strand
GTCATGCTATCCGCGCCGCCGGTTCCTTGATATTGCCAGACTCCGGACAGGTCGCGTTTCGGAGCGGGCGAGGATGCGGATTTCGAGGCGGCTTGCTGCGGAGCGGCCTGGGCGCGCGCGATGGTCGAGAAGGTGAGGGCTGCCACGAAGGAAGCCAGCAGATAAGTCAGCAGAGGATGTGGGCGACCTGGCACCTTGCGCCTCCTACGGATTGCGGAAAAATTAAGTGAAGCAGCGACTATGCATCCGATGTCTGCGCAGCAAAAACCGCACAGCCAAGAGTGGCTGTGCTACCGGATGTCCATCTTCAACATGTGGCCATCGGCGAAAACGACCTTCCCCATCTTGTTGCCGGAAAAGCCGACCGGCGCTCCATTTTTGGCGGGGGCGAGAGTGATCGTAATTTGGTCGCCGGGCTTGACGGAGGTCCTGGTCCAGGTATTCCGCCGCAGGATTCCCGGACTTTGGCTTTCGATCGCCCAATTTACGACCGCGCCCTTGTCGTCCTTCACGTCCAGGAAAATCTGGCAATGAGGGTTGGCCCACACAAATTCCGTCACCGTCCCCGAGAGGGTGATCCAATGCTCCTCGTCGTAAGCGGAATTCCCATGGTGCGCCCACACCGGGGCGCAAATCGCGAGAAGACCTGCAATCAAGAGAATGGAGGTTCCCAGTTTTGCATTCATGCGACACCCTCGCAAATCAAATCCGCCGCTTACGCCAGGCTCCCCATGCTGGACCCTGCCTCGCGTTTCTATAGATCGGGCAGTTCCTTGCCGTCCGCGAGCACGATTTTCTTGAGACGCAAAATCTTCGCCCCGTTCTTGGATTGAAACCCGATGGCGGTAATGACGTCGCCGGGCTTCAGCGTGTTCTTGTCCCAGTCGCCATTGCGGACGAGCATCGCCGGGCTTCTGGCTTCGCAGGTCCATTTTTCGATCTCGCCCTTATCGTTCTTTGCGTCCATGAAAATTTGCACGTGGGGATTGATGAATTCGAAGTTCGTCACGGTCGCTTTTACGGTCACGAGCTTATCCGTGTCGTAATTCGTTTCTCCGTGATGCGCCAGGACCGGCGCCGAAACAAAAAGAGCGGCAAACATTATGCCCAGAAAGAACAGCAAGTTCTTCATTTCCTAAGCCTCCTGCAGATAGCAACCTAAGCCGGACACACGATTCCGGGAACTTCATCGTTTGGAAAGTGGCTGAAAGAAATATCCCACCTCGATTGGAGACATGTCAATCCCAAAGTCGCTACTTCGCGGGTTTGACTTCGTTGTTTTCGATTTCATCGAAGGTATCCTGGTCCTCGCAAAATAGTTCCGCCAGAGTCCACTTCGGCCTCAATAGGAAATCCAGGTGCGCGGTCCAGGTTTTGGTGTACGCCTTCGGATCCTCGACGGTAATGTCGTCCGTTAGATGAAAATGGTTGGTCCGCCGGATCCGCTCGACGAGGTGAAGCCCTTCGCTGTGTGGGTGGCCGACTCGGTCCAGCCAGGTCTTGTCGTTGAAATTCACCGTATCCGCAACCAAAGTGTCTCCCTCCCAATGCCCGATCGAGTCGCCCATCCACAAGGGACCGAGAGTCGTGTCATGCTTGCGGCCATCCGTAAAAATCTGGTGGCGGACGGAGTCGTATTCAAAAAGCATGATGACTTCGCCAGGCGACTGAATCACCTGCATAGGGAATGGATGCATAATAACCCGAGGGTACCCGGGTGGAGTACAGGTGTGGTAAATAGGGTCGTTCGTTTCCGCGAGAGGATAAGAACGGGTTCCGAAGGAGGATTTTGCGCCCTTGTATTGCGCCTCGCCCCAGGCAGTCATCGGAGGCTCTTCGTCGTTGAGTTCATACATCCAGAACCGCTCCACGACGCTAAGCGGCCGGGGACGGTCGAGCATCCAAACCCCTGATAAGTCGTGCGCCGAGTCTGAATTGGAGACCTTCGCTGCCTCGGGTGGCTGCGTGGTTTGAGCGAAGGCCACCGCGAAAAAACTCAATACAATCGCGAAGGCCAGCGTAATTCCCAGTAGATATTTTCGCATTTCGAAACGCCTCCACAAACTTGGATAATCTTTTTTGGTTCAGTTTTGCGGATCATACACTGCGGCAGTTCGATGCCGTCAAGACCATTTCAAATTCGGACGGCCCTATCATTTGATACCTGCCGCATCTGCGCCCACTCCCGCTGAATTCACGAGCCACGTCGTCTACTTCACCGGCGCGGCCGCGTCCTTATCGATCTTCTGGAAGCTTTCTTCATCCTCACAGAATTGTTCCGCCAGGGTCCACTTCGGCTTCAAAACGAATGGCAGATGCGCGGTCCAGGGCTTCGTATATGCTTTCGGGTCGTCGATCGTGATGTCGTCAACTAGATGATCGTGGTCAATCCTCCTGATGCGCTCGACCACGTGGAGAGCTTCGCTGTGCGGGTGTCCCATGCGGTCCAGCCAGGTCTTGTCGTTGAAATTCACCGTGTCCGCGACCAACGTGTCTCCCTCCCAATGCCCAATCGAGTCGCCCATCCATAAGGGTCCGAGAGCCGTGTCATGCTGGCGGCCGTCCGTAAATATCTGATGCCGGAGGGAGTCCCACTCGAAAAGTAGGATGACCTCGCCGGGCGTCTGAACGATCTGCATTGGCAGCGGATAAAGATATGCAATCGGGAAACCGATGGGCGCACAGGTATGGTACAGGGGATCGGTTGTTTCCACGAGGGGATAGGCATGAGGCCCGAAAGAGGCCTTGGCAGCATTAAATTTCGCCTGGGCCCATTCCGTCATGGGAGGCGCATCCGGAGTGAACGTGTAGGCCCAGTATCGCTCCTGAACCCTGATCAGCCGGGGATGGTCGTCGAACCACACCCCTGAAAGGTCATGCGCTTGGTCCGAGTTCTCGGCCGTCGCCGGCTTGGATGGCTGTTTGGTTTGAGCGGATGCCGCCGGCAAAAAACTCAATGCAATCGCCATCGCCAGGGCAATGCCCAATGGTTCCTTTCGCATCTTAAGACTCCTCCCCAAACTCGAATCTCCGGGGGCTATTTCGCCGGGGCCGCCGCGTCTTTGTCCAACTTCTGAAAGCTCTCTTCATCCTCACAGAATTGCTCTTGCAGAGTCCACTTCGGTCTTAACCCAAATTCGATGTGCGTCGTCCAGGGCTTCGTGTAGGCCTTTGGATCCTCGATGGTGATGTCGAGATCCAGGTGCGTTTGATCCTTCCTCCGGAATCGCTCGACAACGTGCAGGGCATCGCTGTGCGGGTGCCCGATGCGGTCCAGCCAGGTCTTGTCATTGAAATTCACCGTGTCGGCGACCAGCGTGTCTCCCTCCCAATGCCCAATCGAATCGCCCATCCACAACGGGCCGAGTGTCGTATCGTGCGCGCGCCCGTCTGTAAAAATTTGATGCCTGATGGAATCGTACTCGAAAAGCACGAGGACCTCGCCGGGCGTCTGAACGATCTGTAAGGGAAACGGATGAAGGTAAATGCGCGGCAGGCCGGGCGGGCTGCAGGCGTGATAAAGCGGATCGTTCGTTTCCGCCAGGGGATAGGCCCTGGTTCCGAAGGAAGACTTGGTGGCATCGTATTGCGCCTGGCCCCAGGCAGTCATGGGCGGCTCCTCCGCGTTGAACTTATAGATCCAGTACCGCTCATTGACGGTGACCGGCCGAGGACGATCATCGAACCAGACTCCTGACAAATCGCGCTCCTGGTCTGAAGTTGCGGTCGCCGCCGGCTTCGTTTGCGGTTTGCTCTGAGCGGTTGCTTTCGATGAAAAACTTAAGGCGATCGTCAACGCGAGTGCCACGCCGAATCTATGAATTCGCATTTCGAAACTTCCCCCCGGCTCGAATTCCCTTCTTTGAAATCAGATGAGGAGGATCATACCCCGCGGGAGTTTGCCGGCGTCAAGATGAATTCGCGCGGCGCGCCAAAATTGAAATTTAGTCATTTCATAAATAGGCATTGTGGGTCGCGGCTTCAGCCGCGACACGGAAGCTAAGGAAAAGGGGGCTTCAGCCCCTGGCGGCCTGTCGAGTCTGGGTGACCGTAAATTTGTACGATGACTTCGTACAAAGAAAAGGAATCCGCGATTCGGGCAACAGATGAGACGCGCTTGGAATCGCTCAGGCGGCAACTCTTACAGGTTATCCTTCACCGTGCCGTCCGCGAGCGTGAGCTTCTGAAGGCGCATGACCGTCGTTCCATTCTTGGCGCGAAAACCAAAAACAGTGATGACGTCTCCTGGCTTGAGCGTATTCTTGTCCCAGCCGCCTACGCGGACCAGCATCGTCGGACTCCTCATTTCGCAGTCCCATTTTTCGATTTCGCCTTTGTCGTTCTTTACGTCCAGGGTAATCAGGGTGTGGGGATTGATGAACTCAAAGTCCGACACGGTCCCTTTGACGGACACGACCTTTTCCGTATCGTAATTCGCTTCTCCGTGATGTGCCAGAAGCGGGGCCGAAACTAGTAGCGGCGCGAAGGTAACGGCAAGAATGAGCGCGAATTTCTTCATTTCCCAAGCCTCCCCATAAAGGCGAATCAAGATAAAATTATCTTTGCAAAAACCATCGGCGATGAAAGAACAATCTATTCAAAATATCCCATCGAGAGCGGAGGGTGTCAATACTACAGTCGTCGTCCGTCAATCCCCTCGAAATAGCCGGAAATCAGCGACATCCACGGGGACCACTGGCCACTTTATTTCGGCGGCGTGGACCCACTCTTATCGAAGTTTTCAAAGCTGTGCTCGTCCTCGCAAAACTGTTCGCCCAAAGTCCAGGTCGGTTTCAACACAAAATCCAGATGCGCTGTCCAGGGCTTCGTGTACGCCTTCGGGTCTTCGATCGTGATGTCGTCCGTCAAATGGCCGCGGTCGATCCGCCGGATGCGCTCGACGAGGTGAAGCTGGTCGCTGTGCGGGTGCCCGACTCGGTCAATCCAGGTCTTGTCGTTGAAATTCACGGTGTCCACGACCAGAGTGTCTCCGTCCCAGTGCCCAATCGAGTCGCCCATCCACAAAGCGCCAAGCGTCGTGTCGTGCGCCCGGCCGTCCACATAAATTGGATGCCGGAGCGAGTCGTACTCAAAAAGAATGAGGATTTCGCCGGGCGTCTGAACGATTTCCATTGGGAATGGATGGAGATAGACCCGCGGGAGACCCGGGGGAGTGCAGCTGTGATAAAGGGGATCGTTCGTTTCCGCAAGCGGATACGTGTGAAGTCCAAAGGAAGATTTGGCCGCATCGAATTGAGCCTGTCCCCAGGCCGTCATCGGAGGCGGCTCCTTGCTGAATTCATAATTCCAGTACCGCTCCACGACAGGCGCCGTCCGCGGATGGTCTTGACTCCAGAGCCCTGACAAATCGTGCGGATCGAAGGAACCAGGAGCAGTCGCCGCTCCAGATGGCGCCTTTGTTTGAGCGGATGCCTCATAGGAACAGCTCAAGATAATCGCGAGCGCCAACACGATTCCCAATGGACGACATCGCATCTCAAAACTCCTCCCGGGTCTCAAATCCCGCTCACCGAATTCAATTTGAATAAATCATACACTGCGCGAGTTCACTGACGTCAAGTTCAATTAAAAGTTTGATTTGAAGATCCGTGCCCAGCAATCAGAGAGAATTCCCGTGGGTCGTGCGGTTTGGGATTCGTTCTTCCGCGTTTACTCCGCGGCTTAGTACAGCCAAAGTCTTAATGCTTATGGAATGGAGATTTGTTTTCGGGCGCTTCCGACCCTCGACCGCCTTTGCAGCGACAGCCCCGGGGCCGTTAAACACTTCGACAAAGCTTCCATTCTTATTTATTTTAATACCTAAATAGTAATCTGGAATATGGTCTCCGGGGAATGTGAGGTTTTCCTTCATCGTTGCTTTAATCTGCACTTTTCGACCATCCTTGGATTCCCCGTCATGGTGGCTTCTCATGTCTTCGAAGAGCGAAACATCGTAATACTCTTCCACCAAGATCTCGCCGATGTCTCCGACCAGCCTTCCGTCCAAAGTGAACTTCTTCGACGGGTGAGCTTTTTGGAGATCGTCAACTATTCGTAGCAGTCTTGTGATTGATCTTGTGATTGCTTTTGACATCCGGACCTCCGACAGTGCCTCATCCTTCGCTGTTTCTGCAAAGGGTGGGGCTTTTGTCCCGATTGACCTGTAACATATTATTATGCAGATTTCGCGGCCGCAGGCGATCGATTCAAGATCCCCGTGCTTCGGCCAGCCTATCTGCTGAAGATGGTGAAACGATGAGCAAGTCGACCTATCCTTTGAAACTGCCTCTCTCTGCCAAGAAAGCCGCGCAACGGCTCGCGAAGGAAGAGGGAGTTTCCCTGAACCAATGGATCGCCGTCGCCGTTGCGGAAAAAGTCGGTGTGATTGAAACGGCCGCGGAGTTCTTGAAGAGCCGCGCGAAAGGGGCGACGGGAAAAGGATTGTTGAAATTTCTTCGTCATGCGCCCAAATCAGCGCCCGAGGTCGAAGACTCGAAACGGTAGAAGTTTTCTTCCCTGCGAAAAACTCCACCCTTCGCGAAAATCGCGAAGGGTGGAGCACGACACTCATTCCAGATTGGACCAAAATCCGTCAATCTAAATCGGACGGGACGAAATATCCCACTTTGTTATTCGGCGCGGAGCCGTACCACATGCGGCCCTGCGCATCGAGGAAGAATTCCTTCATCATGTTTTCCGAATGCGCGTAGGGGTATTCGGTGACCTTTCCGGTCTTGGTGTTGAGGCGGCCGATGACGTCCATTTCGTCGGACGAATACCAGATGTTGTGATTGCGATCAATTCCGAGCGCGTAAGGCGTCGCTCTTGGACCGGGCAAATCGAATTCCTTGAAAGTTTGCGTCTTCGGATCGAATAGGCCGATCTTGCCGCCCTGATATTCCGCGTACCAGACAATGCCGTCGTCGTCAATTTCGATGCGGCGCGGCCAGCCGCCCTTCGAGGGCGGGGCCCATCGCGTAACCTTGCCCGTATTCGCATCGACCATCCCGATTTTTCCTTCCGGATAAAATTCCGCGAACCAGACATTGCCGCTCTTGTCGAGTTCGACTCCGTAGGGCGAAAACGTGTCCGGAAAATGTGAGAACTCGTTGTTCTTGGGATCGTAAACGGTCAGATTGTTGAACACGGCCGTTCCCCACACCCGCCCTTTCGAATCGACGCGCACAGTGTGCTTCGAGCCGCCGTCCTCGAGGCCTTCCATTCCAGGCTTGTACGTGTCCTGGTATTCCGTGATGAGTTTCGTTTTCGGATCCCAGCGGCCGACTTTATTCGCGGCCTGCTCGGAAATCCACACGGAGCCGTCCGGCGCGGGCACGGCGGAATGAATCCCGGCGGCAAACGAATTCGGCGCTGTAAATTCCTGAACCGCGCCCGTCTTCGGGTCGAGCCAACCGAGCGTGTTCGCGGAGCCCATGTCCGGAATCCAGAGTTTTCCGTCCTTGTCCGGAGCGGCGCTGAACGGCATGCGATTCGGCCCGGGCATGTCGTATTCGACGTAGGTGATTTTCAACCCGTCATCGCTGACGGGGCGAATCGTCGCTTTGTATCCCGGCAGGGCGGCGGGGGATTTCGGCAGCTTGGCATCCGCGCCAAAGGCGTCATTCAAATAGTTCGTCAGGACGGCGGCATCCTCATCATTGATGTGATTGCCGAGGCGCGCGTGGCGCGTGGTGAGCATGAAGTTGACCGCTTGCGTCCAGCCGTCGTGGTCGCGTTTCACCGCGGCCATGCGGGATTGGAATCCGTGGCAGGCAAAACAGTTCCCGTTCAGGATGTCTTTGCCTTTTCCGGGAGGCAGCAGCGCCTTGCCTTGATATAAGGAAAGATCGGCCCAGCGTACAGTGCCCTGTTGCAGCGCGAAATCGAGCGACGAGGAGTCGCCCGCGGCGAGTTTCACGCCTGTGCGCGGATCGGCCGCGTAGCCGGTTGCCGTCACGCGGATTTGATACTCGCCCGGCGGCAAATTTTGGATGCGGTAATGGCCCTGACTGTCGGACATGACGTTCACGGTGATTTTGGATTGCACATTCTGGGCATGAACGAATGCGCCCCGAAATGGCGCGCCTGCTGGGTCCTTGACGACGCCGGAGATGGTCGCGTCCGCCGCACCGTACGCAAACGCGGCGCAAAAAATGACAAGCCCTAGCGCTTTCCAAAATCGATTCATGGATCGTCTCCCTCTAGGCTTCGCACTTTGCGAAGGCCTGACCGCCTGCCTGGACGAGGTTGAAACTTCGATCAAGGAAACCTGCTTGTTGTTCGAGCTGTATAGCGGCAATTCTACCATGTTAACCGCCAGTCGCGCCACGATGCAAACCTTCCAAAATTGCGTGGTATTTTTTAGTGAGCCTGCATACCTCTGGCTTTGATGGAAGGCAAGGCTTCCGGCCCAGCCAGGAACTTAATCAGCGCACTGGCCGCTTCAGGATTTTTCGCACTTGCGCTCACAGCGGCGGAGAAGCGGACGTAGCCTTGAAACGCGTCAGGAAATGGGCCCAGCAGTTCGAGGCTTTTCACCGGCAGGATTTCGCTGACGAGCGTGATGCCAAAATCCGCTTTCCCTTCGGCGACAGCGGCGTTCGTGCCGTCGGAAGTATCAAAGAGCAAGGTCTTGGCCTTCATGGTGTCGGCAATCCCCAGCGTGTCAAGCATTCGCGTGATGTAGGGCGTGCTCGCACCGGTAGGACCGTAGGCGATCGCTTTTGCGCCAAGCAGCGCTCGCTTGAGCGCCTCGGGAGTGCTGATGTCCGGCCGGGCCGCTCCCTTGCGAATGCCGATGCCCACGCCCGCGCGGCTGATGGGGGTTCCATCTCCGCCCACCGTCTTCCCTTCCTTGCTCAATTGAGCGACGCTTTCCACGGTCACGATCACCACGTCGAAGGGCTCGCCCGCGTCGATTTCCTGCTTCAGTGCGGCCGTCGGGCGGTATTGAACCGAGATCGGGTGCCCGATCGCATGCTCGGTTTGCGGAAGCAAATCTTCAACCACGGCTTTGATTCCATTCGAGGCCAGCACGCGCACTTCAGAGGTCTGCGCCGCTGCTCTTTTCACGAAAAGAAAAACAAATGCCACCGTGACCGCAGCGATCAAATATTTTCGCATCTCGATTTCTTCCTTTTAATGTCTCTGCTTTGTTCCGCTCATTCAGCCGTACGATATCACCGATTCACAATTCCGTGCCGAACGCATAGTGATCGTCCCTCAACGGTGGTGTCTTGCTAACAATTGCCCGCCTGTTTCCTATTCTGTTGTCAGGCGGCACATCCTCACCGAAAAGCCGGACTGGCGGGTTATAATAGTGATGGTGAGTTCAGGAAAAGATGTCCTACCGTTTTCAAATCGGAACCGAGCGTGAATCAGACGGTCGCTGGATCGCTGAGATCCCCAACCTGCCCGGCGTGATGGTCTATGGCAAGACCAAGCAGGAGGCAGTGCGTTCGGTGAGATCATTGGCCCTGCGCGTTCTCGGAAACAGCTTTGCCAAACCCAGCAACAAGTTAGCGAATTAGCGGATCGATCCGGCTTCAGTTTCCACGAATACTTCGTGTTCCAGGCCCAGGTCGCGCGCGGAAGGCGTGAGGATGGTCTTACGGCCGATGAAGATTTTTTCGCTTCGTGTCATCGCGCGGCGCACATCGTTTTCGCTGACGAAGCCTTGAATTTCGATTGTTATTTTGGCGGGAGGCGCAGGCTTTTTTCCGACATCTGCAATAGGAGCCGAGGGGACAGGCACATTCGAGGTTTTTGTTGCGCCGGCTGTGGCTGCTGGGGAAATATCCGCGATCCCCCCTTTTAGTTTTGCAGACGAACCAAAAAAGCGGTCCGCGATTTCGGCGGCGATGGACGATGGGCTTGCCGATTCTTTCGGCGCGGGCGCAGCCGCGGGGATGGTCTTTGGCGCGCCGCTCCCGCGAGCGATCCCTTGCGCCGCGAGCACATTTTCGACCACGCGAGCGATCGCCGCGCGATCCATGGCAACGGTTGATGGTGCAAGAGTGGGAAGATCTGGTTTCTTTTCCGCCGGCTTCGCCTCGGGCGAAGACGAAGGCGCGGTTGGTACAGAGGCGAGCGGCGCTGGCACGCTCACTTTTTCCAGGACCGCTTCCGGCTCAGGCGAATTCGCAGCTCCCGCCATGCGCTGGTCCGCAGGGACGGTGCGGTGTTCGACGCCGCGCGTTTCCCAGGCGATGCGTTTCACGTTCATCAAATGCTGCGGGCCGATATTGTCCGACGTGATGTTCCCGCCGGGCGCGCCGCAGCCGAGCGTCATTGCGGGAAAGAGGTTCGTCGAATAGCCGATCGAGCCGTGCACCGAAGCGCTGTTCACGACCACGCGAAACGCGGGCATGGCCTCGCCGAATTCCAGAATCGCGGGGCGATTCTGCGAGTGAATCGCGCACGTGTGCCCCAGCCCGCCGAATTCCAGCAGCCGGCGGCAGAGCGCGATTCCCGCGGCGAGGTTCGCCACAGCGTAAAACGCGAGGATCGGCGACAACTTTTCCGCGGAGAGTGGAAACTCGCGCCCCACTTGTTCCGGATCGAGGCGCGCAATCAGCACGCGCGTCGCGCGCGGCGCCTTGATGCCCGCCATCTCGGCGATTACGGTCGCGGCGCGGCCGACAATTTTCGTATTCGGCGTGTGCGATCCCGGCAGGAACACGAGGCGCGCCACCTTTTCCATTTCTTCCGGCGAAAGAAAATACGCGCCCTGCCGGCGGCATTCCTCGAGCGCGCGCTCACGCACCGATTCCTCGGCGACGATGGCCTGCTCGGACGAGCAGATCGTTCCGTAATCAAAAGTTTTTCCGGCGATGATGTCCGCGACGGCCTTGCGCACGTCGGCGGTGCGCTCGATGAACGCAGGCACATTGCCCGGCCCGACGCCGTAGGCCGGCTTGCCCGAGCCGTATGCGGCGCGCACGAGACCCGTGCCGCCCGTCGCCAGAATCACGCCGACCTCGGGCCGGCGCATGAGCTCGCGCGTGCCTTCGAGCGTCGTGCGCTGCATGCACTGGATCAGTCCCTCCGGCGCGCCCGCCGTGAGAGCGGCGCGTTCGAGCAGCGTGGCCGCCTGGCAAATGCACTTGATGGCGGAAGGGTGCGGGCTGAGCACAATCGCGTTCTGAGCCTTCACTGAAATCAGCGTCTTGTAAATCGCGGTCGAGGTTGGATTCGTGGAAGGAATCACCGCCGCGACGACGCCGATGGGCGACGCCACCTCGACGATGCCCTTTTCGCGGTCCTCGCGCAGAATCCCGACAGTGCGCATGCCGCGAATCGCATTCGGCACGTTCACCGCAGCGAGCGTGTTCTTCACGATTTTATCGGGAACGTTGCCGAATCCGGTTTCTTCCACGGCCGTGCGCGCCAAGGGCTCCGCGTTTTCAGCGGCCGCTTTCGCGCAGGCTTCCACAATGGCGTCGACTTGTTCCTGGGAAAATGCCGCGAATTTTTTCTGTGCGGCGGCGGCTCGAGCCGCTAGTTCGCGGGCTTCTTGAATGGAGATGAGGTCGCGATCGCGCAGGCTCAAAACGCTTTACCTTCTCCTACGAACGTCGTTGCCGTAGCTCACCGGTTGTTGTAGCTCGCCCGCCGCGGCGGGCGAGGGTTTGCTCGATGGAACGCTAAAAAAATCCCCGCGTCTGAAGACGCGGGCTACAACAAAATCGTGACGGTTCGAAGCGCGTCAATTCTAGGTTCTTTACTTTTTCACTCCGGGCGGCGCTCCGCCTCCGGGCAAAATCTTTTCGACGTGCTCGTGAGGGCGCGGGATCACATGCACCGAAACCAGTTCCCCTACGCGGCGCGCGGCAGCCGCTCCTGCGTCCGTCGCTGCTTTGACCGCGCCTACGTCTCCCCGCACCATCACCGTGACATATCCCGAGCCGATATATTCCTTGCCGATGAGGATGACGTTGGCGGCCTTCACCATGGCATCGGCGGCTTCAATCGAAGCGACCAGGCCCTTGGTCTCAATCATCCCCAATGCTTCGTTGGACATGCGCTCCTCGTCTCGGCTCGTCCGGGACATCGAATCCATTCACACTGCGGCGTGCCACCGGGTGCGCTGAGACTAGCATGGCATACGAGGTGAATCAAGAAAATGCGGGAGGAAGGCCTTCGCGTTACTGTGGAAATCGCGCCGCGGAGCTTTTTATGCAGACGGCAGCACGCCGATTTTTGCCGCGGCCACGCCGTTGCGCGTCGTGTTCTTGATCGCGTACATAGCCTCGTCGGCCAGGTGCAACAATTCCACCTTGGTCTTCGCGTCCGACGGATATGAAGCCACGCCGATGCTCGCCGTGAAGTGGACGTCCAGCCCTTCGGTGATCAGCCAGCGCGTCTCTCCGATCAATTTATGCAGCCGGCGGGCGACGACAAACGCGTTATCCTTCGAGGCCTGCGGCAGCACGATCACAAATTCATCGCCGCCGTAGCGAAACGCGAAATCGATCCTGCGGCAGGCGCTCTTCACGATCTGCCCCACTTCGGCGAGAAGTTTCGATCCGACCAGGTGCCCGTACGTGTCATTGATGCCCTTGAAGTGGTCGAGATCAATGAATACCACGGAAAATTCGTAGCCGTAACGCTGCGAGCGGTAAATTTCCGTTTCCAGAATGAAATCCATATGCCGCGCGTTATAGAGGCTCGTGCAATCGTCCGTGATCGTAAGCTCGTGGATGCGCTTCACGTGACGCGCGTTTTCGAGGGCGATCGCGGCAAAATCCGCCAGCGCCTCGAGCAGCGCCAGGTCCCGCTCCATGAAGCCTTCCCGCTCCACGCAATTGATCAGTTCGATGACGCCCAGGCAATGGTCGCGGTATCGCACCGGCACGGCGACGATCGAGCGCGTTTCCATCTTCGTTTGTTCATCGACCTTGGCGAAAAATCGTGTGTCCTTGCTCACGTCGGGCACGATCACGGCTTCGTCATGCTGCGCCACCCAGCCG
>DATNIO010000061.1:0-8593 GCA_035604385.1 Verrucomicrobiia bacterium | reverse complement strand
AAGGCGGCCCGCTGGAGGACGCCGTGCGTAAGACCGTGCGCCAGCTCTCGGGCGTCTATTCCCTGGCGATTCTTTCCGCCTCAGACCCAAATAAAATTGTCGCCGCGCGCACCGGCCCTCCCTCCGTGATCGGCCTGGGACAGAATGAGTATTTCGTGGCATCCGACATCCCCGCGATCCTCGCGCACACGCGCGACATGTTTTTCCTCGCGGACGGCGACATCGCCGTGCTCACCCCGCAGGGCGTGCGCGTCATGGACCTCGATGGCAACACAATCCAGCGCGCCGTGCAGCACATCACCTGGGACCCCATCATGGCCGAAAAGGGCGGCTACAAGCATTTCATGCAGAAGGAAATCTTCGAGCAGCCCCGAGCCGTTCGCGACACGCTGCTCGCCAGCGTGGCGCTGGATTCCGGCAAGGTGTTCCTCGACAAGATGGACATTGCCGAGCAAGAGTTCCGCGAGTTCACCAAAGTCAAGATCGTGGCCTGCGGCACGAGCTGGCACGCCGGGCAGACCGGCAAATTCATGATCGAAAAGCTCGCGAAAATTCCCGTCGAAGTGGATTACGGCAGCGAGTTCCGCTATCGCGACCCGATCGTCGATTCCAAGACCCTCACCATTTGCATCAGCCAGTCCGGCGAAACCGCGGACACTCTGGCCGCGCAGCGGGAAGCCAAACAGAAGGGCTCCAAGACGCTGGCCATCTGCAATGTGTATGGCTCCATGATCACCCGCGAGGCGGCGGGAACGATTCTGACCCACGCCGGGCCCGAAATCGGCGTGGCGTCCACGAAGGCGTTCACGGGCCAACTCACGGCGCTGATGCTGCTGGCGATGTATCTCGGCCAGGTGCGCGGCACGCTCACCGAGGATTGCGAGAAGCATCTGCTTCAGGAATTGATGCGCGTTCCGCACAAAATGGAAACCGTCCTGCAAGGCGACGAAACGGGAATCTATGAAGCCCTGGCCCGCACGTTTTTCCGCCACACCAATTTCCTGTACCTCGGCCGCGGAATCCACTTCCCCATCGCCCTCGAGGGCGCGCTGAAGCTCAAGGAAATTTCCTACATTCACGCCGAGGGATATCCGGCAGGGGAAATGAAGCACGGGCCGAATGCGCTCATCGACGAAAACCTTCCCGTCGTCATGCTGGCGACGCGCGACGAAAAAGATCCTGAATCCATGACGCGCTATGAGAAGAGCGTCTCGAATATCAAGGAAGTGAAAGCGCGCGACGGCATCGTCATATCCGTCGTCTCGGAAAACGATCATCTGGCTCGCGAAGCCTCCGATTACATTATCGTCGTGCCGGCCACGATGGAAATGTTCGCGCCCTTGCTCGAAGTGATTCCCCTGCAGTTGCTCGCCTACCACATCGCCGTCCGCCGCGGCTGCGACGTGGACCAGCCGCGCAATCTGGCCAAGTCGGTTACGGTCGAGTAGCCGTTAAGTAGCACAGGCTTCAGCCTGTGGGTTTTTCCTATCCACACGACGGACCGGCAGAAGCTGAGGCGGGATCACAAATCTCTGTATCCCCACCGCAAACCCACAGACTGAAGTCTGTGCTACTTTCCATTTCCACGCTGGCTCCCAAATCACGTACTATATTGCTGTTGTGAAACGCATTTATATTGCAATCGTTGTTGCGCAGTTCCTTCTTTTCGCGGGTCTCGCGGCGCGCGCACAGGCGCCCCCCGCGCCTTCTCCGCCAAGCTCCACCATCGCCTCCATTAAAGTCACTGGGGTGCAAAAATTCCCGGCGGACCGGGTGATCGCCGCCAGCGGCCTGAAATCCGGCGACATGGTCACCGCGCAGCAAATCCAGGACGCCACCAACCGCCTCGCCGCCCTTGGGATATTTTCCGCGGTCAACTTCCGTTACACCTCGAAAGGCGATGCGATCAACCTGGAGTTCCAGGTCCAGGAAGCTCCCACGTATCCGATCTTGTTCGACAATTTTCCCTGGTTCACCAGCGCCGAGATCGGAGAGGCGATCCGAAATCAGGTCGGACTGTTTACCGGCGAAGCGCCCGGAGACGGAACGATGATCGATGAAATGACGGCGGTCATTGAAAATTTACTCGCCTCGCAAAAAATCAAGGGGAGCGTGACGCACCAACTTCTCACCGCAGCAGCGGGCGATGGCATGGTGATGCAGTTTCGGGTCGACGGCGTCCAGCTCCGGGTGCAATCGGTTCAGTTTGGCGAGTCCATTGCCACAGATTCCGAGCGTCTGAAGGACCGCGTCTCGGACATCAAGGGCCAGCCCTATTCCCTCTTTGCCGTCGAAATTTTCGAAAACGAGCATGTCCGACCGCTCTACGCCTCCAAAGGTTTCCTGCGAGCGCAAATCGGCCCCCCGCAAACGCACCTGATTCCCGATATGAACGATCCCAAGCAAACTGCGGTGGAGCTCTTGATTCCCATTACTCCGGGCCCGGTCTATACGTGGAAAGGAGTTTCCTGGCAAGGAAACTTGGTCGTGGAATCGCCAAGTCTTGACGCGGTCGTTGATCTAAAGCCCGGCAATGTCGCGGACGGCATGAAGATCGAAGCCTTGTGGCAGAAAATCGAATCCTATTACGGACAGCGCGGCTATCTCGACATGAAGCTCAACGCCGGACCTCAATTCGATGATACGGCTCACCAGATTTCTTATCGCGTCAGCATTTCCGAAGGCTCGCAGTACCGCATGGGCGACATGGTCATCACCGGATTGTCTCTGGATGCGGAAAAGCGTCTCCGGCAGGCATGGCAGATTTCTCCCGGCCAGATTTTTGACGACGGCTACTACGAATCGCACGTAAAAATATTGGCAAAGCCCAGCCGTGATATTTTTGGGGACTTGCCCGTTCATTACAACGAGTTTGGCCATTTGCTTCGCCCTGACGCAAGCCGCCACACGGTGGACGTACTGTTAGACTTCAAATAGATTCCCGCAAACTCCCGCACGGTTTTTACAGTCATACTCCTTGATTTCGAGTTACAATCGCCGCCTATGCGACGGCGAATGCGTTTCCTTCCATGTCTTATGGCATTGATCATGACCGGCGTAGCTTGGGGACAGCAGGCACAGCCGCCCGCGGCTCCGCCTCCGGCAAAAGCGCCGGCGAAGAAATCGCCCGCGGCATCGCAGCCGCCCGCGAAGCCCAAGGGTGACGATGCCGCTGCGGCGCCCTCTCAGGACTCCGCTCCCGACCCCGACGCCGAATTGCAGGTTGTCGTGCGCCAGGCCGGGAACGACAGTGCCACGCTCGTCAAGAGTTTGGAAGCTTACCTCGTCAAGTATCCCGATTCGCCCCGGCGAGGAGCGATCTACCGCGCCCTCCTCGAATCGGAAATGAATCTTCATAACCAAAAAAGCGCGCTCGATTACGCGGAGAAAGTCATCGCCATCCAGCCCGAAGACAGCCAGTCGATGTACCTCGCCGTGACGCTTCTCGAAAAAATGCCCGACGAAGCGAGCCAGCTCCGTGCCATCGACTACGACACGCGCCTGATCGACCGCGTCTCGAAGGCCGATCCGGAATCGCGTCCACAACAGATGACGCTGGAGGATTGGCAGGCGGGCCGAAACAAATTTTTAGTAGACCTGTACGTGTTGCGCGGCCGCTTGCAACATCACCTGCACAAGAATGACGACGCCATGAAAGACCTCACGGCTGGATTCCGCCTCTCGCCAAACGCCGAGGCCGCGCGAACCCTTGGTGAAATCGCGGAAGAGAACAAGCACGCCGACGAAGCTATCCGGCAATATGCCACGGCGTTCGTCCTGGCCAGCCAGGAGCCCGCGGACGCGAACGGCCCTCCCGTGGACCTCGAGTTGCTCCGTCTGAGGATGGGTAATCTTTGGCGATTCACGCACGATTCGAGCGCGGGCCTCGGCGATATCGTGTTATCGGCCTACGATCGCAGCCGCGAAATGGCCAAGGCGGATAAGCCGGAAGCGCCGGTTTACAACAAAGACGTAACCGATCCACTGCAATTCAGCTTGCGACACGTCGACGGGAGCGGCCCCGTGAAACTGGCCGAATCACATGGAAAAGTCGTCGTCCTGAATTTCTGGACCACCTGGTGCGCCTACTGCAATCAAATGGAAACGATGCTAGCCGACGTCCGGACGAAATTCTCGGGGCGCAATGATGTTGTCTTCCTGGCGATAAACGCCGATGAAGATGAATCTGTTGTCGCGCCTTTTCTTCAGGATCAGAAACCCGGTGGGACGCTGGTCTTCGCCGATGGCGTCAACCAGGCGTTTCACGTCGAATCGATTCCGACCATCCTGGTGCTCGATAAGGCCGGCAAAATCGCCTACCGCACGCAAGGCTTCGCTCCAGACGGCTTTGCCGATTTGGCCGGGGCTGCGATCACCAAAGCTTCCGCTGCAACAGTTCCTTAGCAAGTTCGTCATCGTCATTGAAGCTGGAGAATGTTGGCAAGACAGTGGCACAGGCTTCAGCCTGTGGGTTTTGGTCCTTGCAAGGACAAACCCCCACAGGCTGAAGCCTGCTCCACTGATCTTCCGACTCGATTATTTTTTCGTCGTGAAAGGCTTCTGCAAAGCCACGTCACGCGCGGCAATAATCGTGTTGATGTGAATTCGAACGGTATCGGCGACGCGCCGCGCATATCCGCCCGCAAGCGTGGACGCCACTGGGATTCCCCTGCCGCGCGCATGTTCGAATATCAGGCGGTCGCGCTTTTGTAAACCTTCGATCGTCAGCGCCAGCCCACCGAGCTGGTCCTCGCGGTACGGGTCCGCCCCCCCGATGTAGAAGATCAAATCCGGCGTCATCTTCTTGAGCGCGTGCAGAAATCCCTCTTCCAGGGCGTCAAGATATTCGTGGTCGCGCGTGCCATCGGGCAGGCCGATGTCTTCATCGGAAGGGGGCTTCGGCATCGGGTAGTTATTTTCCTGGTGGATAGAGAGCGTGAAAACACTCGTATCGCTTCCGAAGATCGCCGCCGTGCCGTTGCCGTGATGAACGTCTGTATCCACAGTCATTGCCGTCCGGATCTTCCCTGCCGCCTGGAGGGACCGGATCGCCACGCCGACATCATGAATCATGCAAAAACCTTCTCCGTGCCCTGGATAGGCGTGGTGGAAGCCTCCGCTGAGGTTGGCGGCAAACCCGTCCTCGAGCGCCTTGCGCCCGGCCAGCGTCGAACCTCCCGCCGCCAACCAAAACGCTTCCCGGGTCAATTCCGAGAGCGGAATTTCCAGCTTCATGCGTTCGCTCAGCGTGAGGGAATCGGTTTGCAGCTTGTTCACGTAGGCAGGCGTATGCACACGCAAAATGTCCTCGTCTGGCGCGGGCTCCGGCTGCAGGAAATCGCTCGCCTCAGCGATTCCCTCTGCGAGCAGGGCCTCGCGGATCAATCTGAATTTTTGCGAGGGGAAAACGTGCGGCCCGAGGTCCAAATCGTACTGTGGATGATAAATGACCTTGAACGGCAGCATAGGAGAAATCAAAAGAGAGGGCCGCTTGTCAATTGTCGCGGTCGAGAATGAAATCGGGAACCGTTCGCAGCGCGCGGCCAAAATCGGAAGTCCCATTTCCGTTCAGGCAGGCCTTCGCGCGCGCGGCAAAATCATGCGCCGCAGCCCGCGTGCGGTCGAGCGCGCCCGACTCCTGCACTAACGCCGTGATCTGCTCTGGGCGAACGCTCTCAAACCCTTTTTCCTCGAGCACCGTGCGCACCAGGCGCTTCCCCGCCGCGCCGTCGCTTTCGAGCGCGTAAATCAACGGCAGCGTGACCTTCCCTTCTTTCAAGTCGCTCAGCACGGGCTTGCCCAGCGTTTCCGGAGAAGCTGTGAAGTCAAGGACGTCGTCCACAAGCTGGAATGCCAGCCCCGCATAGTGTCCGTAGTCGGCCATGGCCTGCTCGCCCGCGTCGTCCAGATTCCCAAGAACCGCGCCCAGCCGGGCGCAACCAGCGAACAAGCAAGCCGTCTTGCGAGCAGCGAGTTCCACCGCATCCTGCTCCGTCAAATCCATCCGCCCGAGCTTGGTCAACTGGAGAAGCTCGCCCTCCACCATGTTCTGCGTGAGCTCGATCAAGACGTCGAGGATTTTGAAATTGCGCTCCGCGAGGGCCATCTGAAACGATTGCATGTACAGCCAGTCCCCTGCGAGCACGCTCCGGTGGTTCCCCCAGCGGGAATTCGCCGAGGGGCGCCCGCGGCGCGTGTTGGCGCCGTCAATCACGTCGTCGTGGATCAGTGTGGCGCTATGGATCAGTTCGACGACGGCGCCCAGCCGGATCGCGCTGCCTCCGCGGCATCCAGCATATCCGGCCGAAAGCAGCAACAGGGCCGGCCGCAGGCGCTTGCCTCCGCCTGCCAGCAGGTAGCGCGAGATTTCCGCCACCGGCTCGATCGCCGAGCCGTTCTGGAGCGAAAGCTCCTGCTCGACCTTTACCAGGTCATCGCGAACGAGATCGAATATTTCTTTCGCCGTCAGAAGTGAGATGACTCCCCTCCAGGAACTGCCCCAGTGCGATTTCCGGAACGATCGAGATCAAAGAACCGCCGAAAGTTTGCCGACGTAATTTCGGCTACCTCGGTTGCTGGCAAGTCTCTCACATTCCCGAGGGTCCGCGCTACTTCCGCGACGTAGGCCGGCTCGTTTCTTCGCCCCCGGTAGGATTGGGGAGCCAGGTACGGCGAATCGGTTTCCACGAGCAACTGGTCCAGTGGAACTTCCTTCGCCACGTCCCGCAAATTCTGCGCCTTCGGATACGTCACATTACCTGCAAACGAAATCAGGAAGCCCATCTGTATGCCACGGCGCGCCTCTTCAAGCGTTCCCGTAAAGCAATGAAAAATTCCGCCCAGGCCGGAACTTCGCCAGTCTTCCTCCAGGATCTTCAGGCAATCCGCCCAAGCTTCCCGGCAATGGATGATCACGGGGCGGCTTACAGCGCGCGCCTGGTCGAGTTGATGGCGAAATACGATCGCCTGCACGTCGCGCGGCAAATGATCGTAGTGATAGTCGAGGCCGATTTCTCCCCAGGCGATCACGCGCGGGTTCCGTGCCAGCCGCTCCAGCTCCGCATAGTGCGCGTCCGTCGCGTGCCTCGCCTCGTGCGGGTGAATCCCGGCCGCGGCATAGATCCAATCGTGCTTCTCGGCAAAGGGAACGGCCGCACCCAGCTTTTCAATTTCCGGACCATTGCCAATCGCCAGCAGGGTCCCAACTCCGGCCGCGCGCGCGCGATCGAGCATGGCAATGCGATCCGCGTCAAAGTCGGAGACGTCCACATGCGCGTGCGAATCGGTGAGGTTCATGGTCAAAGTGGGACAGGCTTCAGCCTGTCGGGGTTGAACTTGCAGATTCCGACCCGGTCGGGGCCTGTCCTACTTTAGCTTCGCTCCCACGGGCACATCTTCCAGAAACCCGGCGAGCACGGGCGCCCCATCCGGTGTAGAGGCCGCAACAATCATGCCATTCGATTCCACGCCGCGCAGTTTTCGTGGCTGCAAATTCGTCACCACAACCACTTTCCGTCCCACGAGATCTTCCGGCTTGTACGCCAGCGCCAGGCCCGCGACTATTTGACGCACTTCGTCGCCGATATCGACCTGCAGCTGGAGGAGCCGATCCGCGCCCGCCACGCGCTCGGCGGTCTTGACCTGACCGACGCGCATCTCCACTTTGGCGAAATCCTCGATTCCAATCTTCGCTGAGGCTGCAACGGCCGGGGCCGCGCCGGCACCAGTTCCGGCGGCGGCACTTGGCGCAGCGACAGCCGGGGTTTCGGGGACTTTGTTCTGTTCTTGCTCCATGGCTTCAATCCTCGCAATCGTTTCGGATTTATCAACGCGCGGGAAAATTCCTTCCGGTTTTCCCGTTTTCGTTCCGGGCTTGAGCTGTCCCCAAGAGAGAAGGTCCAACTGGACTCCGCTCAGCGGCTCAGTCTGCCCCAACTGATCCCATATTTTTTGCGTCGCTAGCGGCAACACGGGATGCGCCAGCGCCGTGACGATACGAAGTCCCTCGGCAGCCGTGTACAGCACCGTCGCCAGGCGCGCTCGGTCCTCCGGCTTTTCCGCGAGCGCCCACGGTTTTTCGACCGTGATGTATTTGTCGATCATGGCGACAATCTCCCAGATCGACTCCAGCGCCAGCGAAAAACTGAACCGGTCGTACAAATGCATCACCTTCGTCAGCGCTTCGTTGGCAAATTCCGCTGTGCTGGGGGCATCTGTTTCCCCACCTCGCGCCGGCGCGGGCTTGGGAATTTCGCTGCCGAAGTAGCGCTCGATCATCGTGAGCGTGCGGCTGGCCAGGTTGCCGAGACCGTTCGCGAGGTCGCTGTTGTAACGGGTGACGAGAGCATCGTAGGAAAAGCTGCCGTCCTGCCCGAACACGATCTCGCGCAACAAGTAGTAGCGCAACGGCTCGATACCGATTGCATTGACGATCGGGCGCGGCCTCACCACATTGCCGCGCGATTTGCTCATCTTCTCGCTATCAAACAGCAGCCAGCCATGCGCCCAGATTTGCTCGGGCAGCGGCAAATCCGCCGCCATCAAGAACGCGGGCCAATACACCGCATGGAATCGAATGATTTCCTTGCCGACG
>DATNIO010000060.1:0-8439 GCA_035604385.1 Verrucomicrobiia bacterium | reverse complement strand
GAGCCTCACTGAGCCGCAAGTCAAACTCCTGAGCCGCTTCACGCGCCGCATCATCGTCAACTACGATCCGGACACCGCAGGCCAGGCCGCAACCGAGCGCTCGCTCTCGATCCTCCTCGAGCAGGGCGCCGAAGTGCGCGTGCTCGCTCTTCCCGGCGGCAAGGACCCGGACAGCTTCATTCGCTCGGAAGGCGCCGCGAGCTATACGAAATTGCTGAACGAAGCGCCGCCCTACGTCGATTATCTGATTTCGCGCGCCCGCAAAATGGATATGTCCACGGCGGAAGGAAAACTTCGCGCGGTGAATTTCCTTATGCCCTACGTGCAGCGCATTCCGGACCGCATCCTGCGCTCGGAGTGGGCCACGCGCATCGCGCAGCAACTGCGCATCGAGGAGCCGGTGCTGCGCGAATCGATGCGCAAGGCGGCCAGCGAGCGCCGCAGCGAAGTGAAGGCCCGCCCGGAACTCGTGGGCCGCGTGGGAAAACCGGCCGAGCGGCGTCTCGTGCAGATGCTGATCGAAGCCGAAGAGTTTCGCTCGCAGCTCGCCGAGGAAATTCGGGCCGAGGAATTGCACCGCGGCCTGGAAAGCGAGCGCATCCTCGGCGTGTTGATTGAGGCTTGCGCCACGGGCGTCCGCCCGGACGCGGCCGAGTTGGCCTTGGCGCTCGAGGACCGCGACCGCCGGCTCCTGTTCGAAATCGCGTTCGAATCCGCCGCCCCGCCTACCTGGGAAGAAGCCCAAAGCTGCCTGTTGGTCTTGCGCCGGCGCCGCGCGGAAGAAGAATTGACCGCCGTCCAGAAACAGATCGAGTCCTTTGCGGCAGCCGCGGGCGCAGGCGCGGGCGGGGAATTGCGGCGTCTTCTGGAGCGCAAGCAAGAGCTTCGCCGGCGGCTGGACCCTCCTGTTCATGAATCCCCGCGCTAACCAAAGTTTTTAGCTCTCGCGGAAAAACTCGATTCAGAGAAGGCTTTAGTAGCACAGCCATCCGCCGCGGCGGAGCTGTGCGGGTTTTCCAAACGTAGTTCGGCAAATCGCCCCCATCAACTCACAAAAGCGCACAGCTCCGCCGCGGCGGATGGCTGTGCTACTAAAAGCCACCGCAATTCGACTCTTCCGATCTTCCGTGCGCGTTTCGGTGGTTCTATTGATTAATACCCGATAAACAAAAGAGTTGACGCATTTGCCCGCGTCCATATAAATAACTTGATCCGGTTTCGCCCCGGTGGCACCGTAACGCAGGAATGCCAAGTTGCATCTAAATGCGTGTGGGGATCTCCCTTGCGAAATCCGGATGCATGCGGAGCCGAATGCATCGTTTGCGAGGCAAAGAATCACATCACTGAGCCGCATGCAGAGTCATTTTTGAGCACGACTTGCGAAACTTGAGTTTCGGTGGTTGCGGATTTTGCCGATAGTGGATTCGGGGCCTGTTTTGCGGTAACGCGTCGTTGTAAGGGCTGCTTCTGGCATTATTTTTGGAGGACTCCTTGGCGCTGGCTATCGAAGAGAAATACGATCAGGTACGGCAGCTCATCGCCATGGGCAAGGAGCGCGGGTACCTGCTCTATGACGAAGTAAACGACATCCTGCCCGCCGAAGTCCATTCCTCGGAAGAAATCGACGATCTTCTCTCGACGTTCGAGCGCTACGGAATTGATATTTACGAAGACGCCGCCGCGGCGAAGGCCGCCCGCGCGACGGCCGATCCCACCGTAGCCGAAGCCCCCGAAATCGAATCCAAGGATGAACTTCCCGTCGCGGAGGACTCAAGCGAACTCGACCTCACGCCGGGCATGCTCGAAAAGACCAACGACCCGGTTCGCATGTACCTGCGCGAAATGGGCACCGTGCCGCTGCTGACGCGCGAGGGCGAAGTGGCCATCGCCAAGCGCATCGAGCGCGGGCAACTGCTCGTCCTCAAAACGATCACGCGCTCTCCGATCATTCTGAAGGAGCTGCTGACGATCGGCGACGACCTCCGCAAGGGCACCCGCTCGATCAAGGAAATCGTCCAGTTCGACGACGAAGAGCTGACCGAAGAGAAAATCGAAAACAAGACCAAGAAAACGCTCAAGGTCCTCGACAAGATCGCCAAGTTGTACAACGAATGTCTGCGGGAAGCCACGAAGCTCGAGCGCATGACCAAGTCGAAGAAGCGTCCCTACATTCGCTTGAAGTATCACGTTTCCCGCCTGCGCATCGAGATGTCGCAACTGGCGCGCTCGATCGAATTCCACCTCTTTGAGAAGAAGCGGCTCATCGACAAGATCCGCCATACCGTAGAGCGGCTGCAATCCCTCGAGCGCGAGGCCGGCAAGCTCGAGCGCCGCGCCGACGCCTCCAAAGGCGACAACGCCGCCGAAGCGCGCAAGGAATTGCGCACGCGTCGCACCGAGCTGCGCGAAATCGAAGTGACCAGCGAAACCGGCCTCACCGATTTGAAGCGCATGCTTCAGGTGATACTTCGGGGAGAAGCCGAAGCCGAACAAGCCAAAAAAGAATTGATCGAGGCCAACCTCCGCCTGGTCGTTTCGATCGCCAAAAAATACACCAATCGCGGATTGCAGTTCCTGGACCTGATTCAGGAAGGCAACATCGGCCTGATGAAGGCCGTCGACAAGTTCGAGTGGCGCCGCGGCTACAAGTTTTCAACCTACGCGACGTGGTGGATCCGCCAGGCCATCACCCGCGCCATCGCCGACCAGGCCCGCACCATCCGCATCCCCGTGCACATGATCGAGACGATCAACAAGCTGATCCGCACCAGCCGCCAACTGGTTCAGGAACTCGGCCGCGAACCCACCTCCGAGGAAATCGCCAAGCGCATGGACATTCCCGTGGCCAAGGTGCGCAAGATTCTGAAAATCGCGCAGGAACCGATTTCCCTCGAGACGCCGATAGGCGAAGAAGAAGATTCGCATCTCGGCGATTTCATCGAAGACAAGGCCGTAGTCTCGCCTTCCGACGCGGTCATCAATTTGAATTTAAAGGAACAGACTTCTTCCGTCCTAAAGACCCTGACGCCGCGCGAGGAAAAAGTCATCAAGATGCGGTTCGGCCTGGACGACGGCTCCGAACACACGCTCGAAGAAGTAGGCCAGTCGTTCGCGGTAACTCGCGAGCGCATCCGGCAAATCGAAGCCAAGGCGCTGCGCAAGCTGCGTCACCCGTCGCGCTCGCGCAAATTGCGCGCCTTCCTCGAAGGCTCTTCGCGCGATTATCTCTGAGACGAGCCTGGGTTAGGCGGGAAGTTCGACGTACGATGAAGTGGCTTGTGGTTCGGGGACCGGATAGCCTTCCTGACGCAATCCATCAACGTGAAATTCAATCGCTTCGCGCATATTTTTTTCCGCTTCTTCACGCGACTTTCCGGTGGACACGCATCCCGGAAGGTCCGGTGAATAGCTGGAGTAACCGCTGTCTGTTCGCTCGATGACGATGAGATATTTCTTCATTTCTTAAGCCCCGCCTGTTTCAGAATACTATTCAGCGTCCCGGGCGCCAGGTCGTCACCTGGCTGGCCGGGTATCGTTACAAGCCCTGGTTTCACCGGATGCTTATATTGCTTGTGACTGCCCCTTGTTCGCGACAAGAACCAGCCGTCTTCCGCAAGCAACTTAAGGATATCACGGACTTTCACGCGCAAACATTACTGTCGGCACTTGACGCAGTCAAGCAACACTCCCCGCAGATCAAGGAGTAGTCTGACATGAAGTTTCTGCGTTCCACGCGGCGACAATTTGATCGAGGCCTTCGCGATACGTTGGATAGCGCGGTGCCCAGCCGAAATCGCGACGGAAACGCGCGTTCGTTGTGCGCGTCGATCTTGTGAAATATGCCACGGCGCGTTCGCCGGCGAGCCAACTTGCGAGCCAAACGGGAACGCGCCGCGGGCGGGGAGCGCCAAGGCGCTCCGCGATGGTTTCGAGCAGCGCGCGAACCGAAACCGGTTCATCGTCGACGATGTGCCACACTCCGTCGCGCGGACGTTCGGCGACGGCTACATAGGCGCTCGCGGCATCGTCGGTGTGGATCACGGACCACACCGCGTCCCCGCGTCCGATGATGGGCATGGTGCGTTTCCGAATTCCTTCGGCGAGCATGCGTATGTGCGCAGAATCGCAATCGTAGAACGCGCCGCCGCGCAGGATGGCCGTGGTAAACCCTTCCGACGATCCCGCTTCGCGCGCAATGGCTTCCGCATCCACGGAGGATTGCACGAGCGAGTCGGGCACGATCGGCGAATCCTCGTCGAACGGCGATCCGTCTTTGGGATTGGCCACCCAGACTACGCTTTGTTGAATGTAAGTTTTCGCGCCGATTTTGGCGGCGGCTTCGGTGAGGCAGCGCGTGCCTTTGCGGCGGATACGGTCGTTCATCGCCCAGTCGTCGGGTGTCGTCTTTTGCTTTGTGGGTATTGCCGTGGCCGCGTGGATAACGGTGTCGCAGCCTTCCGCCGCCCGGGCCAACGATTCCGCATCGAACAAATCCGCGTGGCGCGGCTCGCCGCCTGCTTCTCTCACGGCGTTTTCCGCTTTCGCGCTGCGCACCTGCCCGGTTACCGAATGTCCTCGCCCCACGAGTTGCCGCACCAGCCGCCGACCCAGCACTCCGGAAGCCCCCGCGATGAATACCTTCATCGAGCCGCTCCTCATCGCAGTTTAGTAGCACAGACTTCAAGTCTGTGGGGTTTGTTTTTGCTCGCGCGAGAGAAACCACGCAAGCTGAAGCACGCGCTACTAAACCGCCGCCGTGGTTGTTTTCCCGGTAGCGAGGGAAAGCGAGCGCACGCGCAGCGCCGCCACGACTGCGCCGCCGTAGATCGCGCCGAGCAACAGAAAAGCGATGGAAAGCTTGAAATTCTGCGCGAACCACCCGAGCGCATAGCTCATGATTACCTGCAGAACGGTTGCGATCACCGAGAACGCCGATTGGGCGCGTCCCATGAGCCGCGCCGGCACCGCAGTCATGATCGAGGATTGCGTCAAGACCCCGCCCAGCGCGCGGCACGCCCCGAACAGGGCATTCATCGCCACTGCCACCACCAGCACTCTCGCGAAGGGAAACAGTGTGTGGCCCACAGCAAGGATCGTCAGCGCAGCGACGAGCACGCCATACGGTTTTTTCCGCGCCAGCGAATCAGCGGCGAGGCCGCCGGCGATCGCACCCCCGGCCCACCCAAGACCGATGTACCCGTATCCGCGGGGCCCCGCGGAAAGCAAATCTTTGGCCAGGGCCACCACGAGTACGTTCGCGCTGATGACTCCGGCCATCATGCAGGAGTAAGTGATCCCCAGTGCCAACACGCGCGGTTGTTCCCACAAATACGCAAGCCCTTCGGCGATGTCCACGAACACGCTGGAAACCGGAGTCAGCAACGCTTCGGTACGCATCAGCGAGGGTTCGGACATTTCGGGAGGCGCTTCAATGGTCGGGGATGCGGACGTCAGCCTCGTGTTGAGAGCTTCCGTTGGCGCGTGATACCCATGCCGCAAGAGCAGCAGGCAAATCGCGGAAATGAGGTAGGTCGTTCCATCGATGCCGAGAATTCCGGCCAGTCCCGCGCGTTCGTAGATGAATCCGACCAGCGCGCCCGCCGCCGCCATTCCGCCTTGCACGGCAATGAGCACGGTGGCATTGGCCGTGATCAACTTTTCCTGCGGCACGAGTTCCTGAATCAGCGCATTGGTGGTCGACCAATAAATCGCGAATCCCACGCCCAACAGCAAAACCATCGAGTACAGTTCCCACAGCGCCAGATGTCCCGCGTAGGCCAGCGCGGCCGTCCCAAGAACAATCGCCGCGCGCGCCGCGTCAATCGTGATCCCCAAATAGCGCCGGTCCACCCGATCGATGAGCACTCCCCCGAATGGAGGCACCACCAGTCCCGGCAGCGTCACCAGAATCACGATCAGGCTGACCTTCACCGTGGAGTGGGTCGCGCCCAGAACGTACCAGGTGACCCCGGCAAAATTCATCCCCGTCCCAAACAGCGACACCAGCATCGCGACAAAGAAAAACGGGAAACCCGGAACGCGAAATAGCGCTTTCCAGCTAGGGGTCGATGGAGGATCCGGGGTCATCTCAAAATCGGGAGAGCCACTCTTCGGCATCTGCGCCAAGTTTAGCGGCAATGTTGTCTCAGGTCCAAGAATAATGAACCCTCTTGTACCGAAATCATTCCACCGCGATGCATTGCCTCGATCCTTGTGAAACTAGCGCCATCACTGCACTCGATGAGCCAACCCCCAACCAATTGATTCTAAGGTCGTTGCTCTTGTTTATACGCATTCTACGGTTCGTTTACACCTTCTTTAGAGCCCAGAAGTTATTTTGATTGCAGGTAACCGTGTGCCGTTGGGCGCGGGAAGGATGCAGCAAATGTTGACGGAGCAACTTCAACCGGGCGAGCGGTTCGAGTACTTCCGTATTGAAGCCCTTGCCGCGCGCACCAGCATGACCACCATTTATCGCGCTACGGATCTGCGCACCGGCCAACTTGTTGCGATCAAAATCCCGCATCCCGAACTCGAATGCGATCCCGTTTTTTATAGCCGCTTCCAGCGCGAAATCGCCATTTGCAAGAAGCTCAAGCATCCTGGCGTCGTGCGAACGCTCCACAGCGGCGATATGGACCAACTCTGCATCGTGATGGAATGGGTGGACGGGCGCTTCTTGCGCGAAATTCTCTCGAAAGAAGGAAAACTTTCCGCCGAACGAGCGACCCGCATCGCGATCGGAGTCTGCGAAGCCCTCGAGTACATTCACAACCTGGGCGTCGTGCACCGCGACCTGAAACCGGAAAACATCATGGTGGGCGAGGGAGACACCACCAAGCTCATCGATTTCGGCATCTCCGCCAGCGAAGGCATGCGTCGGCTCACGTTTTCGAAATTCTCAAACGCCATGGGCACTCCCGATTATATTTCGCCCGAGCAAATCAAGCGGATGCACAATGATGGGCGGAGCGACGTCTACGCTCTCGGTGTCATCCTCTTTGAAATGCTGACCGGGCAAACGCCGTTTAACGGCCCCAATCCGTTCGCCGTTATGAACGACCGGCTGGTGAACGATCCGCCGTCCGCGCGCGAGATCAATCCTGAAATCTCCATCCAGATGCAGGAAATTCTGTACCGCGCGATGGAGCGCGATCCGGTCAATCGTTTTGCGGGTGCGCGAGAATTTGCCGCCGCGCTGGCGGACCCGGCAAACGTCGAGGTCATCGACCGGTCGGCGCGCAAAGAACGAAAGCCCGTACGTCTTCCTTTTCTCAAAAGGGTCTTGTCCTACACCATGCTCCTGATGATTCCGGTCGTGATTTTCACGCTGCTCCTGCTCGTCGCGCGGTTGAAGTAGTTTTACCTCCCGCCGCGACGTCCTGCTCCCGGGTCGTCAAATTACACCGGATTACTCTTTCCGCATGCCTGTACTCCCGGTCCATAGCTTGTTTCCATTTAATCGGCAAGCATCGAAGGAGCATCCACAGGTATTGGCGGGCCCGGAAAGTCACTCAAGGGAGGAACCCATGGCGCGGAATCTAACCCTCATCGCAGCGTGCGCGCTGGCCATGTTCACTTTCGCATCCGCGCGCGCGCAAGATTCGCCGGCGAATTCCCCTTCGCTCGGCGACCTGGCGAGGCAAGCCCAGAAAGACAAGAACAAAACCAATAAGCCTACTGCAAAGGTTCTTACCAACGACGACCTCCCCTCCGGCTCGGGTAGCGCCTCCGCCACCCTGGGCCGTGGGCTTGGCCAAACCGCTCAAGTGACGTCCGGGGGCAAGCCCGGGGCAGACCCTTCTCCGGCCGAGAAAATCGCGATACTGGAAGCCGTTGTGGACCGGGTAGAAGGTCTGGACCGCGCCACGCTGGTGCGCAACGTGCTAAACAGCAATGACATTGATTTTCCGGGCCGCGCCAAATGGGAGGAACGATTATTCGCCGCCAAGCAGGTCTATGTTGCACAGGCCCGCGATCTGATTCAAAAGGCCAGGCAAATCTTGGCTTCCGCGGATAGCCTCAAGGGCAACCAGGACCCGAGCGACCCTCGCGTGAAGGAAATGAGCGCCCGGTTGCAGGCGCTTACCCGAGAAGCCGTGCAGACCGATTCGGCGTTTCAAGCCATAATGATCGAGGGTCGCGATCTCGCCTCACAGGCTGCCGCGCACTAGAAGCCATCTCGGATATAGGCTTTGTGGGTCGCGGCTTCAGCCGCGACATTAAAACACCAAGGAAATATGGGCTTTAGCCCCTGACGGGCTGTCGAGTTCAGGTGGCTGTTTATTTATGAGATGGCCTGGCTCTGTTGACATCCCTAAGAAAGGTTAGCGATGCCTCAGGCGGTACAAATTGAAACTCAGTCCGAGCAGCAGGGCTTGACGCTTCTGCGTGCGCAGCGAGCGACCCGGCGCGCGGGCCGAGAGCTTGCGTTTTACC
>DATNIO010000059.1:0-10359 GCA_035604385.1 Verrucomicrobiia bacterium | reverse complement strand
TACCGCTCGTTGAGCGTGTTCGGCGAGGTGTTGCAGAACATCCAGGAAGACTATGTGGATGAGCCCAACATGGCCGTGGTAACTTCCGGCGCGATGCATGGACTTCTCGAATCGCTCGATCCCCTGTCCGGCTACCTGAGCCCGCGCGAGTATGCCGATTATCGCGACCGAACCAAGAATGCCGTGCATGGCGAAACGGGCATGACCGTGTCGAAGAAGTACGGCTATATCGTGGTTGTCTCGGTGGTTCCGGACGGTCCGGCCGGGAAGGCCGCGCTGCGCAGCGGCGAAATTCTGGAATCGATCGGCGGATTCGCGACGCGCGATATGTCCGTCGGGCAGGCCAACGCTCTTTTGCAGGGCGCTCCCGGAACTCCCGTGAAAGTGGCTGTGATCCGGCGCGGGAAAACGGAACCGCAGGAAATCAGCATCAACCGCACGGTGATCGGCCCGGAGCATGTTGTGGCAGACCGCGTCGGCGACGATGTCTCGTACATCCGCCTGCCCGCGCTCGAACCGCTGGATGTTTCCGAGCTGCATGACAAACTGGTGCAGTTCGACAAGCAGGGCGTGCACAAATTGCTTCTTGATCTGCGCGAATGCACGCGCGGAGACGCAAGCGAAGCCGTCGTGGCCGCGCAACTTTTCCTGACTTCCGGGAGGATTGCCTCGCTCGAAGGACAAACCGTGTCGCGCAAGGATTTCGATGCCGAGGCGGACAAGGCCGTGTGGCACTCCACAGTGGACGTCTTGATTTCGCCAAGCACATCGGGCGCGGCGGAAGTTCTGGCCGGAGCGATCAAGGGAAATAAGCGCGGCGATCTGGTTGGCGAGCGCACGTTCGGCGCCGCTTCCGAACAAAAAATTATTCCGCTCGATGACGGCGGAGCGCTGATCCTCACGGTCGCGTTTTATTCCACGCCTGACGGCAAATCCATCGTGGAGGACGGCGTGTCTCCCACGGTGGAGGTGCACCCGAAAACCGTCGATCCAGCCGCCGAACCCTCCGATCTGGAGGACGAAGCCCCGCTCGGTCCCGGCCAGTTGCCCAAAGCGGACGACCCGGTTTACAACAAGGGTCTCGAACTGCTCAAAGGTGGCGAGGCCCAAAAGGCAGCCTGAAGTGTGAATCGCCGACCGGACTCGCTCGGCCAACTCGCTGCTCAAATTTTCTCTCCGCGTTCCCTCCCATTTTACTTTCTCGCGGCCGCGTTGTTGTTCGCGGCAGGCTGCAAGAAAAAATCCGCTCCCCTGTCAACCGTCGGAATCCGAAACATTACGCGTGAATTTGTGTTTGCCGCGCGAAACGCCAGCGGCGGCCGCGCCGAAGTCGGCATGCGGCCCGAGTTCGCCGCGCGCCAGCCGGGCAAACAGCAGGCGCTCGTCGCCGATCACATTTACATTACCGTGCCGCCCACCAAAGCGGGTGCGCCGGACCGGGCCGCGCACGATGCGATCGAAGCGGAACTTGCGCGCGTTGCGGAATTTCACCACCTGCAACGCGTCACGCGGCCTGGAACGCCCGGCCTGGAACGCTTCGACTACCAGATGGATGGCCGGCGGACGCAATCGATTCACCTGATTACGCCGCTGCCAAAAGCGGAAGTTTCGTCCGCGGCGCCAGGACGCCCGCGGCTGGCCATCGTGATCGATGACCTTGGAAACGACCGCGCGCAGGCGGACTCTTTGTTCCGGATTGCTTTTCCGCTGACGATTTCCGTCCTTCCACACGAGGCAAACTCCGGGGAAATCGCCGAAGAGGCGCACCGGCGCGGGTACCAGGTGATGCTGCATCTGCCCATGGCCTCGACTGCGGGAGACAGGGACGAAGCGATCGAGTTGCATCCCGGCATGGCGTCGGCCGCCGTGGAGCAAACGTTCGAGGGCATGCTGGACACTGTCCCATATGCCGCGGGCGTCAACAATCACGAAGGCTCGCTCGGCACCGCCGACCAAAAGCTCATGGACGAATTGATGCCCCTGCTGCACGAGCGCAATTTGTTTTTTATCGACAGCCGCACGACCGTGGCGACAGTCGCGGAAACGGCGGCGCACGCGGCAGGCGTCGCGGCCGCCCGGCGCAACGTGTTTCTCGACGACGAGCAATCGGTCCCGGCTATCCGCAAGCAATTTGCGCTCGCCATTCACGATGCCCGGGAAAAAGGCTCGGCGCTGGCGATCGGCCACCCACATCCAGAAACGCTGGAAGTGCTCAACGAAATGTTGCCCGAGGCGGAACGGCAGGGCGTCCGGCTGGTCTTTGCGTCAGATCTGGCGCGATGATTTGTGTATCACAGCCACTCTTGGATGTGCGATTTTGTAGGTCGCACGTGTGGAGGTGGACTCGGCAACAATCGCAAGCCCCGCACAGCCAGGAGTGGCTGTGATACAAACCCATCGCACCCTCTCAGATTTTCCAGGGACAATAAATTTCAGGAAGCTCTCTGGTACGCGGTCAGGATGTCCGGCAACGAAAGCACCCCCTCCAGTTTGCGCGAGCCCGCCCGGCCAACTACCGGCAACAGAGGGTGCCCCTGAATGAATCGCAACGCGTCATCCAGGCGCTGATCCGGATGCAGGATGGGCAAGCGCGCCGTGGACAGAGCCTCGCGCAGCAGCGTCTCCGGGGGGTACGCCGAAGCCATCGTGGGCAAATCATTTCTGGCGATGCCCGCCCACCGGCCCGTCGGAAAGCGCACCAACAGGAGTTCTTCCGTGGAAGATTCCGCAATCTCCAGGGCGCGAGCGAGCGTGTCGCTCGCCTGCAACGGCGGCAAATCCGGTTTCCTCATCGCGTCCTCGACGCGCAGGACGATCTGCTCGCGCTGTTCCTCCATCGAAGGCAATTCCAAACCGTCCTGTTTGGCCAGAAGGTCGAACAGCGCGACGTCCTGAAATTCGCGGGAGATCAAATAGGCGATCGTGTTGGAGATCATGACAGGCAGAACGATGGAATAGCTTCCGCTGGTTTCGACGACCATGAATACGGAAGTGATCGGCACGCGCAGAAAGCCCGCGAAGAAAGTTCCCATGCCGACCAGCGCAAACGGCGCCACGGACGCGCTGACTTGCGGGAAGAAGTGATGCTCGAGCCCGCCAATTGCCCCGCCAATCATCGCCCCGATGAACAACACCGGCGCGAACATTCCTCCCGGCGTGCCGCTGACGAACGACAGGCTCGTCGTCAATATTTTTGCGAATCCAAGGACCGCCAGAATTTCCCACGTGTACTGGCTATGAAGCGCCTGGTCGATGTAGGGATACCCCGTCCCCATCGTTTGGGGAATTTGCAGGCCGATGAGACCGATCAGCAGTCCCGCAGCCGCAGGTTGGAAGTAATACGTCCATTCGGGCAGGGCGCGGAGCTTCGGCCGGAAATAGGCAATAATTTTCGTGAAAGCGAGGGACAGAACTCCGCTGACGACTCCCAGCACGGCATAGGCAAGCAGTTCCGCGGGATGCGCGAGGGTATACGCCGGGACGCGGAACATTGGTTCCCCGCCGAGAAAGGATCGCATGACGACGGCGGCGGAAACTGCCGCAAGCACGATCGCCCCCAGTGCGCTCGCGCTCCACGTTCCGATCACCTCCTCGATCACAAACAAGACCGCGGAAATGGGCGCATTGAACGCAGCGGCGAGGCCCGCCGCGGCGCCCACGGGTGCGAGCAGCCTCAGCTTGTCCCTTGAAAGTTTCAAGCGCCGGCCGAGCGCGGAGGCGATCCCTGCTCCCATTTGCAGGGATGGATCTTCAGGACCAAGCGATTGGCCGCTGCCGATCGCGAGCGAACACGTCAGAAATTTTCCGATGACGGTTCGGAAGGGCACGTACCCGTCGAATACGTAGACGGCGGCCTTGGTTTGGTTCACGCCGCTGCCGCGGGAGGCGCGGAAAAATTTCTGGACCAGAAAAGCGACGACCAGGCCGGCTGCCGCCGGCACCAATAAAACCCGCAGATGCGACGGCGCGAGCGCGGACCCGAGAAGACCGAGGCGAACCCATTCGATGGAAATCCGGAAACAAACCACTGCCATTCCGGAAAACATTCCAATAATGATCGCCAGCAGCAGGAATAAATTGCCCTCTGAAAGAGTTAGCCGGCGCGCACGGGAACTCAGCCATTTCAGGCCCGAGTCGTTCTCACCCACTGGCAGAGGCTCTCCTTTTGGAGCGAGAACTTGCGTTTCCTCGACCGGCGTGTCCCAATCGCTCATGGATTGTTTCCCTCATGCCGCTTTTCAATCAAGGTCAACGCCTCATCCATGCCTGTAGCCGGTCCGCAGATCTGCGAAGTTGCGCCTTCAATTCGCAAAACCAGTTGCATGGCTTCGTTACGCATTTCAGGATTCTTGACAAGAAACCCGAGTTTTACGCGCTTTTGCAAGTCTTGGGCCTCTTTGTTGAGGAGTTGCATATCGGACGCTGACTGACCCGAAGAGGAATTGTCCGCGCGAGTCCCGGTGCACTTGCGGAGACGATCGAGTCCCTGCTCAAAGTCGCGCCAGGACCGGCGCGCCTGTTCTTCGTCGTTTAGTCCCGCCAAAAAGGGATCGTTGCCCAGGACGTTCCGAACCAGCATGAGCGAGGCGTGAATTTCATCGGAGGGGCTCTCGCGATCCGCCTTTGAAAAATATGTTTCCGCTTTCAAATAGTCGCCGTCTTCAAACGCAACCTGACCGGCGTCCGCAAGCCACTGGCTTTGTCGGGGATTGATCTGTAGTGCGGCTTCAAATTCAGTGAGAGCCTTGCCGGGCTCTCCCACCCTCAAAAAGAGGCGGCCGTTTTCCTCGCGCAGGACGCCGTTTTCGGAGGGAGTATCCGCGGCAAGTCCTGCGACTTCCGCCTCCGCTTCGCTGTTCTGTCGATGAGCGAGAAGAAATTCGCACAATTCGAGCCGCACTTTTCGTCTCTGGAGCGCCGGCTCCTTTTCCCAGCTGCCCAAAATCGCGCCTCGGAAGCAGCGAATCGTCTGATCCACATCTCCCGTTTGCATGGAAACATGAGCCAGGTCAAGATTCACTTCGCCCGAGCCCGGAGCCCGATCCCAAAGGTTCACGAGATACGAACGCGCTTCGGTGAGCCGGCCATCGGCCAGCAAAGCTTCGGCCAGGCGGAGTTGCACATTCGTATTCTCAGGACCGTAGGAAAGGGAGTTCCTAAAATCCTCAAATGCCTGGCCGGGTTTCCCATCCGCCAGATCCGTATTTCCCTTTTGAAACCATTCCGAAACAAGCCCTTCCTCGCGCGCGTGGTATGTTCGGGCAAGCGCAGCCGTAATAACGAACAAGAGCGCCAGCAAGAGCAGGCTGAACAGCAGAACGCGCCGTTGTACATATCGCGATACGATATTCTGGGGCTCGGAGATCACAGCTCAAAGATAACCCAGCTGGGGAGTGGAACGCATGGATTTATGAGAGGATGTCCGCTCGTAAGCGTTAACCCGCCGTTGACTTCATAGCGCAGGCTTCAGCCTGCGGGTTTTGGCTGACGGAAGGCCGAATCCCGACAGGCAGTCCATCGCCCCATTCAGGATAAGAAGCCAGCACTATTCAAAACAAAAAACAAAGCCCCGGAGGGCCGGGCCCGGGGCGGAAGAGCAGTGAGCGAATCACTGCGAAGATTAAAGGGGATGCTGGGTGAATGAGCAGGAGATGCCACGTCCCGGCCTACCGCCTTAGCGGATTCGGAACCACGGCGAGACACCCAGCCCGCACGGTGCTTCGAGAATTCTGGTTTGCGAAACGCCTCTTTTCAGAGAATGGCGTCTTTGAGGGCCTTTGCGGCGCGAAGGCGAACAACGGTTTTCGCCTTGATCTTGATCGCTTCGCCCGTCTGCGGATTGCGGCCCATGCGCGCCTTGCGGTGCGCCTTCACGACGCGTCCGATGTTCGGAATGACGAACTTGCCCGCGCCGCCCTTGGCTTCCTTCACCGCCAGCTTGAACAGTTCTTCAAAGAACTGCGCGGCGACCTTCTTGGAAGTGCCCACTTTTTCGGCGACGTGCGCGACAATCTTGGACTTGCTCAGTGGTTTTGCCATCTAGTTTCTTTCTCCTCCTCAGAATTGAGACTGCGGACGCGACGGCGCACTTCAAAGCGTGCGAGCCGCGCACGGCGAGCACTATACGGGCGAAGCCTTCCCAACGCAAGAAAAAACATATAAAAACCCCGATTTGACGCGGCTTCCAGCAGAACGCCCTCCGGGAACGCGAGTGTGCTATTCTCTTCGTTCCCTTTTTTGCGAGGAGCGCAAATGACAAACTGGAATGAACTCGAAAAGCGATTCGCGGCGCGGTTGGCGCTCGGCCGGCGCCCGGTGGCGGTCACATTTCTTGACGCTGAGCCTTCGGGCATCCCCAAATTTTCCGGCACCGAGCCTGCCGGCTGCAGCTTTTGGCGATTGGCCGCCGCGGGCCGCACGTTCTACACGGTTCCCGCGGATCACTTCAATTGCGCCGTGGGAGCGTATACGCACAACGTTCAGCTACCGCCCGATCGCGTTCAGGAAACCGAGACGATGCTGGGCATGATGTTCAATCTCGGCTACGTCCGGCCGGAAGAAGTTCCCGGCATCCCGCGCCTTGCCAAGGAGCCTGCGGCGGTTGTCTTCGCACCGCTCGGGGACGCGCCCGTGGCGCCGAGCGTGGTGATCTTTGCATTGAAGGCTCCCGCGGCGATGCTGCTGAACGAAGCCTCCATCCGCGCCGGCGCCAGCAGCACGCTGCCGCTGCTCGGCCGGCCGTCGTGCATGGCGCTTCCGGCGTCGCTCGCGCACGGAACCGTTTCGACGCTGGGCTGCATCGGGAATCGCGTGTACACCAATCTGGGCGCGGACGAAATGTATGTCGTCGTGCCCGGCGCGAAACTGGAAGCCGTCTCCGACGCGCTGGGAATCATCGCCACCGCAAACGCCACGCTGGAAGAATTTGCGCGCGGGAGGCAGGCTTCATTGTCAACGGTTTAGGTAGCACAGCCACTCTTGGCTGTGTGGTTTTGCAATCGTCGCTAGATCGGTAATCTACCGTGCGTTCCACAAAACCCCACAGCCAAGAATGGCTGTGCTACAAATTTCCCAATCCTTCGTAAAACTGGGCCACGGCCTTGATCCCGCCGAAATAATTTTCGAGAGCGATGTGTTCATCCGGCGCATGCGCGTTTTCATCGGGCAAGCCGAAACCGAGGAGGATGCACGGCACTTTAAATGTGTCGTGCATTTGCGTGACGAACGGAATCGATCCGCCCTCGCGGATGAAGACGGCGCGCTTGCCGAATCCCTTCTCCAGGGCGTCGTGCGCGACTTCAAAGAATGGGTGCGTGTACGGCGCGACCCACGCTTTGCCCGCGCTGAGCACTTCGAGCTTGAACTTCACCGTTTTCGGCAGCAGCTTGCGAATCTGCCGCTCCACGGCCTTCGTGATTTTCTCCGCATTCTGATTGGGCACGAGGCGCGTCGAAAATTTCGCGTACGCCTTGGACGGGATGACTGTTTTCGCGCCTTCGCCCGTGTAGCCGCCCCAGATTCCGTTCAACTCCAGTGTCGGCCGCGTCCACAATTGTTCAACGATTGAGCATCCTTTTTCGCCGCTGAGTCCCGGTGCGCCCACCGTCTTCTTGAACTCGCTCGCTTTCCACGGCAGTGAATTGAGAGCCTTGCGCTCGGCACTCGAAAGTTTTGCGACGTCGTCGTAAAAGCCGGGAATCGCCACGCGAGAATTCTTGTCGTGCAGTTTGGCGAACAGTTCGCACAGGATCGTGATCGGGTTCGGCACCGCGCCGCCGAAGATCCCCGAGTGCAGGTCTTGCGCCGGCCCCGTAATTTCGATCTGGTAGTAATTCAGTCCGCGCAGGCCATACGTGATCGACGGCACGCCGCGGGCGAGCATCCCTGTGTCCGAGACCACCAGCGCGTCGGCCTTTAGCCGCGCCTTGTTCGCGTTCACGAATTCCCACAGGCTCACGCTGCCGACTTCTTCTTCTCCCTCGATCATCACTTTCAGATTGATGGGCAGCTTGCCCGCCGTTTTCATGATGGCGTCGAGCGCGCGAATGTGGATGTGGACTTGTCCCTTGTCGTCGGCCGTGCCGCGGCCATACAAATTTCCGCCGCGGATGGTTGGTTCAAACGCCGGCGAAGTCCACAAGTTCAGCGGCTCGGCCGGCTGCACATCGTAGTGGCCGTAGAACAGGATGGTCGGCTTGCCGGGCGCGCGCAACGATTCGCCGTACACCAGCGGATGCATTTTCGTCGGCAGGATTTCGACGTTGTCGAGCCCCGCCGCGCGCAGCTTTTCGGCGACCCATTTCGCGGCGCGCTCGATGTCCGGCTTGTGCTCGGATTGCGCGCTGACGCTCGGAATTCGCAGAAATTCGTAGAGCTCGTTCAGGTGTTCGTCGCGTTTGGAATCGATGTATTCGATCAGGTTCATATGAGGTCCCCTTGGAAATGCAAGTTACGCGAGTATCACGCGAGATGATAGCGCGTAATCCATCCTCAGGCACATGGAAACGGTTCGGCCCGACGCGCAACATGGGAGGCAAAACCCACGTTGCAAGGCGGGAACACATTGGCGACAGTCTCGTTGACGGGGCAATCGAAGTGCCGCAGCATAGACTTACCATGCCCGAGAACGATTACGACAAGGCTCGCCGCAGTACCCGCGTTTTCATGAGGGTGCGCGTGGTGGTCGCGGGAAAGAATTCCGACAATCGCCGCTTCCGCGAAGCCTGCGAAACCATTGTGATCAACGCGCACGGCGGCCTGATGTACCTGAACCAGCCGCTCGCCATGGATGCCATGGTCGTCCTCACCAATCCCTTCACGCAGGAAGAGCAGGAATCCCGCGTGGTTTTTCTCGGCGAAGCGACCGACAAAGGCCAGCGCGTCGGCGTCGAATTCCTCACTCCCGCGCCGCATTTCTGGGGCGTCGATTTCGTTCCCACGGATTGGCCCGCGCCACCCGCCGTCGTCCGGCCGAGCTGACCCTCACCTTCAAAAACAAAGGTTCATTCTGGCTTATTTTATTTTGATTGTGATTTTTCAATCTGCTGCTGCACCTGCGTCCTGAATTCGAGCGGGTGGGCAATCATATTGAAAACTTCAGGAGTGCCGCCGGTTCCGTGGACGATCACCGTGCCGTAGCCGAGCATTCTCCCCATCACGCTTTCTTCGACGCCGATGCTTTCCACTCTCGACAGGAGAAGCTCGATGGTTCTTCTCGCGGCGAGTCCCACTTTCACAAAAACGCGCTTGTTGGTCACGGTCATTTCCGTGGCGTTCCTCACCAAGACGCCTCGGGCGATAAAAACGAATGCCACGAGGAAAAAGGCCGCTCCTATGGCCACCAAGGATTGGTGCGCGGCGCTTTGGTCGGCATTGGTCCGCCCGGAAAGTACGAGCATTCCAACTCCCGTTAAAGCGAATAAACTTCCGAGCACAACCGGTGCGATGAGAACGATCCAATGCAGCCGCGTCTCGTAGATGATCGACTCACCCTCTATGAGATGTTTTTCAACGTAGCTCATGGCGCTCCTTGGCAATTCAATGGATTCCACATTACTACCATAAGCGGTACCGGTGTGCGCGGGCGAGCAAAATAGGCAGTGGGGTTTTTTAGTAGGACAGCCACTCTTGGCTGTCCTCTTTCGTCCTGCCGAGACTGGGTGGGACAGCCAAGAGTGGCTGTCCTACTAAAATCGCCGTCCCCCCATTAAGTATGCCGGTCAAGAACGAGAGGAGAAATTTCAGTTACAATGCATCAGCGGGGTGTGCCGCGCGACAGTAATACTGGGCCTTGTTAGAAATCGCATGGAGAACAGGGAGGAAACCGCGTATGCAACGCGACCGGATCGTGCCCATACCGGTGCTCGATAATGGCTGGCGCCTAAGCCGTCGCGGCTTGTTGCACCGCGCGGGCTGGGCGTTCGCGGCGGCGGGATTTTCGCGGGTGCCGCTGCTGGCCGCCGATTCCGTCAGTCCGGCAATGGCGCGGCTCAGTTCCTACATGAGCGAAGCGCGCAATCGCGCCCTGCCGGACGAAGTGACCGAAAAAGCCAAGCACCACATCCTCGACACATTTGCGGCGATGGTCTCCGGGTCGGAACTGGTTCCCGGAAAAGCGGCGCTCAAGTTTGCCAGGAGCTACGGCGGCGAAAAAGTTGCGACGGTCATCTGCTCCAACATCCTTTGCGGCCCGATCGAAGCGGCGCTCGTCAATGGCGTGCTTGGCCATTCCGACGAGACCGACGACGCGCACGCCCCGACGCTCGCGCATCCGGGCGTCGCCGTGGTCCCCGCGGCGCTGGCGGCTGGGGAGCAGTTCGGGATTGACGGGGCGCAGTTCCTGCGCGCAGTGGTCCTCGG
>DATNIO010000058.1:0-37029 GCA_035604385.1 Verrucomicrobiia bacterium | reverse complement strand
GGTAAAACGCAAGCTCTCGGCCCGCGCGCCGGGTCGCTCGCTGCGCACGCAGAAGCGTCAAGCCCTGCTGCTCGGACTGAGTTTCAATTTGTACCGCCTGAGGCATCGCTAACCTTTCTTAGGGATGTCAACAGAGCCAGGTGACTTCATCACCCTTCGAGCAGAGCCCCCCATCGCTTTCAGTTTTCCGTCCGCGCAAAACAGCTCCCACTCTCCCAGAACCCTCTTCCAGCAGCGGAATCTGCCCTCGAAATCCAAACGCCACCTCGATCCATTCCAACGGAAATCCCGCGAAGGCTATCCGCCGCGAAATCTCCGTGTCGAACCTGGCGTTTTCCGTCTTCGCTCCGCATCCGTTCCAGCAGCGCAAACAGTTGCCTAGTTTGCGCACTCGAGGAATGGTCCCGCCCTCATTTACCACCACGCAGCAACCCCGCGTACTCCATGACCTTGCCCCTCCGCCACTTCCCGAAAGTTCGCCCCAACCGGTATCCAGTATCCGCCAGCACGCACTCAAGTTCATCATCCCAATTTCGCGCCGCTCCCACAAAATCAGCAGCAGCCACAACTTGTCCAAACTTCCATGTCCCCGAAATCAAATAGCGCTATTTCCACTCATAAGCACAAACATCCCTATTGACATGAATCGTCTTATAAGCTATATTATGTCTAGTTGTAAGAGTGGCTGAATGTAATATACTGTTCTATCAGAGATTTATCGGGGCCGACGACTCGGCGGCTATTAACGAATGTGGTTGGAGTGGCTGTGATTTTCAGGGCATGGCCTTCCTCGATGCTAGTTTTTACTTGGGAGGCGGTTTCTAGGCTAATAACACAGGCTCGGTAGGCTTCCGCGTTCAATCCTTGTTGGGTTGCTAGGTCGAACAACTTATCCCAAACATTTGAGGGGCTGATTACGTCTTGGGCGTCGAAGATGGCGTCGTGGAATTTCCAGAAGGCGGCGGGGCTTTGCTGGAAGGCGCACTGGCTGGCGATTGCAGCGGTCATCGCCCAGGGATGGATGTCAGTCAGGGGGTAATGTTTGAAGACTAGCCGTACTTCTGGATGGCGCGGCAGGAGTTCTCTCAGGACCAGGTCGAGTTGACGGCATGAGGGGCACTCGAAATCGGCGAACTCGATTAGGGTAACTTTGGCATCTTCCGGGCCCATTGACGGCGAATTGCCAACGTGAAGCTTGGAACGCGTGTCGGCGAAGGGGTCCACCGACATGTCTGTGAGTTCTCCTCGGAGCAGGAAATTTCCCGATTTTGAAACGTAGACGACGGCGGTGTCGGACTGTCCCTCCAGGGAGACAGTTACAGGAACTTCCAGCAGATCGGGAATGGGTGAGGGCTTGGATGGACCGACTTTGACATCATAGGTTGGGCCCCAGGCGTATAAATTCCTTAGGTATTGCTCAACGCGGGTCTCGACGGCGCCTGGTTTGGCGGCTGGCGAATCGGCTGCTTTCGGAGTTGGAGATTTTTCCTTTCCCGAGGTCGTTTGAGCGAGTGAGGGAAGCTGGAACGCCGAAAGGAATAGGAGAGCGCAAAGGACCAATTTTTGTAGCACAGTGAGGCTCCTCTCAGGGGTTGAACTTTTGAACGATTGGAAAGGGGCGACCCAATCCGAAAGCCCGGGATGTAATTTTCAGGCCGGGTGGGGCTTGCCTCCTTTTGTATTCGTTCCGGTCGACTTTGCGGGCAATCGAACGGACTAAATCGATATCGAAACCGGTTTCGCTGGCAATTTCCTCGGGACTCTTTACGTCTTCGATGTAAGCCCTTAGGACCCGGTCCAGAACTTCGTATGGAGGGAGGGAATCCAGATCCTTCTGATTCGGGCGAAGCTCGGCGGAAGGCGGCTTTTCGACGGAGGCGCGAGGGATGAGTTCCCTTTCGCGATTGATCAACTCGGCGAGCGCATACACCATTGTTTTGGGGACGTCCGAAAGCATAGCCAGGCCGCCTGCCATGTCTCCATAGAGAGTGCAATACCCTACCGCCATTTCCGATTTGTTGCCAGTGCTGAGAACCATGGATCCGAATTTGTTCGATAGCGCCATTAAATAATTTCCGCGCACCCTTGCCTGAAGATTTTCTTCGGTCACGTCTTCTGGCCGGCCGCGGAAAGCGCCTGCGAGGGCGGTTCGGTAGGATTGGAAGACATCCGTGATCGGGATGGTCAGAAATTCAATTCCCAGATTTTCCGCAAGCTGTCGGGCGTCCGCACGGCTTCCTTTCGAGGAATATGGGCCGGGCATGGAAACGCCGAGGACGTTCTCGCGGCCCAGGGCTGCCACGGCAATGGCGGCCACTACGGAGGAATCGATGCCTCCGCTGAGGCCCACTACCACGGCGCGGAAACCGGACTTGCAAACGTAGTCGCGCGTTCCGCAGATGAGCGCTTGAAGGACGAGGTCCATCTCGGTGGCGGGCTGCGAGTGAAGGTCACCCGAGTGTGTCTCGGTGTCAAAAATGACGAGGTCTTCCGCAAAGGAGCTCGCTTGAGCGGGGATTCGCCCGTCGGGTAACACGACGAGGCTGCCTCCGTCGAAGACCAAACTGTCATTCCCGCCGACCTGATTGACGTAGATGACAGGATGGCCGTGCGACTTGGCAAGCTGGCGCAACATGTCCAAACGCAGGGCTCGCTTGTGGATCGTATAGGGAGAGCCCGAGATATTGATGATCAGGCTGGCGCGCTTGGCAATCAGTTCAGCGACAGGGTCGCGCTCATAGAGGGGTTTCGCCCAGAACGTCTTATCGTTCCAAATATCTTCGCAGACCGTAATGCCCAGGTTTTGGCCGCCGAAGGGGAAAACGTTTTGCGCTGCGGCGGGCTGAAAATACCGGGATTCGTCGAATACATCGTATGTGGGGAGCAGCATTTTGTGCTGCACGAATTCGATTTTTCCATTTGCCAGGAGGGCCGCGGCATTGGCGGCGGATTTTCCGGTTGATCCTGTCGCGCGGGCTGCGTACCCGACGATGGAGGGAATCGGCAACTGCTTGGCCAAGCAGGCCAATTCCCTTTCGTTTCGGTAGATGAATTGAGGACGCTCGATCAGGTCCATCGGCAGGTAGCCGCACAAGCAGAGTTCGGAGAAGACGGCCAAGTCCGCGCCCTGCTTCGCGGCGCGCTGCGCAAACTCCAAAATTTTGGCGGAATTTCCGGCGAAGTCGCCGACGGTGGGATTCAATTGCGCGAGAGCGATTTTCATGAGCGCCCTATAGGATACGGGGCACGGTAGCGCATTGCAACGAGTTCACGGCGGCCGGTACAAACCGGGGATGGAAAAGAAAATGGGCCTGTGCGAAAACTCGCAAAGGCCCATGGGTAAACGCGTCCGAATCGGCGAAGAAGTATTGCGGCGCTCTTATACGCTGAACGAGCTGCCACAGCCGCAGGTGCTCTTGACATTCGGGTTGTTGAACTTGAAGCCAGCGCCTTCCAGCGTCTCGATATAGTCGATGGAGACACCTTCCAGGTACATTTCACTCATCTGATCGACGAGGACCTTGAGGCCGTCGAATTCATAGACGTTGTCGGTCGGATTTTCCGAGTTCTCAAACGCCATGTGATAGCTGAAGCCCGAGCAGCCTCCGCCTACCACGGCCACGCGGAGCGCTACGGGAGCGGGGTTCTGCTGGCCCATGATTTCTTTTACTTTCGTTGTCGCCACTGGAGTAACTGTAATCATTTCAGTGTTTTCACTCCCTGCCGGTTTCGGCGATATTTCGTGCGAAATCATTATAGCACACGATGCAAGTGCTCTGCCTCCTACGGCAAATCATGTTTCTCACTATACACATTGGATGCGGTAGACGTGCAGAAGGTTCGGGCGGGTAGTAGCCTGTGTCGCCCTGCCGGGGCTTTTCTTGTGGTCTGAACGCCCTCCTCACCACTTGCGTGGTGGGCTACGGTATGTCGTCCCTTCGGGACTCAGGGCGATGATCAGGTGGCAATGAGACTTCACGTATTTGAAGGCGATTCGATGGCGATTTTCGACAATTTGCGGGCTTTCCCTTAAGATAATTGAAACTATGACTCATAAAATTACTTTGCTTCCTGGAGACGGGATCGGGCCTGAAGTCGCGAAGGCGGCCACGCAGATTGTGGAGGCCTCTGGCGTTTCGGTGGAATGGGAAGTATTTGCGGCGCCACTCGAAGGCGGCAAGCGCACTGGGGAATTTCCCCGCGAGCAGGCGGTGGAATCGGTGCGGCGGACGCATGTCGCGTTGAAGGGGCCGATGGCGACGGCGGTCGCAGAGGGACCTCCGAGCATCAACGTGGCGCTTCGCAAGGAACTCGACCTTTACGCCAATCTTCGTCCGGTGCGCAATGTTGCCGGGGTTTCGTCTCGCTGGTCGGGCGTGGATCTGGTTATCGTACGGGAAAATACGGAGGACCTGTACGCGGGACTCGAGCACACGGTGGTTCCGGGCGTCGTGGAGAGCCTGAAGATCATCACGGAGCGCGCTTCGACGCGCATTGCGCGGTTCGCCTTTGAATATGCGCGCAAAAATGGACGCAAGAAAATTCATGCGATCCACAAGGCCAACATCATGAAGCTTTCCGACGGCCTGTTTCTGAATTCGATTCGCGCGGTGGCCGAGAAATATCCGGAGATTGAATATCGCGAACTGATCGTGGACAACGCGTGCATGCAATTGGTGATGAATCCCGCGCAGTTCGACGTTTTGCTTTTGCCGAATCTTTACGGGGACGTCGTCAGCGATCTCGCCGCAGGCCTCGTGGGAGGATTAGGCGTCGTGCCAAGCGGCAATATTGGAGATGTGGCTGCGTTGTTTGAAGCCGTTCACGGGACAGCGCCCGATATCGTCGGCAAAGGGATTGCGAATCCGACGGCGATCGTCATGTCTGCGGCGATGATGCTGAACTATTTGAACGAAGTGGACGCCTCGCGCCGCATTCTGGGCGCTCTCGACAAGGTGTATCGCCAAGGAAAACACACCACGCGCGACGTTGGCGGAACGGCCACGACACAGGAATTTACGCAAGCTGTGATTGCGGAGATGGGTGCGATCGGGTGAGCCGGGCGGGGATTCAAAAACGAATGACAACTTCATTCGGTCCCGACGGCAGATTAAATTTCGTGCCGCGGTCTTTATTGAGTTTCAGGCTTGCGGGGATATCTACCTCAGCCAAAGGAATCTTTCTCGTCCACGAACCAGAGCTCCAGTAATCCGCGTTCGTGAAGAGCACATCGCCCTGGATCATGTATTTTGCGAATTCTTCCGTGTGCCCATCCCGAAATACAATCACAGCCGGAGGCAATGCTGGAAGCGGCGGGGCCGCCACCGGAAGTTCGACGAATCCAGGGTTTGGGGCCGATGCTGTGGCAGAATCCGGCTTCGTCGATTGCGGGACCGTCGGCATTTCGCTGCCGGTCGGAACGCGCACCCATTGGCCGTTTTGGTTTTCCAAAATGAGCGGCTCGACCGGGCTAGGCGCGGGCGCGGGCGGTTGTGGGGGCTGCGGGAGAACCACCTGGACCGGCAGCGCTTCCGTCGGAACCGGCCCGTAATCAAATTCGTCGTCAGCGTAGAAGTAAGGGAATAGAAACGCGGAATCATTCAAGAAGCGGCGCTGGTTCGGGCGATCGAACCCTTGTCTCTCACTGATCCGGAAGGATGAGCGCGGTCGAGGAGCTGCGGCGGACGTGTGCATTCCGTGCCGGCCTTGAGCGGGCGCGGAAGGCGCAAAGAGCGCCGCTCCAAGAGCGGCAATCGACACCGCGATATTAAGTCCAGATTTCATAAGCCAGTTCGCGTGTGGAGGCGGGGGGAGATCACACGCCGTACTTCCCTTCTGCGTTTCTGGTGGCCAGCTTACGCCTGGCTCTCAAGATTTGCAATGCTGGGTCGCCGGTGAACGGAGAAAACCATTGCAACCACAGATGGACACAGATAAACACTGATGAAAACAAGAAACAGAGAGAGTGTCATTGGCATTTTTTGATTTTTCTTAATCAGTGTTTATCTGTGTTCCCGCCGCGGCGGGTGGATAATTTAGCGGGTTTCGATTTCCACCAGTCACCAGTCACTGGTTACCAGTCACAATTCCTCGTCCTTCGTTTCGCGCGCGGCGAGGAGACCGATGAAAGTCAGAGCTGCTGCCCCGGTGAGGTAGTAACCGACGTACTGCAGGCCGTAGTTTTTCGCGAGCCACGTGGCGATGTAGGGCGCGAGCGAAGCCCCGAAAATGCCGGCGAAGGTGAACGTCAGAGAGCTGCCCGTGTAACGCACCGAAGTCGGAAAAAGCTCGGACAGCACCGTGCCAAGCGGGCCGTAGGTCAGACCCATCAAGGATAAGCCGAGCGTCATCATCAGCACAGCCCCAGCTGTCCCGGCCAGAAACATCGGCGCCATCACGAGTCCGAACGCGCCGATCGCCGCGGTGACCCAAAGAAGCGTGACGCGGCGCCCTCGTTCGGCCAGGACCGCGCCTATGGGGATGAAAATCGCGAAGAAGACGATGGCGAACAATTGCATCACCAGAAACTTTTCGCGGCTGTAGCCGAGCGCGGTGGTGCCCCAGGACAACGCAAAGACCGTCATCAGGTAAAAGATCACGAACGTTGCGAGCGCTACAAGCGTGCCCACGACCACCGTTCGCGGGTGCTCGCGGAACACCGTCAGCATCGGCACCTTCACGCGCTCGCTGCGGCTGAGGGCGTCGCGGAACACGGGCGTCTCGGTAATCGTCAGCCGCACGTAGAGGCCGACGAGAACAAGCGCGGCGCTTGCCAGAAACGGAATGCGCCAGCCGAAGTTGAAGAATTGCACGTCGGTGAGCCACCTCGATAACGCCAGGAATATTCCCCCGGAAAAAAGGAAACCTACCGGCGCGCCAAGCTGCGGAAACATGCCGTACCAGGCGCGCTTTCCCGGCGGCGCATTCTCGATGGCGAGCAGCACCGCGCCTCCCCACTCGCCGCCCAGGCCGAGCCCTTGCCCGAAACGAAAAAACGCCAGCAGCGCCGGCGCAGCTACGCCGATCGTGGCGTATGTCGGCAATGCTCCAATCGCCACGGTCGAGAGGCCCATGGTGAGCAGCGCCGCAACGAGGGTCGCCTTGCGCCCAATGCGGTCGCCGAAGTGCCCAAACAGCGCCGAGCCAATTGGCCGAGCGAAGAACGCAATCGCAAAAGTCGCCAGCGAGGCGAGCGTGGCGGAGGCTGGGTCGGTCGAAGGGAAAAATAATTTGGGAAAGACAAGCACCGCAGCCGTTGCGAATATGTAGAAATCGAAGAATTCGATCGTCGTCCCGATCAAACTTGCAAACAGCACCTGCGCAGGCTTGTTGACGGCCACGCGCGCGCCGGTGTAGCTCTGGCCAATCGCAACTCCGATGTTGGATGGTTCACGCAAAGGCGTCCAGCTTACCTCAAGTATGCCTCGAAACGACTTCCGGATTGTCCCTTGTTCTTCCACAATTCGGTTGTGTTCGGCTGCACCGTGATCCAGACACAATCGGCCGTATGTGCCTCCAAGATTTTCAAAAATCTTCGCTTGAGAAACTTGGAGACGGAACCGAGTAGTGGGCTCCTCCGCCTCGTCCGCGTGTACTCCGAAGTGATTCTCGCAGATTTCGCGTGATAGACTTCCCAAAACTCAGCGCGGAGGTCAATATGAACATAACTTGGCTCGCCACCATTATGTTGATGGGCTGTGTCTCACTGCGCGCTCAAACGCCGGACACGAAGACGCTTCCAGCGGTCGCGCCGCTGCTAAAAGTCACAATTCTTGGCTCCGGCTTTGGGCCGCGGGTGAATCTTCAGCGTTTTGGCCCCAGCATTCTCGTAGAAACATCGAAGGGCGACAAGCTTCTCTTCGACTGCGGCCGAGGCTTCGCGGAGCGTTTGACGGAATACGGAGTCTCACTGGGCGCCATTGATAAATTGTTCCTCACGCATCTTCACTCGGATCATATTCTTTCCATCCCCGACTTGCTTCTCGTCGGTTGGCTCGAAGGACGGAAGACCCCACTGCAGGTATGGGGGCCGGCGGGCACAAAAAGCATGATGGACTCCATGGGCAAAACGTTCGAATTCGATATCCGGGTCCGAGGCGATTTTGATGACAGGCTTACGCAGGACGGCATTCGCAGTTCCAGCACGGACATTCAGGAGGGAGTCATTTACGAAGAAAACGGCGTGAAAATAACGGCGTTCGGGTATCGGGTCGATTACGCGGGGCGCTCCATTGCAATGTCCGGCGATACACGTTTTTCAGAAAACCTGATCCGCCATTCCCAGGCGGTCGATGTGTTAATCCACGAAGTCGCGCGGCTTACCCCACCGAATTCAAAACAGACGGAACGCGAGCGCGCGCAACAAGAAAAGATCGTCAGGGATCTGCATACGACGGCCGAGCAGACGGCCGTGATTTTCAACCGCGTTAAGCCGCGCCTGGCCGTCTATTCGCATGGCGGGAGTCCCGAGGATCTTGCCGAAGCTCGAAAGACCTACTCAGGGCCTATGGAGATTGGCGAAGATCTGATGACGATTGAGATCGGTGACCAGATCGAAGTGAGAAGGCGGGGGAAATGAGACATAATGAAAATTAGGACAATCGTGTTGACCCTTGCAGCGCTGTTCGCTGTCGTCACGGTGTGCTTTGCCGCCGATGTGAACATGGGGACCTGGAAGCTGAACGAAGCCAAGTCCAAAATCGCTCCCGGAGCCGTCAAAAACAGCTTGGTCGTCATTGTGGCCGTGGGCGACAACGTGAAAATCACCGTGGACGGCATTGACGCTGACGGCAAGCCATTGCATAACGAATGGAAGGGCAAGTTCGACGGCAAAGACTACCCTCTGACGGGTGTTCCAACGGTTGATACGCGGGCTTATAAGCCGCTCGACGACCACACCATGGCGCTGACCGAGAAGAAGGACGGCAAGACGATCATTACGGGAACCCAAGTCATCTCGGCCGACGGCAAGACCCGGACCATCACCGTCAACGAGCCTGGACCCAACGGCAAGCGGATGAATATCACGTATGTGTACGACAAGCAGTAGCTGGCACGATTTCCAAACTCGTGAAGAGCCGCTGAAAGAATAATCTATTTTGTCATTCCGAAGTCGCCGCGGCGACTGAGCAATCTCTCCATTGTTTATGCCCCGGGACAGAGAGATTCCTCGCCGCACCGTCCTACTATTTTTCCCGCAGCGGCTCCCAGCGAAGGCCGAGAGAAACTGTCGGCCCGTAGTATTCGCGCTGAATCATGAATTGCGGGCTCCCTTGATAGAAGCCAAAGACTTCGTTATTCAGGTTCAGGCCTTGCGCGACGAAGGTGAAGCCGCGATTCATTCGAATGCTTCCCTGTGCGTCCACCTGAACGTGAGTGTAGAAGTATTGGTCGCTCAGAGGCCCTTTCACCCCGCCAGGCGTTCCGTCTGCAAACTGATAGGCAGAGATGCTGTTCTGGTTGTACGAAACCCCCAAGCGTAAAGAGACTCGCCCCCGGTCATACGTCGGACTGAAATTAAAGGCGTTGGGCGAAGTTCGCGGCAGCCATGGATTGTCGGACCGACCCGGAATGCCGTTTGCGCGGGACTGTGTGTAGGCGTAGTTCGCGGACAAGCCCAAGCCCGCCCAGGCGCCAGGCAAGGACGAAAATTGCTTGGTGTAGGCCACTTCGAGTCCCGTGACCCAACCCGAGCCCGCATTCGCAAATGTCTGAACCAAATAACTTCCCGTCGGCCCGCCGGGAGGAGTAAACGGGTTCACCGTGGATTGAACTTGAACGATCGGGTCATGCAGGAACTTGTAAAAATACCCCGCGGAGAGGACACCGAACGTCTGGAAGTAATGGTCATAGAGAACGTCGACGTCGTCTCCAGTCTCCGCGCGAAGATTGGGATTTCCAAGCTGGGCGCAGAACGGATTGGATCCGTTGCAGGCAACCGACCACGTGACTGCCTGAGCTATATCCTGGAAATCCGGGCGGGACAGACCGCGCGCATAAAAGAATCGAAGATTGTCGTTCGCAGTCATCGCGAACTTGAGCGCGGCGCTGGGCTCGTAAGTGATGTAGGACCCGTTGAACTTGGCCGGCGTGATTGTATTGTTGTCCAGGTTGAGCGAAAAATTGCTGATGTTTTCCGTTGTGCTCTCGATCCGCAGGCCGGCGATCAACCGCCAGCGGCTCGAAAGGTCGATCGAATTCATGAAGTAGCCGGCGGCGACCTTCTCGATGAGATCGAATTCCTGGCCGTCGATTCCCTGGGTGCTGGAGGAGGTGAACAGGCTGGGGTTGGCGTTCGCGTAGGCGATTACTGTTTCATACCTCGGGTTGTAGCCCAGGGGATACTGGCCTCCGTTGTAATAGTTCGGATTGACAAGGTCATTCGAGAAGGTCGAGAGGGGAATCGTGCCCGTGGGACTGGTGGTCAGGGTGTAGCCGTCGTTGAACTTGTGTGCGTTTCGGAACCGGCCGCCCATCTCGAATGTCGCCAGCTTTGAGCCGATATGGTACCGCTTTGCTCCAGAGCCGGAGGCTTCGATATTGAGTTGCGCCGTCAGGCCCAGGGAGTTGCGGATTTTGCTTAAGGTCATGTCCGAGGGGTTATAGGCCTCTGTGTAGCAGGATTGACTCCAACGCGGCAGGAATTCGTTCGACGTGTTGGTTGGATCGTATTGGCAGGAACTCGAGGCGAGCGTGGAGCCGAAACTGGCCGTTGCCGAGGAGGAGTTCCCAAGGTAACTGCGCGAAACCGCGACGTCCCACGCGAACCACATGGTCGACAGGTCGTGAACTCCGCCCACCATCACATTTCCCACGCCGATGGCGGGATTTCGGAGCTGCGTATTGAACGATGGCGTGCCGCCGCAGGGCGCGGCCGTTACGCCCGAGCTATTCACCGGGCAACCGTCGTTGCCCGACGTGTTGAGTAACTGTATGCCGGGCGTATTGTCCACCAAGGAATAGACCCAGCGGTCGCCGTAGTTGTGAAAGTCCGAGAAGAACGCGCGAACGTAAATATTCGAGCCTTCTGACAGCTTGTAATCGGTGCTGCCCCCGAGTCCCCATCGCGATCTAAAATACTTGTATTCGCGAACGTCCATGCCGGTTTTCCAATACTGCGTCGCGCCTCCCGGCAGTGTGGCCAAATCGGGGACCGGCTCGATGTCATCGATGGCCCTTCCATTCCAGTCGTACGATCCGCCGATGAGGGCGCCAAACTTCTTGTCCGGGCCGAACCGATATCCGATCGTCCCGACCTCTTCCGTCTCACCGCGTCCGCTGATGATTGGCGTGTAACCACCGGTAGCGCCGATCGAAATGGTCGGAGTATTCGTGGCCATCTTGGTGATCAGATTCACCGAGCCGCCGATTCCATCCCCTTCCATGTTGGGTTGCAAGGTTTTGCTCACCTGGACCGACTCCACAAGATCGGCTGGAATTGCATCGAATTTGACCTGCCGGACTCCCGACTCGGGAGAGGGAACATCCACGCCGTCGATCGTGGCATTGGTCAAACGTGGCTCGAGTCCCCGGACCTGAACGTATTTGCCTTCGCCTTCATCGCGCTCCAGGGTCACGCTGGGCATGCGGCCCAAGGCATCCGCCATATTCGCGTTGGGCAAGCTGCGGATCACTTCGGCCGGCAGAACCTGCAAAAGGTTGTCGGCAGTGCGCTCGATGTTGACGGCTTCGGCCTCGCCTGTAAGGCGCGGGGCGGTCACCAGGATGGATTCACTTTGCGTTTTCACCTGGAGCTTCGCTTCCTCGTTCGCCGTCTGCCCCGCGGAAACGCTCACGGTGTCGTTGAATGTCGCGAAACCGACGTAGCTGATGGTGAGCGTGTAGCTCCCCGGATCAACGCCGCTGATGAAGAAATGGCCTTGTTCATCAGATACGACATTAATGTCCTGGGACTCGATCGAGATTTGCGCGCCTTTGAGGACGGCGCCGCTGGTGTCCGTCACGATTCCGGAAATGGCGCCCTTTTGCCCCTGCGCCAGAGTCTGCTTCGTTTGCCCCAGAAGCAAAAGAATGAAGATGAATAAACTGATCCACCTGGATGGCCAAGCTGATCGATAATTCATTGTGTCTCCCCTGCGCGATGATTACGAGATTCCGACGGCGCATCAAAATCGTGACGCGGGGCTGAGGGCGCGTCAGCGTTGAGAGGCGCTCATTTCTAGGGTGTCATTTGAAATGCCCATTGTTAACGGAGCGTGACAGCGTTGTTATGACGATGTAAATTTTGCAATCTATTGCCTCTCGGACTAGGACGAAAAGCGCACAAATCCGTACCGATGAAGCGGGAGGAGCATTGACAAGTCGAGGTGCGTCGGCAAGAATATGTTATAGAAACATTTATTTTTTGGAGGCTCGACGTGGCCTATTCGGCTCCTAGCATCGAGGAATATCAGGCGGGGACTGTCGTCAAGCATTCTCCCATTTCCACCGGCACGACAACCCAGCGGAAGCGCAAACCACACATTCTCGCGGTCATCAATGAATGCTGCACGGGATGCGCCGGCTCGCCTGCTTGCGTCGAGTATTGCCCTGTTGCGGATTGCATGTATTGGGCCCCGGACGAAGATCACGCCCCGTTTGGCCGCATCATCGTCGATCCCCTGCTTTGCATCGGCTGCAAATTGTGCACCAGCAAGGGCCCCGACGGCGCGTTCCTGGAAGGCTGCCCGTGGGACGCGATCGACATGGTTCCGCTCACCGAGTTTGAGGGCGCGAACGGTTCCCTGCCGTTTTAAAAGATGTGACTGGTGAGTGGTGACCGGTGACTCGTACCGCAAATTCACTCGGCGCCTTCCACTTACCAGGATGTGTCTGCCTCAATGCCCAAGCGGGTTACGACGAAGCAACCGCCAAACACTGGGACAGACCCCCAGATATTGCTAGGGCAGGCGTTGCCCTTGCCTACGGATGTTGGTTTCAAAAAGGCCAGAAGATTTTGACGAAGCAAAGTTGCGGCCTTCGTCATCCATTCAGGTCAGGGTCAGGCGAAGTTTCCAGTGTTAACCCATCGATCCAGAATTATGGACCACCAGTCCACCGCTAGCTGGTCGGTCACATAGCGATACGACAGCCAAGCGTAACCGTTCAAACCCCATCCCGTACCCCAAGAGTTCCGGACGAGCAGCGCACCTTTGTCGGGGCCGATCATCAGGTTGTCATCATAGCCCACAGCGTCGTTGGCGTGACCGCCGTAGTACCTGCTGGTAGGTCCCGGAAACGCTACGAGTCCGGTGGCTGCGGCATTGTAGTACTCATCGTACACCGGAAAGCCAAACATGCTGGGGAAGCCGCCATCGACAAAAGTCTTGATGTTCTGAAGCACCTGCGGGCCGGTCAATGGCGAGGGGTCAAGCCTAAAGTACACAAGCGATTGGTAATTTGCCCCGAAGGCGTAGCAAAACGCGCTAGGCTCGTTATCAAACTGAGAGATGTCATACGCCAGATACTGCTCGGGCGGGGCCCCGAACAGCGCAAGCGCCTCCATGGTAGAACGAAGATAGGCTCCGGTATCGCCTGTCCAACCGAGTAAGTCGCGAGTTGCCTTATAGATGAAGAGCCTGGCAGCAGGGATGTAGTTCCCGAACGATCGCTTTTCGAAGTACTCCACCAACCCAGCTGCTGCGTTTGCCGTGCAGGAACCTAGTGCTCCCTGGTCAACGATCGGCGAACAGAATGGGCGCAGATCGACGGATGGACTTAGAAGAGGGACCGGTGCTGGCGCCGCTGCCGCCGCCGCACCCCTAGTTGTAACCCCGATAGCCGTTGACAAACCACTGATCCGTGAAGGAACCCCTGTTTTCTTCAGAAGTTCCGTGACCTTCGGGTGGCTCTGCGTGTAATCGTTGATTTTTGGAACATCCGGGAGCCAACCCAAACTGCGACTTAGAACTGGCATGGTATTCCTCCTTCTCCCGCCCGACTTCATCGATTCAGTTTTTCCAGGGATCAGGACAGGAGTTCGTTCGCCTTCTTACTCATCCACATGTGTAATGTCAAGTTATTTTTTACCTGTCATAATTGGCACTTTCTGTAGTTTAGTGAAGTAAGAACACACGTTCCTGAATCTTGGCCTGTCATGAACCTTCAGTTGCCGGTCCTTGTCCAAGCTATTGACCAGCGCGGCGGGAGATCTCGCGGGCCGTAAGTTCTGCTTGCTGTTGAATTTGCTGTGGCATGCCTTCGACGCCGCGGACGTACGGATTGACGGCGGGCAAGTCTTCTTTCTGGCCAATTAAATAAAGGGCGCGCAAGGATTCCCATACCATTTCGGGGCTGGGATCGACGAGCAACAAGGGCTCGCCCGTTTTGACTTGCGCGTTTTCGGACAGAATCCACTGGTGAATCGTGCCGGGCACCTCGGAGCGGACTTCCGTTTTGTCATTTCCAATGGTGATGTGGGCGAGCAAAGTGCCGGGATTGATTACGTCTCCGGGTTTCAGGCGGATCGAGAGAACGCCGGCGCGCTGCGCGGCAACCGTGTAGGGCCTGAGCATTCCCGCGATCAGGGCGTGGCCGGCAGGATCGGCGAAACGCACGAGGGAGAGAGCGGCGTTGCGCTGCACCATCGGATTCGCGTCTGCGACCTGCTTCTGAAGCGCGACGTGAAATTCGGACGACTGGTTGTCCTGCCCCATTACCCACGCAGACGTCACGCGCAACTCATCGCTTCCCTGCTCCGAAAATTTAATTACCTCGGGATACCAAACTTTCGCCGATGCGCGGATTCCGGGATTGGGGCTCATAATTCTGTCGGCGATTTGAGAGAGCGCGTGCTGCGCGCGGCGGGGATGCGCCGTATCCTGAAAGTAAGCGGCGAGGTCGGCATCGTTCAGCGGGCGCGTGAACGTCGTCATGTACCAGAGCAGAAACGGCATCAGAACGAACGCAAAGGTAAGGACGAGAATCGCGACGAGCCACTTCTGGGCCATCCCAGGCTTGGGAGGGGCTGAGGGAGATTCCGCGGCGTGAGGAATGCTATTCATCGGACATTCGGGCTACTCATAGTTTCTCACAGCGATCCTGATACGAGAATCGTAATTCAAGCGACTCACAAAAGACCGCAGTATCTGGTGGCGCCGGCGTCTCGCCGGCGATTTTCTGATCGCGCCGCTGGACACAAAAACGCCGGCGGGACGCCGGCGCCACAGGACCACCTATGCGATTCTCGCGGCATGGAAGGGCTACAAATTCTCAATCCTTGGCGAAAAATCCAAGAGAAAGATCTCACTGGTACTCGGCTAAGGATGGGGCGGCGCGTAAATCTGGTAGAGCACCACATAGATCAACACGCCCGTCACGGACACGTAGGCCCACAGCGGAAGCGTCCAGCGCGCGATGCGCTTGTGCGCCGGGAAATTGGAGCGCAGGGCGCGCACGAGTGAGATGATCACCAGCGGGACAATGACAATCGCGAGGATCGTATGCGTCGTGAGCATCGTCAGATAGGCGTAACGCGGCGCGCCCGTCCCCGGAAAATGCACCGGGCCCTCGCCCGAGGCATATAAGTGATAGTGATACGTGACGTAGGAAATCAAGAAGGCCGCCGATGTGACCGTCGCGGCAAGCATGCAAGTCTTGTGCGCGAGGACGCGTTTCGTGCGGATCATGACGTAACCCACCGTGACCAGAATGGCGCTCGTGCCATTGAGGACAGCGTCTAACGCAGGCGGGGAAATCAATGGGGTTCCTTCCGAAGTAGCACAGCCACTCTTGGCTGTGCGGTTTTGTAGGTCGCAAATTCGGGCTATCCGGCTCAACACCGATCGCAAAACCCGCACAGGCAAGAGTGCCTGTGCTACTTTGCCGCGGCCGGAGGACCCGTTTGGCCTTCATCATGGCGCTTGCCGATCCATCCCTGCTGCTTCGCCTGTACCAAAAGAAGAATGCTAAAAATCAAAAGGATCATCAGGGCAACACCCAGGATCAGCAGGCCATCGATGCCGCCGAAAAGGTCCCTCGAAAAACCGGCGATGATCCCCAAAATCGAGAGAACGATCATCACAATAGACATGATGGTCAACTCGGCCTCATTTTCCTTTCCGTTCATGGCCTCTCACTTGCGCCCCGCGCGCACCAAATCTTAACGGGTGAATTTGTCGTAGATCAGCAATCCCAACAGCACCGGCAGGTGAAGCACGGTCGCGTGCATGAGCCACTTCGCTCGAACATTCGTCTTCGACGCCGCGGCCCACAAACACATTTCCACCAGCATGAGCCCCAAAACCACCGCTCCGAAAAAGTACCGCGCCCCGGCCAGACCCGTCACCGCCGGCAGCAGGCTGATGGGCACGAGCAACGCCGCCGTCATCAGGATTTCGCGAAACGTCCGCGTCCCCTCGGGGTCCACCGTTGGAAGCATCTTGATTCCCGCACGCTTGTAATCCTCGCGGTACACCCAGGAGATCGCGTCAAAGTGCGGGAATTGCCACAAGAAAAGCATGGCGAACAGGAACCAGGCCTCGATATTGAGCGTCCCTCTTGCGGCAGCCCAGCCGATCAGCGGCGGCACTGCGCCCGGAAATGCGCCGACAAATGTAGCCAGCGTGGTGCGCCGTTTTAGGGGCGTGTAGGCGCACAGGTACAAGACGGAAGTGGCAATTCCCAAAAACGTCGCCAGGGCGTTCGTGGCCAGGGCGAGATACACCGTGCCGAATGCAAGCAGGGACAGAGCAAACCAAAACGCCTCGCGAGGCTTTAGCAGCCCGGAAGGCAGCGGGCGCGACGCCGTGCGCCGCATCAGGGCGTCGGTATCGCGTTCGAAATAGTGATTGAGCGCCGACGTTCCCGCCGCAATCAGCGTGGTCCCAAATACCGTGTGCGCCATCCGCATCCAATCCAGCGGACCGCGCGTTCCCAGGGCATAGCCTGCCACCGTGGTCATAACCACCAGGAAAGAAACGTCGGGCTTGGTCAGCGCCAAATATAGAGCGGGGCGGCTGGCCTCCGATGCGGCTGTTCCTGCGGATTGGATGGATGTTCTCATACGAATCTCAATGGGCAACCTGCTCGGAAGCCGGTGCGGAATCCGCGACGGCATTGTCCGCCCTCAGCATACGATAGCTGAGCAAGGCTGTCACCAGCGTCACAGCCAGCACCAGGGCGCCCGTAACCGTGTGCACGACTGTCAAGGTGACCATCGGCGCGATTGGTTGCGGGAAGCGCGCGCTGTAGAGCCGCGACCAATACGCGCCCGCTCCCAGCAATAGCTGCACTCCGATCAGCATGTGCAGGTAACGCGCACAGCTCCGAAGCGCCGGGACATCCGGGAATCGTCTCTTGAGCGCTCCTGCCGTCATAAAGATCAGGATTGTAACAATGACGGCGCCAATCAGGTGGGGAATAATTCCAAACCCCTTGTGCCGGAACGCCGCTCCCAGGATCAATTGCAGGAACACTGCCACTAGCGTCCATACCACCAGCGTTCGAACGCGAGGCGACCCCGGGTCGTCAATTTCCGCGAGGTTGCCGTTCCACCAGGAACTCGTAAAGACGGCGATGGCGACAACCGTGGAAAAGAAAAGCTGCGCCAACGTGGCGTGCGCGGCGGACACCGGTGGCGGTTGGAACATGCGCACGGTCATGCCGCCGAGGATTCCCTGCGCAATGACCCCGCCAAGGGCCGCCAAGCCCAGCCAGCGCATCCAAGATCGTTTTTCGGCCCTCCATAGCCACGCGGCGAGTCCGATCGTCAGAAGGCCTATGCACGTCGCGATTACGCGATGCGTGAATTCGTAGCGGATCCCGCCCACCATGGGCGGCGTCAAGGAGCCATAGGCGAGCGGCCAATCCGGAATGGAAAGCCCCGCGTCATTCGAAGTAACCAAGGCCCCGGCGATCAAGAGGACAAGCGTGCAAGATGCCGTGAAGACAGCATAACGATGCAGGGCTTCGTTGTATAAAGTCTTCATTCTATGCGGCGGGCTCCAAGGAGAGTCCCAATCCTGAATATCGGCCGCCTGGCCGTGAACTGCAATGCCAGGACGGTTTCGCCTTGCTGCAGCACTTTCTGAGGCTCACCGGAGCCCTCTGTTCGCTCTGTGTTGGGCTTTTCGGAATCCAACACAGAGGGCACAGAAGACGCGGAGAGGTTTATGCCTTAGTCCCCAGCTGCGGCCGCGGCTTTGAAAGTAAACGTCACGTTCTTAGTTTCTTTGGGACCAATGGTGACGCTTTGCGGGTCGCTCGAACCGTAGAGTTCATGCCAGGCGACCACCGTGTACGTGCCAGGCGGCAGATTCTTCAGGTCAAACTTGCCGTCCTTATCGGTGACTTGGAAACCCGGGTTAGGCATTACGGCCATATAGGCCTTCATCCACGGATGAACGTTGCACTTCACCGGGATGGCGACTTCTTCGCGCGTAAACGACTTCTCAATGGGCGCGGCGCCGGGAGGCTGAGACTCGTTCCACTCGCGATTGTCCTTAGGAATTGGGTGGATGTTATGCGTGGTTTGATCTTTGTTCATGACGTCAATGTTCTGTCCAACCTGCACGGCCACCACGTGTGGGTGATACTGGCAACCCTCTTGCGTAATTGTCGCTGCCGCTGTGGGGGCCGGGAAGGAATACCCCTCCAGACCAGTCTTCACGTATACGACGACGTTGGCAAGCGCCCCGCCGTCTCCCGTGACAACCTCCTCGGTCATCGCCGGGCTGGTGCGCCCCTTGGTGCAGGCCGGTTCCGCAGCCATGTTGATATTCTTGGCCTTCGGCGCGACGCCATCAAGCTTTACCGATCCTGTGACTTCGCCGGCGGTGGCGGCGTCGACCGCTTTTCCGGCCGGAGCATTTGCCGCCGGCGCGGCGGTGTTTTCCGTTGACTCTTGTTTGTTCCCGCCGCAACCGGTGAGCGCCATAGCGAACGCTCCGACTACCAGCGAGTACATGCCCAATCTTGTTTTCATCACGAAACAGTTCCTCCTCTTCGAATGCAGAATATCGTAGCCCATTATAGCAAGTAGAAAGATCCCTACTACTTCCCCGCACCACCCGAGCCACCGCCGGAAGGCGTCCGTCCCATGAGAGCGCGTTGCTCTTCGGGAGTCAACTCGAACATATAACGCACCAGCAGGTTCGCCTGATCTCCCGTATACCCCTTAAAGCTGGCGGGCAGCGGGCCGGAGAAGACCCAGCGGTCGCCGTCGCGTTTGAAGAGGCCGGAGGGCATGGCCGTCCCAGGAGCGATTAACGCGGGATTCGTGATCCAACGCTCGGTCCACGCGGGCTGCAGCCGCTCCTTGGCGAAAAGGAAATTCGGAGCGATGGCGTTCTTATCATGTCCCGGATCGCCGGTCGCGTGGCACTTCAGGCACGGCGCGGCCGAGCTGGTGAACAAGTCCCGGGCCATTTCTTTTTCCGCCGTGGTAATCGGTTCGATCTTCGTTGGAATGTAGGGCTGGGGCTGGCTGGACATGGCCTGGAAGAACGAAACGAGCGTCCGGATTTCGTCATCGGACAGGAAGAACGTCGGCATCCGCACTTGCAGATAAGAGCGCACGCCGTTGCGGTTCACGTCCGTGGTGCTCAGCGACGGGTTGGCGAGAAATGCCTTGAGCCAATCGGGACTGACGCGCGCTCCTTCGCTCGTCAGCACTGGAGGCAGGTTCTGCTTGTTTTCACCCTGGTATTGCGGCAGGCCCATCAGCACCGATCGCTGGCCGATTCCGATCTGGTGGCAGCCGATGCAATTATATTTCGTGACGATCCACCAGCCCTTTTGGATGGCGGCGCGCTGGTCCGCGGGCTTGTACATGTATTCCTGCGGCAGGGTCGGGTCCGTGGAGCCGAGGAGGAAAGTTGTCAGTGCGTCAATATCTTCCTTGGTAACGTTCGGCTTCGGCATGCGCAGCCGGTCCATCGGGTCCGGTTTGTATTTCCCGCGATCGAATACGGCCGGATCGGTCAGCTTGGTATCAAAGAAGCCCTTCAAGTCGTACCACGAGCCGCGCCCCGGGGGTGTTTTCTTGCCGTCGGGAAGAACGCCGAGCTTTGCGTCTTCAGTAAGAAGCGCAAAATCCAGGCGCTCGATGGGCTTGCTGCCTTCATTCGTCAATTCCGTGCCGATGCGGCCTTCGTCTTCGAGGCCGGAAATTTCATGGCATCCGGCGCAGCCGTAGTGCTGGATCAATTCCTTGCCGTGCTGCTTGAGGTTTGCATCGTCCATGAAATCCGCAGCTGGGAAGGATGCGTCAGCGTGCTTTTGCGTCACAAGGTAACTGGCGATGTCGCGCGCATCTTCCACCGTCAGGCGGAGGCTCGGCATAACCGTCATTTGCTGGACGACGATCTCGTGGCCATCGTTCGGGCTGCGCGAATGATCGAGGTCGAAGACAAATGGCAGGTTATGCTTGGCGTAATCTTCCGGGCCAAGATCCTTGTGCTCGAACGGGCTGTAAGGACGCGTGCGCGTACGAGGATTCAGGATCCAGCGAACCAGATAGTCGTAGTTGTCTTTCTCTCCAACGCGCGACAGGTTCGCGGCAAAATCTCCGCCGACCATGTTCGCGCCTTCGCCGATCGAGTGGCAGGCCTCGCAGCCGCGCTCTTCAAAGAGCACTTTGCCGTTCGCGGCGCTTCCGGGAGCTTGCTTCGGAAGCTCGGGGCCGGTGATGGCCGACTGCCAGATGTATGCGGAAATCGCCTGAATCTCGTCGTCCTGCAGGCGGAACTGCGGCATCTTTGTGGTGGGACGCCATTCGTGCGTGTGTTTCAGCCAGTTCGGAATCCATTCCTTGTGAATCTTCATCCGGACTTCTTTCAGGTCCGGACCAACTTTCTTGATTTCGCGCAGCAGATTCCCGGAACGCCGGTCGAGCTCTTCGATCTTGGCGTCCATCCCCGACATCGTGACGGTCAGGTTCGTCGCTTCGGTGTAGAACTGGTTCGCGGTGGCGTTATCGGGAGCGGTGTCGCCCTTCTTGTTGAACTGGGCGACCTGCAAGCGATCGTCCTGTTTCTGGTTTTCCAGTTGAGTGATCGCCTGCCGCGCGCTGACGAGTTCCTCGTCCTGATTGTCGAAACCCTGGAAGCGGTGGCAGCCGATGCAGCCCTTTTCCCGGTAGAGTGTCTTTGCCTTGTTCAGGACAGGCGCGTGCTCGGTGACCATGTCGGATGCGTGGCACTGCTGGCATCCGGCATCAAAATTTTCCTTGTAATAGAGCGGCCAGAGCCAGTGTTCGTAGCGGCCATGGCCCTTCTCGACCGTGTCGAGGGCGCGCCCATTTCCGCCGTGGCATGGGGAGCAGCCGAATTTTTCCAGCGTATGATATTTCATCATCTCCGGATCGGGGTGGCTGGTGAACGGCGCGTCGGTGCTCTTCGCTACGCCAAGATCCGCCTTCGTGAGCGTCATCGTGACCGGAACAATCAGCGGGTCCGTTCCGAGATGGCAAGATTGGCAGCGATCGACGAGTCCCGCGCCGCCAAGATTGTTTAGGGAGGTCCCAGTGGGATTCACGTTGACCTGGCGAATGTGAATGTCCAGGCTCTTCATGCTCTGGCTCAGGGAAAATAAATCCTTGGAAGCCAGGCCGGGGAGGTTTTCCTTCACATATTCGTTCAGCTTGTCCTGGGCGTCCTTGGCGGGTTGATCGACATCGCCGCGCTGGGCGACAAGCTTGGCTTTCGATTGCATGATCGAAACGAACAGGCCGTTGAGCTTGTCGTAATTAAATTTCTGCTGTTCGATCTTGCCGCCTTCCACCGGCCAGGCCACGTCAAACGTCTGCGCTTTCGCCTCGTTCAGTTCCTTGAGCTTGGAATCCCTGCCGCTCTTGTCTTTTTCGTCGATTTGTTCCAATTGGTAGGTGAGAGAGCCGACCAAGCCGCGTGAAGTGGTGAAAGAATCCGTCATCGCCGCGCGCTGGCGGTCGAGCAAATCGATTTGCTTTCCGATTTCCTGATCCTGGGTTCGAGCGGCGTCGGTGGCGGCCTTCACGTCGGCCACGAGTTTCGTGTATTCCGGCGTGGCGTAGAATTTTTGCTCGGCAGCCTTTCGCTGATTGTATTGCTTGTCCAGATAGTTAGAATACGCGCTGGAGAATTCGGCCTGATACTTGCGCCACGGGCGCAAGCCGTAGAATTCATCGTAGAGCGACCAGGACACGGTCAGCATCAGGATGAAAACGGAAATCAGGACCAGCCCGGCCATCGGCCGGCTTGTAATAGGATCGTCAGGAGGAAGCTGCTCAGGCACCCCGTGCCTCCTTATTTTTATTGAGATCCATCAGATACTGAACCACGGCGTCACCCATACGTACTTGATGCGCAGCAAAAGCCGCAGCAGGATTTTCACCGGCAGGCTCAGCATCAGGATCAAAAACAGTTCCATGGTCATCATTTGCAGCAGCGTCATGCGCTTAAAAATCTTTTTGCTGAAATCCGTCAGCAAAAGCATGCGGTGCACCACATATCCGGCGACGATGAAGTAGAGCGCCAGCGGGAAGATTCCGAAAATAATGCGCGCCAGGATTGGAGCGTAACTTGCATTCGCCGCGGGCATAAGGTGAACGATCCAGGAACCGTTGATCCCAAAAATTTGATCGACGTTCCGATTCACCGCGAACTCGACCCGCTGCGCGTCCCATGTTTGCCCTGGCCAGAACCACATCCAGCCAGGGCCTCGTATGAAGGTCCCGATTACAATCATTAAGACCCATAAACCAATGAATCCGAACAGGAACGTCCAAATGGCGAATTTCCGCTGCTTGTAGGTGTAGTAGCCGTTCCCCAAAGGATTGGCGTCGATGTACGGGACAACCATCAAGCCGACGATGATGAGCGTCGGCATGATCACCCCTGCAATCCACGGGTCAAAATAGACGAGCATCTCCTGCAGGCCCAGGAAATACCACGGGGCCTTGGCGGGATTCATCGTGACGTTGGGATTAGACGGCTCTTCCAGCGGCGCGCTCAGCGTGATGGACCACACCATGAGCAGCGCCGTGACCAGGACCGCGGCGACGAGTTCGACGCGCATCAGGTACGGCCAGGTGTGAACTTCGCGCTCCCACTTCGGATTCCACGGCTCGGTCTTGCGGTGTTCGGTTTTCGCCAGCGCCGGGTCGGCGGAGAGCTTGTCGATCAGGCGGTCATTCTCAAACGCCTGGCGGAAGGCGTACCAAACGTAAAACGGGACCAGGAATAGCAGCGCCACAATCGGCACGTTATCCGGAGCGGATGCAACCTCCCATATCTGGTGCCAGTTCATATCGGCCTCGAACCCCGCCTTTTAGTTTGTCAGATCTGTAGGACAGCCACTCTGGGCTGTCCGCTTTTGCATTGCTCAGAAAATCGTCAAAAGAAGACAGCCAAGAGTGGCTGTCCTACTAAACCATTCCACTCGGCCGCAGGATCACCGGCCGGTTGCGATTCTCTTCCTTGATTTCCGATTCGAGCATGACCGGCGCGGGCCCGGAGATTCCGCCGTCCTTGCGGACGCGCCAGAAATGCAATGCCATAAAGATGCTCGCAATGAGCGGAATCGCGATGCAGTGCCAGATGTAGGCTCGCAAGAGCGCGTTGGCATCGACGATCGATCCGCCAAGCAAAGCAAAACGCACATCGTTGTACGGCGTCATGCCCAGCAGCGCGCCGAACGGCCCTTCCGTACCTAACAATGGTGTCGCCCTGGCCATGTTCGTTCCCACCGTCACCGCCCAGAAGCCCAGTTGATCGTCAGGCAAGAGATAGCCGGTAAACGAAAGGAGCAGCGTCAAGACCATCAGGAGGACGCCGATGCACCAGTTAAATTCGCGCGGCCGCTTGTAAGAGCCCGTGAGGAAAACGCGGAACATGTGCAGCCAGACGGCGATGATCATCAAGTGCGCGGCCCAGCGGTGCATGTTGCGCAGCAGCTTTCCAAAGGGCACGTCGTTTTCCAGATACAAAATGTCGCGGAAGGCCTGCACTTTGCTCGGATGGTAATAGAACATGAGCAGGACGCCGGTGAAGGTGAGGACGATGAACAAATAAAATGTAATGCCGCCCATGCCCCACGTAAATTTGTACTTTACGGCGTCGCGATTGACCTTGGCGGGATGCAGGTGGAAGAAAACGTTGGACAGGACCGAGAGCGCGCGATTGCGCGGCGTCTCATCGTGCTTGACCCGGAAAATGGATCGAAAAACCTGACTCTTCTCGGGCTCTTTCAGGCCCTCGATCTCATCCTTGCCCTTTTCCTTGATCGTATCTTTGAGGTCAGTGATGTCCTGGCGGACACGGCCGAACAACCCCTTGCCGTTCTTTTCGCCGTTTTCTTCGGCCATTCCTACTCCCCCCAGATTGAGTCCTGCAGGCCCTCGAGATTTCCGCCGAAGCTGATCCGAAATATTCTTATACAGGCAGATACGCGCCTGTATCGTTGAACTGATTGACTCCGGCGCGCGGGTCATCCATGAACAGCTTGCTCGTATCCACGACGATTTTCCCGGTCGGATCGATATTCACCTTGGCGCGATCCATGGGCCGCGGTGCGGGACCTTCAAAGTTGACGCCCTCGCTGTCGTATCCGCTCCCGTGGCAAGGGCACTTGAATTTGTTCTCCGCCGGCTTCCATTCGGGAGTGCAGCCGAGATGCGTGCAGCGCGCGAAGATCACGAAGATCCGGTCCGGTTCGCGAACGACCCAGGCGCGATTCGTCATGAGAAAACGCTGGTCGATGCCGATGGAAAAATCCGCGGGGTAACCGATATTGAAAATCGTATTGGGTTCGTACAGCGCACGCGGGAAGAAAAACCGCAAAAACATCAGAAGATTGATGCCGAGATAGCCGTAAATCATTCCCCAAATCACGCGCCTCCGCATGGGATCCGGCGGGTCCGCGCTCTCTTTGGGTTTTGCCGCCGGCTTCGGTGCTGCTGCCGGCGATTTTGCTGCTGGGACTGTCCCGGTCTTTGCTGCTGGAGGAGCCGGGGTACTTCCTTCTACGGGATCGGCCATATTTCCGCTATCAGACCTCTCGATAAATATTATTAAATCGAGGCTATGGATGAACCAGGGTCCTAAAAACAGTTTTTAGATACAACTTCTTATATTTCCGCAACCCCCTTCCTGTCAAGGCGAATTCCGATTTTCGGTGTTTTTGTTGTGGCTCTTTTTCTGGACCGCGGGGAACGCGGGCGCCCGCCTGGAGGGCTCACGCGGAAAAGCTTTTAACACAGAGGGCACAGAGAACACAGTGACAGGAAAGAGAAACACAAGTGACAAAAATGCGTCGTTGCTTCTTTTCTCTGTGCCCCTCTGTGTCCTCTGTGGTGAATTCTTTTGCCCTTGATTGCGAACGGATCAAGTCATGACGATGCGGGATTACTCCTGGCAGAGCAGGACAATCTTCCCGCTGAATTTGGCGTGCTCAATCAATTCATTTGCCTGCGCGGCCTCGCGCAGCGGGAGCCGCGACGCAATCACAGGTTGAATTTTTCGCTGCAAGAGCAAATCGAAAAGAGTTTTCAAATCCGCTCGAAACCATTCCGGGCGCTCTTTCCGCAAATTGGCCACGTTGAACCAGACGCACCGGCGTCCATCCGGAATCAGCTTGAGTACTCCCATGAGAAGAAAACTGCCCGCGCCCGCGATCTTGCCGTGCGTTACAGCGGCCGACACACCGTAGCAAACGAGAACGCCTCCGCGGCGAACCAAACGGTAGGAGCGCCACCAATTCGTTCCGCCGATGGCATCGAATACGGCGTCCACGCCGTCTCGAGAAAGCTCGCGTACGCGCTTTGAAAAATTTTCAGCGCGGTAATCGATGGGAATGCCTCCGGCCGCGGCGATCGCGTCCTGCTTGGATTTCGATGCGGTGCCGTACATGGTGAGGCCGTGCAGGGCGCCGAGTTGCAGAAGCGCAGTTCCGACGCCGCCTGCCGCACCGTGGATCAAGATTCGCTGCCCGCTCGAAATGTTCGCGACGCGATGGAGCATCTGATATGCAGTTACATAATTCAAAATCAGGCAAACCGCTTCCGACGGTTCGAGACTTTCAGGCACTGGAACGAGAAGATCTTCAGGCACGATGGCAAACTGGCTGTAGGCGCCGCGTATGGTTAGAGCTCCCACCCGCTGTCCCACCGCAAATTGCGTTACATCCTTGCCCAGTGCGTCGACCTCTCCCACAAGATCGTATCCGGGAGTAAAAGGAAAAGGAGGCGTGCCCGGATAAAGGCCCCGGCGCATTAATACATCGGCGTAGCCGACGCCCGCAGCCAGAACTTTGACGCGGACCTCAGAGCGCCCGGGTTCCGGCAAGTCCTCCTCGATGTACTTCAACACTTCCGGGCCGCCAAGGGCAGTGACCACGATGCGGCCGTTCTTGACTGCGGGCATGAGCGTCCTATCCGGATGCTTATTTTAGAGAGCGGAGAATGACGTCGGCCAGCGCGGAAATAAACGTGGGCGAATCGCCGACGGCGGGCATCATTTCAAATTGCTCGACGCCCAGCTTGTGCGCCTGTTCGCGGGCTTCGATATTGATTTCGTGCAGGGTTTCGATGTGCTCGGTGACGAACGCGATGGGAACGATCAGGAGATTTTTTTCGCCCGAGCGGGCGAGCTGTTCGATCGTGTCGGTGAGCGAAGGCGAAAGCCATTTGCGGCGGCCGACCTTGCTCTGAAAACACAGCGTGTGCGCGTTTTTCCAGGCGCCGCACTGCATCACAAGCTTGACGGTGTCGGCAACTTGACGGGCGTAAGGGTCGCCCCGCTCGATCAGACTGAGCGGCAATCCGTGCGCGCTGAAGACGATGTGCGCGCGGTCCGGCTCGTCAAAGTGCGTGAGCGTGAGCGCGATCTTTTCCGCGACCGACTGAACGTACAGCGGGTGATTGAAAAATGTCTCCACGGTGTGGGCGCGCGGCGCGTTGCCGTTCGGATGAAACACGCGCTTCCATTCCTTCAGGCTGCTGGAGGTGGTCGCGAACGAGTATTGCGGATACATGGGTAGCAGGACGAGATCGGGCGCGTTCCAGGCGTTTACTTCCGCGGCCGCTTCCGCCGAGAGCGGATTCCAGTAGCGCATGGCGATGAAGCATTTGGCGTCGCAATATGGCGAGAGCGCAGTTTCGAGGGCGCGCGCTTGGCGCTCGGTCAGCAGGCGGATCGGCGAATGTCCTCCGATGGCGTCATAGTGATGGCGCACGACGCTCGCGCGGGTTCTGGCGATATAGCGCGCCAGTGGGCGGCGCGCGAACCACGCGCCGAAAAAATCGATGATGTCGGGATCGCAAAACAGGTTGTAGAGGAATGGTTCCACGGCGTCGGAGGAATCCGGCCCTCCTAGCTGGAACAGCACCACGCCGACTTTTTTCTTTTCGGTCACTTTCGCGGTTCGCCCTTTGCCGTGGATTGAACTACTTCCCGTCTTGTTTCAGACGGCGAATATCATCCTTCAGATTCGCCATGCGGCGCGCCACCGACAAAACGTATCCGCAAAACACGAGCCAGATCGCGATGTATGCCGCTGCCAGAAAATTCAAATTCTTCATCCCGTTTCTCCCTGAACCGAGTTGCTCACTGACCCTCACCGGTGGAACAGGCTTCAGCCTGTGGGTTTTTGCTTGCTGAAGGCGATCCTGCTCCAGCCAAATCCCACAGGCTGAAGCCTGTTCCACTAATTCCTACGCGTTACGCGAAGCTTCCATTCGATACGCATCCACTTCGGCACGCAACGCTTCCAGGCGATACCGCAAGCGGATCAGGACCGTCATCACGCCGAGCGTCGCCGCCCAACAGAGCAGCAGAACCCAGCCCATGCGGGCGTCGAGCGATCCGCCATCGCCGATCACGGGCTGCGGATGCTGCGTGCGAAACCACCAGATCGAGAAATAGACCAGCGGAATATCCAGCGCGGCGAAAATTCCGAAGACGGCCGATACCAGGGCGCGGCGTTCGGGCTCGTCGACGAGCGTCCGTAGCACGAGATAGCTTACGAACAGGACCCACAATAAAAAGGAAGACGTCAGGCGCGCGTCCCAAGTCCACCAGATTCCCCAGACCGGCTTCGCCCAGATTGGGCCGGTCACCAGCACAATCGTGAAAAATGCGACGCCCACTTCGGCGGACGCCACGCTCAGCCAATCCCACTTCAGCGCGCGCGTGCGCAGGTAGGCGACGCTGCCGACGAAGACCAAAATGAAAGAGACAAAACCGGTCCACGCGCTCGACACGTGAAAATAAAAAATTCGTTGCACGAGCCCCATCGTGTTTTCCGTGGGAGCCCAGATCAGCGCTCCGTAGCTCGCCGCGGCCAGCAGGAGAAACACGGCGAGGACCGACGGCGCGGAAATTACCGCGCGGCTTGACGTTTCGGATTGCGCTTCGGTTCCCATTTCACTCCTCCAACAAATATTCGCCGACCATCCAGGCCGCCGTCAAAAATACCACGTCAAAGCATGCCAGAAACGTCAACCATACCATGGATAATTCGGGAGGGTCGCGCAGGACTCCGATCGTGGCTTCGGTGCTGGCGATGAGCACCGGGGCCAGCACCGGAAGGAGCAAAAGCGGAAGAAGCAATTCGCGCAGACGCGCCTGAGCGGCAACTGCGGAAAATACCGTGCCCGTGGCGGCTAGCCCGATCGTGCCGAGCGCCAGGACCAGAAGCAATTGCCCAAGAACAGGGAGGATCGCCACGTTGTAGAGCACCGCGAAGACCGGCAGGAGAATCACCTCGACGAGAAGCAAGAACAGAAAATTGGCGGCCATTTTTCCCGCGAGAATGCTGAATGGATCGATGGGTGCCAGGCGCAGCGCGGCCAGCGTGTCGTTGGTTTGCTCGCGCAGAAAAGAAGATTGCAACATGAGCGAGCCTGCAAATAAAAACGCGAGCCACAAAAGCCCGGGGCCGAAGCGGCGCGATTCCGACGATGTCGGATTGAACGTAAAGCTGAATAGGACGATCACGATCAAAACGAACACGACGGTTGTGCCGAGCAATTCCCGCGAGCGGAACTCGGTTCGGAGTTCTTTGGCGAGAATTACGCCGCTGGCGCGCGCGAGGGTCATGATGCGCCTTCTTCTCCGCTCTCGCGGACAGCGGCCATGACCAGGATTTCCCTGGGATTGCCGGTCGCGCCCGAGTCGTGCGTAATTTTTCCGCCGGCCAGGCGAATCGCGCGCGTGACCGCGCCTTGCGTTTCATTCCTCCCGTGCGTGCTCATCAGAATCGTGCAGCCCGAATCGCGCAGCCGCTGGATGGTCGCTCCCAGCCAGTGCTGGCCTTCCGGGTCGAGGCCGGTGCCCGCTTCGTCCAGGAGAAGCAGTCCGGGCGAGGCGAGCAAGGCGCGCGCAATCGAGAGGCGCTGGCGCATGCCGCGCGAAAACGTCCGCACCAGGTCCGTGGCGCGTCCGGCGAGGCCGACCGGCTGGAGCGCCTGCCGGGCTTTTTCCGCGGGATTTTCCAGGCCGAACAATTTTGCGAAGAAGATGAGATTTTCCTCGGCGGTCAGCTCTTCGTAGAGGAGCGTGTGATGGCCGACCATTCCGACGCGGCTCTTCACTTCCTCGAGCGAGATTGGATTCTCTCCGAGGTCGAATGCGATTCGACCGCGCGAAGGCCGCGTCAGTTGCGCCGCAATCTTCAGCAGCGTGGTTTTGCCCGATCCGTTATGGCCAACGAGCGCGACGCATTCCCCGGCCGCGATCGCGAGCGAGACGCCTCGCAGCGCGAGACGCATTCCGTAACGCTTTTCGACTTCGCTGAATTGGATTTGCAATCCGCCGCCGGGGCCGCCCTTCGGGGAAGATGCAAGCGGTGTGGACACGCGCGACGGCTCAGCCCTGGACCAGATCGCGTAGCAATTGTTCTGCGCGACCCCGCTCCAGCGCATAATCCGCGTCTGTGATTGTGCCCGCCTGGCGCCGTAATTCGAGACGCAACAACGTGTCTTTCAGGGAGTCCAGACTCGAGTTTACTTCCTGCGTGACCCTCTCGACGGGCGGAGGTGCGGGCGCGGTTGCCGCTGCCTTCGCTTGCGCAGCCTGCGCCGCGCGCTGCGCCTTGCGGCCTTTGGGAGCCGGCGGCGGCGCGGGCGCGCTGGCTACATCCGGAATCGGTTTCCGCAAGAGCAACCCGACGCCCACGGCAAAGATCGCCGCAAGTCCTCCGAGCAAAATCCATTTCTCATCGCCGATGCGCGCCGGTGCAGTCTCGATCGTAGTCTCCGGGCTGGAGTCGCGCCCGTTCACTTGATCCGGCGAAGAGGACGCCGATGCTTCCGCGGGTGGAGGCGCAGTTCCCGAGACCGAGACGTCAAATCCGGTTCCCGCCTTCAAGGATTCTTTTGAAAATACGTTGTAGCCTTGCTCGGTGCCCGCGGCGTTGAATCCCGTGCTTGCAACCTGCATCGTCGGCGGAATCACGAGCAGGACTCGTTGCGCGTCGTACGTGGAGGATTCGCGAATCTGGGCTTGATTGCCGGTGTATGGAACGATGTAAGAAATACGCACGCCGTTTTGTCCCGGCTGAAAAGCGTAGGAGATTGCGTAGCGGCCCTTGCCCTTGTCGATCGTGCCCTGACGCACGGGCATGCCCGAAGGACCAAACGTGGAAACCTGGTCGATCTCGGCGCCCTGAGGAATCGTGAACTCGAAATTTCCATCCTGTTTGAAATACGCGGCGGGAGGACTCGAGTTGTTCTGGACGGAATACTCCTCGCCGACCATGAGCTTGTCCCCGTTGGGCTGGAACACGAGGAGGCGCAACGGAACCTGGATGGCCGCGGGATTCGTGGTGGGTTCGTAGACCGTTACGTCCACGTTCGAGGTCCCCGGCGTGAGCGGCTGATGGAAGAAGACGCCGCGATAGACCGCGCGAATGAGCATCGGGCCTTGTCCAATGCCTGGGTTGTCAAAATGAAAGCGGCCATCGGCGTCGGTCTTGGTGCTGGCCACGACCGACATGCCGCCCTGCAACTGGATGAGCAGAACATCTACACCAGGGGCGATCTTATTGTTATTCGTGCCGTTGTGGACGACGCCGGAAACCGTTCCGGCCCGGGCGGCCGCAGACGCGAGGAGCAGCAGAGCAACGACGCTTAACAGGCGCCGGCGAATCGGATAGTCCTGCAATTTCATGAGCAAAATAAATCCTCGTAAGTTGAAAACGATAAGTTTCATTTCCCACATACTTCTACGTGGAGCGCATATAGAACTTTTTGAAATAGCGAACTCTCGCGGTCGGTTTTAGTGGCACAGGCTTCAGCCTGTGGGTTTTGGGGCTCGCAAGGCCTAAACCTCACAGGCTGAAGCCTGTGCTACTAAAAACGGATTCTTTATTGCCGAGGGTTCGCGGCGGTGGCCGGATCCCGGCGCGGGATCGGCGCCTGATTCCCGGTCACCCGTTCAATTTCCAGGAGCACTTGCGCCGCCTCGTTTTCCAGCGAATCCCTCATCTGCTCGTAATCCTGCTCGGCGTACTTCCCTGCCCGATTTTCAAATTTCAAGTCGCGCAAATTATCGTAAATCGAGTCCCGGCGCTCGAGGAGCTGATCGAGCTGCGAGCGGTGCGGCGCGGAATCTCCCGGATCGGGCTCAATCCAAAAAACAAAAATGACCACAGCAAGGGTGAGTACGAGACAGGCCGAGAGCATCACCGTGTCCGGAAACATTACCGCCATGAGGGCAAGCGTCATTCTTCTTCAGTCCTCGGTCTCGCGGTCTACTTGCTTACGCGCGCGTTCGAGCTGGACGTCGCGAAGTTCGGAAGCCGCCGTATGTGGAACGGGCGGCGCGCTGGATGCCGTCGCAAGGCGCTCCACGTCACGCTGCCGCCACAACCGAATCAGCGTGATCACAATGCCAAGCCCGATCGCGAACGCCACGCCCGGAATGTACCAGGCAATGCTGTTGAATCCCTTGGTGGGCGGCGCGCTCAATACTTTTTCGCCGTACTCCTGCACGAAATCCTGAACGATCAGATCATCCGCCTCGCCCTTGGCGACGTGCGCGTCCAGCTCCTTGAGCATCGGGCCGGATGACGGGCAGTTGATGTGATTGCACTGCGTGAGAATCTGGCCGCAGCCGCACATGCACATCAGCTTCGTGCCCAGGGATTTGGCGCGATCGGTTTTCTGCGCGTCGACGTGCAGCGGAATAAGAGCCGAGGCGATGCCCATGCACGCGGCGCAGATGAGCGCAAGTCGCCGCCGGTTAGTCATGACCATCCGGCAATTGCGAACGCGCGGAGTACGACACTTGCGCCGGTTGCGCGCCTCCCGGCACGGGCGCGGACGCTCCCGCCGTCGCGGAAGAAAGGACCATGACCGCCTGCCGGTTCGGCAGGAGAGCAAGAATCGTTCCCAGGACGACGACCGCGCCACCCAGCCAAATCCATTTTACGAGCGGGTTCAGATACGCGTGAATCACGGGGAGATTGGTATCCGGATTCGTGCCGGCATAGACCACGTAGAGGTCTTCCCGGAGCGTCGAGGCGATCGCCACCATCGTGCCGGACTCCTGATTGGACGGATAAAAGCGCCGTGTGGGATAGAGCATCATCACGGAGCGGCCGTTCTTGGAGACGTCGATTGTGGCGCGTTCGGCGCTGTAATTGGGCTCCGAGGTGGAATCGTAATTTTGCAGGAGAAGGTTATAGGGCCCGATGTTCATTTCCGAGCCGGCCGACATGTCCATCTGCTTGTCTTGATTGAACGCCTGGCCGGAGATGCCGATAAACACCAGCACCATTCCGAAGTGGACGACGTATCCGCCGTAGCGCCGCGTGTTCCGCATGGTGAGTTGCGCGGCGGAGGAAAAGATGTTCGCTCCCGTGCGGGCGGAGATCACGCGCGCGCCGCGATAAAACTCGGATAGAATCGTCAGCGTCACGAACACGGACAGCAGCAGGCACAGCGTCACGTAAAACTCGCGCAGCCCGAGCGCGACCGCGATCACGGCCGCCACAATTCCGCCAATCAGAGGAAATCCAAAATTCTTTTTCAGGCTTTCCACCGAAGTTTTTCGCCAGGCAAGCAGCGGGCCGACGCCCGTCAAAAACAAGAGAAACATCGCGATGGGAATATTGACGCGGTTGAAAAACGGAGGGCCGACGCTGATCTTCGACCCGCGCACCGCTTCCGAGAGCACCGGGAAGAGCGTCCCCGCCAGAACCGCGACGCAGGCGACCAGGAGAATCAGGTTATTGAAGAGGAAGCTGGACTCGCGCGAGAGCATCGAATCAAGCTGATTGTCACTGCGCAAATAATCGCGATTCTTGAAGTAGGCCGCGAGGCACACCAGGATGATCAGCAACAGAAAACCCCAGAACCAATGGCCGATGTTCGATTCCGCAAACGCGTGAACCGAATTGACCGCTCCGCTGCGCGTCAGCGAAGTCCCCAGGATGCATAACATGAAGGTGAGAAAGACCAGCCACACATTCCACACGCGCATCATGCCGCGCTTTTCCTGCATGATCACCGAATGTAGAAACGCCGTTCCGGTCAGCCACGGCATCAATGACGCATTTTCGACCGGGTCCCAGCCCCAGTAACCGCCCCATCCGAGCACGGCATAGGCCCAGTGCGCTCCGAGCAGAATTCCGGCCGACTGAAAAGCCCAGGCGATCATGGTCCAGCGCCGCGTCAGATGAATCCACTTCTCTCCCGGATATCTCCCAAGCAGCGCGGCCAGAGCGAACGCAAACGGAATTGTGAACCCCGTGTAACCCGAATACAGAGTGGGCGGATGGATCGCCATCTCCGGATATTGGAGGAGCGGATTTAGGCCGCTGCCATCGGCGCGCGTCGCCAGGTGCAGAATCCCACCGGCGCCGGAGCCCGCGAACACCTGAAAGGGGCTGGCGATAAAATTATTCATCGTCAGAAAGAAAATCTGAACGCCTGCCAGAACCACTCCAACGTATGGCATCAACTCCGGATGTTTTCCCCGGTACGTATAGAGGGCCGAAAACACATAAATCGAAAGCAGGAAACTCCAGAAGAGCAGCGAGCCTTCCTGGCCCGACCAGAGCGCGGAAAATTTGTAATACGGAGAGAGAGAGCGGTTGCTGTGCGCCGCTACGTACGCCATCGAATAATTGTCGGTGTAGAAGAGGTACCACAGGCTGAGGGTTCCAATCCAGATGAGAACGCAAACCGCGAAGCCGGCATTGCGCGCGGATTTGATCAGGAGGGGACGCCGGGTGATGATCGCGGCAATGCCCCCAAAAATCGCATAGAGCGCGAAGGCAAACGCCAACAATAGCGCGTAGGAACCGAACAGATCCAAGTCAGGTCCTCAATTCTGTACTGTTCACCGGCATCATGCGGAGTAACATTCGACTGTCCGAGTAACTCCGATTGGGACAGCCCCCAAACTTTCCTACAACCACGCGGAGCAGACTAGCTTTTGCCGCCTGAATACGAATCCCCGGTTGCGCTTCCCGGCTGCGCCTGTCCACCCGGCGCCGCTTCATATTTAGACGCGCACTTGGCTTGAATCGTCTCGGCCACAAATCGTCCGTCGGGCTGCACTTTGCCTTCGACGAGGCATTGCGCGCCATCCTTGAACGTGTCGGGAAGCGGATCGGTGCCCACGTAGCTGACCGGAAGGGCTTTTCCCTGCTCGACCAACACGAAATCCACGCGGCCGGAATAGTGCTGAATAGAACCGTTCTTCACATCACCGCCCACGCGCAGGCGCTGGTGCAGCGCCACGCCATTCAGTGTCGGGATTTCCGAAATGGTGTGGTAATACGTTTTGCTGTTCTGCGCCGACACCCAAGCCACGCAGAAAACTGCAGCGATGATAATCCCTGATCCAACGACGAACTTCGCCTTCGGTTTCATGAATTGCCCCCTGCTCCCAAATCACGTCCTGACGATGTAAGTTGAATTCTATCATACCCCGAAGAAAGATTTTCGCGAGGTGCCGCGGTAGCCACCGACCTTCGGAACAGTTCCATCCATTCCCGGTCACCTGTCCTTGGGGTCGGCAATGTTAGCCCCTGGTCCAGTGTCAGGATGGGGCCGATTCCAGCGACTCTTAGCACATCGACCAAGGGAAACAGTTCTTGACCGAGCGGCGCAACGTGTTTTGGCCGGTAATTGAACCGAATTCGCCGGATCAGCGTCGAACCGAGTCGAGCAACTGTTGATGCGGCAGGCTCCCCGTTTTCTGGAATCGGACATTCCGAAAGATAGGCCAGGTAATATCCGCGCCTCTGAAATTCCATGAGTCTCGCAGTGTCAGCCGCTTGCGCGTCCGATCCGGGCGCGGTTCTTTCCGTGGACGCAGGGATTTCAAGGGCTTCGAGGAAGGGATCGAAGAATTCCTTGGATTTAGCCGGGCCATAAAAATCGTCTTCGCAGCGAACAGTGGGCGCCAACGCAACGAACAGGACGCCCATGTGCACTGGCCGAAATCGTGTAGAGAGTTCGAGCGCCCGCAAGCGCCCCGCAATGTGATCAGGCGACGCCGGGAGTCCGCAGCCGTCGCACAGCAAGAGCCTAGAAGATGCGTCCATAGGTTCCACGTGCTAACTATAGTACCGCACGGAGATCGGTTGAAAAAGGAACTTCACTGCGGCGCAGGTTGCTTGATGCCAGCCCAGTCTTTTTCTGCTAGTGCCTTCCCCTCCGGCCAATCTGAATCGCACCAGATAAACGGGTCGTTAAATTGCTTCACAGTTGGCCCGAGGAGGCTTAAACATTGACGCCATTGCCCACTTACCAAGCCAAGGTGCAGAACTTCATTCCAGTAGCCATTAAGGCTCGAAAAATTTACGGTCAGTCTCTTCCTGGTGTTCTGGGGTATCGAGTATGCGCCTATCGTTTGGACATCCCCGGATGGCGCTTCCGGCGATTGCGGCCTGAAGTACGGATACTGGTATGTGATATCGGCTGATTGAATCGTTTTCACCCAATCGCCGCCAGGATGTTTGTTGTACTCTTGGACCGCTGCCTGCCGCCTTTCATCATCGATTAGAATTGCATGGATATCCCGCAACGGATACTTCCCATGACTTGTTATCGAAACTAACATCCATGGGCCCGAAGGGTGTGAAAAGCCGTTGAACGTCAGGAGCGCCGGCTCCGGCCCGGTCAACGTAATAAACGCAAAGCTATCCCCGCCGGTTTGCGTCTTCACGCTGTCAACGATTCCGCTAATAATGTCAGCTTGCTCTTGGGATGCGATCTTGCGATCGTGGCGAATTGCCTGGATCTCGACAAAACACAGAGCCGCTGCGACGACAATCCAGACTTTTTCCTCGGTCCACGTAAAGGCGTTCGCTCGCACAGCCATGACCACAGCGGCAACGCCCAGGATCGCAACCGCATAGCCAGGGACTGGCAAGCTATTTGGCCAGCGCCAAAACCAGTGTGCAATCCACATAAGAAATGGGGTCTGCCAGATGAAGCCGGACAAGGAATACCAGGGCTTCATAACCGCATGTTTCATGAGGTGAGTATAGCCCTTTTCTAAATTTGTGCTCCCTCGAAGGGGGCAACGCGGCAATGGTAGGGTGGAGCGCCATAATGAAAGAGCGCGCCGTAATCGGGGACGGCGCGCCCTTCGATGCTCTACCCCGCAGCCTGAGGGTCCAGGGGTGGAGTCAGGCCGCAGCATGGAGCCAACTCAAACTGCGAGTCCGCTATGACAAACACGCGCGCGGCTAAAAAGTTGCGACTAGAAATCGGACTGCCATGATGAGGGTGGGACGGAAATCCCGCGAAATCCACGAGCGGTCTACGAAAGAGCTTACTTCCCCAGCTTATTTTGGAGGCAATACTTCAGTTCGGGGCTGATTTCGGTAATTTCCATGCCGGCGCTCACCAGAAACTTACAGCTCAGGAGATCGTGCGGGCGCTCTTCATCGGTGAGTTTTCCGACGACGCGGCAATATTGGCAATCCTGATTCCAGCAAAAACGACCGTAGGGGATGGTTTCCGGGCTGATGTACTGAAAGCAGCGAAGAATCGTATTTTTCTCGGGGACCTGAAAAGCTTTTCCCAAGACTTTAATTTCCACCAGGCGTTCGTAGGGGCGAAAAACCTGCGTGGTCCCATTTGACGCAGTT
>DATNIO010000057.1:0-34988 GCA_035604385.1 Verrucomicrobiia bacterium | reverse complement strand
CGCGGAATGGACATCACACGCGATGGCGTGATCTGGACCGTTCTCGCCAGCGGACACTTCGCCAGCTTTGACCGCCGCAAGTGCAAGGGCCCGCTCAACGGCCCGACCGCCACCGGCCAGCACTGCCCCGAAGGCTGGACGCTCTATCGCACGCCCGGCCCGAGCTTCCAGGGAACCACGGAATACGGCAGCGCCGACACGAACTACTACAACTGGGTCGATCAATTCGACACGCTCGGAATGGGCAAGAACACTCCGATCGTCACCGCGAATGACAACGACGCTCTCGAAGCTCTCGATCCCCAGACTGGCAAGTGGGTCGTGATGCGCGTTCCGTATCCGATGGGCTTCTTCGCCAAGAGCATGGACGGCCGTATCGACGATGCCAAGGCCGGCTGGAAGGGCAAGGGACTCTGGTCCACCTACGCCACCCGCGCTCCGTGGCACATCGAAGGCGGCAAAGGCACAACGAGCAAAGCCGTAAAGTTCCAGTTGCGCCCCGATCCGCTGGCGAACTAGTTAAACTAAATTGCAAAAGCCCGGAGGCCGCATCCACGGCCTCCGGGCTTTTTTATTGATCGCTGAATTTGCCGGGTCCAAAAGAAACCGATTGAGCCCGAGGAGTTGACCAACACCGTTCAAGCACTTTTGCTTTTTTCGACAAACAGGGATGGGTAGTGCTTCCGGAGGTTCTCCACCTTCGGATAATCGTTCATCACGATGTACATATTCTCGGGATGAAGGTCCGCGTACCCCTGGTGATAATCTTCCGCGGCATAGAAGGCTTCCAGCGGACCAATCTGCGTGACCATGGGCTGACGGAATACCTTCGCCGAGTCCAGTTGCTTCAGATACGCCTCGCTGATTCGCTTCTGATCTTCCGACGTGTAAAAAATCGCGGAGCGATATTGCGAACCGTGGTCGGGCCCTTGCTTGTCGAGTTGCGTGGGATCGTGCGCGACGGAAAAGAACACTTTCAAGATCTGGCCAATGGAAATCTGCGATGGATCGAAAACAACTTCGACAGATTCCGCGTGCCCGGTGCGGCCCGAGCACACTTTCTCGTACGTCGCCGTGTTCGCCGCTCCTCCCGAATATCCCGAAGTGGCGCGGAGGACTCCCTTCAGGCGTTCAAACACCGCCTGAATTCCCCAGAAGCAGCCGCCCGCGACGACAACCGTCTCCTGGCCCTTTGCCGCGGCCAGCGGATTGTCCACCGCGGGATCGGGAAGGGCGACAACATCACTCGATGAGTTGCAACTCGCTCCGCTTCGCATCATGTCCTTGCACCTCCGAGTAGGACAGTCCCGCCTCGGCGGGACTGTCGGGGTTGGATTAAAATGTGCTGAAATCTAAACCCACAGGTTGAAATCGAACATCCCGACTCCGTCGGGGTCTGCCCTACTTCAGACTATTGCGTGATCGAACTTGTCCCCTTCGCGGCGGGCGGCGTTCGCGCCGGTTTCGCGCCGCTGGCAGCTTCCTTCACGACTTGAGCCGCTAGTTTGCCGCTGACCGGACATTCCCCGTCGTTCACGCGGCATTGCGAAAGCGTCAATTTGCATCCGCACGTGCAACTTTCCGAATTCAACCGCCGGAGGGCGCGCTTCTTCTGCTCGGCCGTCAATCCTTTGAAACTGACGCCGGGCAATTCCGTCGCATTGGCCGCATTTTTCAGGAAGACCTGCCCCACGTCGATGAAAGTCTCCACGCGCGCATCCGTGGGCATCCCCAGCAGCGAGCGGATTTCGAGATCGTATGCCTCAATCGGGTACAACCCACTATGCTTCTGCACGACCCTGCCCTGCGTATCGATCAGGAAGGATGTGGGCAACGCGGGAACGCCGCCGTAGGATTCGATCAACTCCGGCGTGGCCATTACAACGGGATAGTTCATTCCCTGCTGCCGCACGAATTTCAACACTTCTTCCGGGGGGTCGTCATCTTCCGAAATGCCCACGATCTCCAGCCGATCCTTGTACTCTTTCTTGAGTCGCAGCAGTTCGGGGATTTCCTCACGGCAGGGCGGGCACCAGGTCGCCCAAAAATTCACCAGCACGACTTTTCCGGCCCAGTTGTCTTTGTTTACCGGTTTTCCAAGCAGATCCTGCGCCTGCAGCGCCGGCGCCATTTCCGGATTCTTCACAAAGCGAATGACCGGCGGATTCGCACCTTCAGCACGTGCCGGAGGCGCCGCGGCAGAGGCTCGAGGAAGAAATGCGCGCGCAGCTCCGAGCAAGCCAAGCCCGGCAACAGCCAGCAACACGAGCCTTCCTGGGGTCATTCTGAACATGGCGACTGTCTCCATTATGATGGCGGACCGGGCGCAAAACAAGTCTCGACCGCGCATAGTCCCACAAACATCAACGCGCCTCGCACGCGGCCCGAAACGTTACTCGCATGGTCGCAATCCACTGCCGTCCGCGCGCATGAGTTTAAGGATTGACTTAAGAAATGCCGTTGACAGAAGCAAACACCGGGCATATGTTTTCCGTACACGGCCGTGAATTAGAATATTTCGGCATCTCCGGAGGAATCGCAGTGAATATGAAGCGGTTCATATTTCTCTTTGCGTTTGCAGCTGGCTTGATCCTGTTATCGAAACCGGTCTTCGCTCACCATTCGACGGCGGAATACGACATGACCGCCTTGACCTCCGTCAAAGGCACGGTCACAAAATTCGAGTGGAGCAATCCTCACGCGTACCTCACCATTGAGACCAAAGACGACAAAGGCAACGTCGTGGAATGGACCGCGGAAATGGCCAGCCTGGGCATGCTCTCCAGGGTCAATTGGAAGAGAGACACGGTCAAGCCGGGCGACGAAATCACGATCTACGGCAATCGCGCCAAGAACGGCAAAACTCTGATGCGTCTCGATAAAATCGCGTTTGCAAACGGGCAGGAACTCTCCGCGCACGTCGGGTGAGCCGTCTCGCAGTCCCGCTTCCTTGAAGGAGTTTCATGGTGCGAAACCGTTTGAAAGGATCGTTGATTGCCGGCGCGGCTCTACTTTTCGCCTTGCCCGCCATTTTTGCCCAGACGGCAAATCCATCCAAGGCGGCAGGCACGCCCGATCTCACAGGCGTTTGGCTGATCGACCATTTCCAGCCGGCTCTATTTCCAAAAGGGACCACGCCGCCGTTCACTCCCTGGGCCGAAGCGCAATTCAAGAAAGCCGACACCCAAGTAAACGATCCGAATCTGGCCTGCCTGCCTCACGGAATCCCCCGCCTCATGTTCGTGCCTCTCCCCATGGAGATTTTCCAGGTTCCGGACAAGGTGATGATGTATCAAGAGGCCGGGAACCAACTCCGCCAAATTCATATGAATCGAGAACACAAGAAGGATCTCGACCCCACCTACAATGGCGAATCCGTTGGGAAATGGGAAGGCGACACGCTGGTCGTCGACACGATTGGCTTCAACGATGTAACCTGGCTCGATCACGCCGGCCTTCCGCACACGGAAGCACTGCATGTCGTGGAGCGCATCCACCGCGTCGATCGCAACACCCTGGTGGACGATTTCACCATCGAAGATCCGAAGGCGTACACGAAACCGTGGACCGCGTCCCAAACCTACCATCTAAAACCTGGCTGGGAAATCGCGGAATACGTCTGCGACAACAACAAGTACGTCTACCACGAAAAGTAGCACAGCCACTCTTGGCTGTGCGCTTTTTGCGATCGTCAATACAGCAGAGATGCGTGAGAGTAGAGAAAATCGCACAGCCAAGAGTAGCTGTGCTACAGGAAAAAAGCTATTTCCCCAACACAATCTCTTTCGCATGCCCCGTAAGCCGCATGATATGCATCCCGGTGCCAGCCCGGTCCGCGCTGTAGATCAGCCCGCGATCGTCCACCTCGACGTTGTTCGTTTCAATCACTTTTTGGCAGGTAGCGGTAATCTTGGGATCGCCGGCCGGATGGCTGATTCCATCCTCCGGGCAGAACGCCATCGTATTCTTGTTCGGCGCGGGAATGAAGTAGGCGACCTCCTGCACGGCAAAGGGATCGCGAATATCAAACACGCGAGTGCCCGCATTAAACCAGGAGAAAATCGCAATCTTGCCGTAGTAAGGGGGATAAAACGATTCGGCAACCGAATGCGTGCCGAACCGCCCGCCCTTGCCGCAGTAATCTCCGGGAGTTTCAGGTACGCGAAACGTCGAAAGGGGCCACGGCGTGGCTTCGTTGCTGATGTCCACAAGGAATGCCAAGTGCGGCCCCGCGCGGTCTCCAGCCGGACCCGGGGAGCAATGATCTCCGCGTGCCGATTCCGACGGAACGATCAGCAAGTCCCGATTCTTCAGCGCGGAGTGGCCCTGGAATCCGGGCATCGGTTCGCCAAAAATCGGAAATGTTGTATGCGCGCCCTGATCAGGCGACATCGTGAGGTATCCCACCTGCGGCGCGAGCATTTCCTCCGTCGTCGGCTTCTTGGGATTCTCGAAGGCGGTGAGCAGTTTCTTTCGATCCAAAATCTGAATCACGCCGTTCGCTCCCGTGCCGTACGCCGCATAGACGCGGTTCTTCGCAGTCCCGGCGGAAATCATTCCGTGAATCGCTATGCCTCCCACTACGCCTTCGTATGACGTCGCGTTAGGCTGCTGGCCGAGCAGGCCAAAATCCCGGATGTACACGGGCTTGGCCGGGTCGCTCAGATCGTAAATCTTCATGTGCTGACCCTTCCAGCCTTCGGCCGGAGCATTCGCAACCAGATAGGCGATCCCCGTATCACACTCCCACCAGTTCTTGTGCGTGCGATCGAGCTCCCCCACGATTTGCGTCAGGCGCGTCGGGTGCGCCGGATCGGTGACGTCATAAATCTCCTGCGCCTTCGATCCAAGCGGCCGCAACAAGTACCACTTGCCGCGCACTCCATGCGGCAAAACGCTTCCGCTGCACACGCGCACCATCTGCGCGCCGCCCGCTTCCTCGCCCGCTTCCGTCGAACCCGGAATATGAGCCAGGTACTTGGGCTTGGCCGGGTCTGTTACATCCACAATCGAAGTCCCGTTGGGCTCCACGACGCCCGAGAGTGGATTCATCGCACTCCCGGTATGGTGGCCGACGTAGGCGATTTCCCGGTCCCCCTCTTTAATGATGATCGGCTGATACGCCGAGCGGCCCTGGAGGTCGTTGAAGCCAGCCAATTCCATATTCCATTGAGACTGTTGGTCGGGAGGATTGGGAGCGGGTTCTTGGACAGCCGGTCCGCCGGTCAACGCAATCTTGGGGATTCCTGGACCGTCTGGAGGAAGGCTCTGCGCCAAGCAGGACATCGGCGCCGTCGCTGCCAGCAAAAGCAGCAAGAAAATGTGAAAGCTCCTGCCATTGCACTTGAGTCTCATGGTTCAAATCTCCCTTGTGAATTGCCGCCCAGGCGCTCGATCCCCCGCTCTGAGGAACGCCTACCGAGAATCGCCGATCCTATCCTAAACTTTGCGCAAAACATACGTCCTCCTCTCTGCCGCGTCAACATCAATTCGCATTCGTCCCTTATGAGCTCCTCAATGCTCCACGCAAAATGGCTCTCTGGCGAATGTTGATCTCTCATTCATCAAGTTTTCATCGACAGTTAATGTTGTGGTCCTGCTTTCCATGAGATTTTCTGCGCGCACATGTCGTCCCCATGTGTAAACCTCAGGAGGAAATTGACGTGAAGAAAGCTCTTCTAGCAGTAGCTGTGTCCATTGCACTGGCAGGAGGCATTCAAGCCGGCGATGATCATGACGACGATCACCATCATGATCGCTTCGAATTTCAACCCGGCACCCTGGTTCTCACCCGCAGCGTTTACGTTGGGACACCGTCTTTACTTGTAGTCGGCGAGACAGTATTACCGCCAGGCTGCATGGGAGGCACGACCGGGATCTCGGTCACTGTACCGCTGATTGCGGGAGGCATGACTCCGCCGATAGCGGTCCCGTGCTCCGTTGCGAGCGCCGATGGGACGTTTCCCACGGTCTTCAACAACGCCGCTACCGACGGCCACTTCGGCATCACCTCTCCCATCTTTCTGGACGACCTTTCGACGGATGGCCATCGGTTGGAGACGCTTCCGATCCCAACCGATCAGATTGTGACCAGCTTCAGCTCGAAATCCGAGTTGGCCCTGCATCTTTCAACGGATGGAAAGTCGCTTACCTTCGTGGGTTATCGAGGCGGCCCGGGATTTCCGACTGCGGCGAACATCTTCGATGTCTCCAACGGCAACACGCCAGGGCTCATCGACCCAACCAATGCCGCTGTCGGGCAGTACTACCGTGCCGTGGCTGAAGTGGATGCCCATAGCCACCTCATGATTACCGAGGGTAACGCTTACAGCGGCGACAATGGCCGCGGCGCGGTCAAAGGGGGTTCGTTATATTATCTAGTCGGAAACGACAACAGCGGGAATCTGTCCAAATCGCAAGTCAAAACGACGATCGTCGGCCAGGAACTGGTCAATGACACAGGCGCCGAACTGCTTGTGCCGGGGCAAGCGCCACCCGTTCCACCCAACGTCACCAAAATCGGAAAATTCGATATCAATCAAGTGATTGACCCGCTGACGGGAAAGCCCTATGCATCCGATAAACCGGGTAAAGATGATAATTACCGCGGCATAACCATCTACAAGGATACGCTGTACATCACCAAGGGCAGCGGCGGTAACGGCATCAACACCGTCTATCAGGTTGGCACTCAGGGCGTTCTCCCGTCCGGAGATGTCGCAACCCTAGCGAAAGTGCCGATAACGATCCTGCCTGGGTTTCCCACCACTCTTGCAGCGGGCGTAGATCCAACCACTAACGCCGTGACGCCAGTGCTGTACCCTTTCGGCATTTGGTTCGCTAATCCAAATACTCTGTACGTCTGCGATGAGGGAGACGGAACACTTGTGACTCCCGCCGTGAACGGAAATGTCGCCACTCCATATGCGCAGGCCACAGCCGGGGTACAGAAATGGATTCTGGTGAACGGCGCCTGGCAAATGGCTTACGTAATGAATAGCGGCCTGAACATCGGCGTCCCCTACGGCGTTGAAGATTACCCGACGGCGCTCAATCCCGCGACGGGCGGCTGCCGCAACATGACGGGCCAGCACAACCATGACGGCACCGTCACCATTTTCGCAGTGACCTCAACCGTCAGCAACAGCGGAGACCAGGGCGCCGATCCGAACAAGCTGTTCAAAGTCACAGATCGCCTTGACGCAACATCTCTGCCCACCCCCGACGGTGATCGTGACAAAGATGACTTCCTCGGCCACATCGAAATCATCCGCTCGGCAAAGTCCGGAGAAGTGTTTCGCGGAGTGGCGCTCGCACCCCGGGATCGTCATGATGACGATCGGGACGACCACCACGACGACGACGATTGGAATTAGCGAATAGCTTTTCCCGTTAAGAAACCAAGTTCCGGGCCGAATGCAAAATTCGGCCCGGCACTTTTTTCATTGAGAGAAATCTGTCTGCGAACGCGTGCCCAACCGGCAAATCTAAGGCTGAGGAAAAAGGGCGCCGCACTTTTTCGGGAGCATGAATTCTGGCTCTCGGAGATCAATGTGTCATATCGAAGAGGATATAATTGATTCCGATTCGGTAGGCCAATCCAGTTTCTCGTTCGGGATAATGGGGACTGTCGGCCCACTCCCAGGCGTCGCCTACATCGGAGTTGTGGCAGATTGCTACTATGATCCGGCCTTTGTCGTCACGGATCGCTCTCCATTTCGGCACAACCATGTCGGACGAGTATGGCCAGCCTCCCCATATAAATCGCGTACCGTGGATCTGGACTCTGTCGTCCAGGTCATACATCACGTGAAAAATTTCGTCGTCATTCTTCAAATCTTCAATCGTCCGGCCCGGAAGGATCATTTCCAAACCGCGGACGAGCGATTCCCATTCATAATCTCCATGCGTATCATCCGAAAGCAGAAAACCGCCCCTCAACAGGTACTGGCGGAGTCGGGACGCCTCGTCCTCCGTGAGATTCCAGCCATTGCCATGTTCCATATAAATCCATGGCCAGTTGAATAGCTCGTCGGAATCCGCGTCGACTACCTGTTCCACTCCCCGCGCATGCAGCCGGGTAAGGCGCCGCACACCCATTGTGAATTGCCGGTCCGCTTTCGGATAATCCGCCGCCCAGAGATGGAAACGCCGGAATCCGCCCTCATCATTGTTCGATCGGAAATGGTAGCGCGCAAATGCCCATTCCGCATTCTGATGCGCATCGGTGGCAAGCGGCGGGCCATCTTCGTCTTCCTCGAACACGCGCCCCTGAAAGGCCAGCAGGCTGACACTCAGCCCGGACAGCAGCACTATACTTGCAAGAGTGGGAAGGATCTTCATGCAGCGTTCCGCCCCAATTCTACGGCACTTCGGAGCTTAAGTCAGCGACGGGCCTTGGAGAGATGCCGGAGTTGGGGGAACTTCGCCGGGAATCGCAGGCACATGCTTGCGCCGCCGGAATCGTTGTTGCAACCGGTCCATGTAGAGGTAGATCACGGGAGTCGTATACAGCGTGAGGGCCTGGCTGACCATCAATCCCCCGACGATGCTGATACCGAGAGGCCGGCGCAATTCCGCGCCGGTGCCGGCCGCCAGCGCCAGCGGCAACCCTCCAAATAGCGCCGCCATCGTCGTCATCATGATGGGACGAAAACGCAGCAGGCAAGCCTGATAGATGGCTTCTTCGGGCGATTTTCCGGACCGCTCCGCTTCCAGGGCAAAATCGATCATCATGATGGCATTCTTTTTTACAATGCCGATCAATAGAACAATGCCTATGAGCGCGATCACGGTCAATTCGCTGTGAAATGCCAGCAACGCCAAGAGTGCTCCCACGCCGGCCGAGGGCAACGTCGATAGAATCGTGACCGGGTGGATGTAACTTTCATACAGCATCCCCAACACAATGTAGACAGCGACCAGCGCGGCCAGAATGAGCCACGGCTGGCTCGACAGAGAAGACTGGAAGGCCTGCGCGTTCCCCTGGAACGTCGGGTGGATATCGGAAGGAAGCCCCAACCGCAAAACCGCCGATTCGATGTCCGTCACGGCGTCGCCCAATGCGACTCCTTCTCCAAGGTTGAACGAGATCGTGACCGCCGGGAATTGGCCCTGATGGTTGACGGCGAGGGCGGTATTCTGCGTCTCGTAGTGCGTAAAAGCGCTCAAGGGCACCTGGGCTCCAGTCGACGATCGCACATACAGGCCTTGGATCGCATCCGTGCTGTCGCGGAAGGTCGAATCGACTTCCTGCACCACGTGATACTGATTCAATTGTGTGTAAATCGTGGAGACCTGCCGCTGGCCGAACGCGTCGTAGAGCGTGTTATCGATTGTCGCCGGCGAAATTCCGAGCCGAGACGCCGTATCGCGGTCAATCACCAGGGTGGCTTGCAAACCGCGCGTCTGCTGATCGCTGGCAATATCTCGCAACTGGGGCAACTTCCTCATCATGGCTTCGACGCGAGGCGCCCATTGCTGAAGGTCGTTTAGGTTTTCACTCGACAGCGTGTATTGGTATTGCGAGCTGCTGATGCGCCCGCCTACCGAAATGTCTTGATACGCCCGGAGGAACAGCGTTGCCCCGGGAACTACCGCAAGTTTGCGCCGGAGGCGCGCGATGACTTGATCCACAGTGACTTTTCGCTCGCCGATCGGTTTTAATTCAATTTGCATACGCCCGGTATTTTCGGCTCCGCCTCCGGTGTTTGCCGCCGTGCCCTTCACCGCCGGGTCGCTCATGACAATGTCGGTATATTGCTTCAATTTTTCCTGCATCACGGGAAAGGAAGTATCTTGGGATCCGAGGATATTTCCCGCCATCAGGCCGGTATCCTGCTGCGGAAAGAAACCTTTGGGAATCACAATGTACAGGTAAACGCTGAGGCAAATCGTCGCGCCCGTAAGCACGAGCATAAAAGGCTGATGGCGCAAGACCCAGCGCAATCCCGAAGCGTAGGTTGACACGCTCCATTGAAATACCCGTTCGCTCGCCCGATACAATTTTCCGCGCTTCATGTCCTTTTCCGATTTCAGGAACAGGGCGCACATCATCGGAGTCGTGGTCAGCGACACGCACAAGGAAACCACGATGGCCACGCTCAACGTGATTGCAAATTCACGGAAGAGTCTGCCGATGATTCCACCCATCAGCAAGAGAGGGATGAACACGGCGATCAGCGAGGTGCTCATCGACAATACCGTGAATCCAATTTCGCGCGATCCCTTCATCGCCGCCGACAGCGGCGATTCCCCTTCTTCCAGATACCGTGTGATGTTCTCGATCACTACAATGGCGTCGTCCACCACAAATCCCGTGCAGATCGCCAACGCCATCAGGGAAAGGTTATCGAGGCTGTAATCCAAAAGGTACATCACTCCGAACGTTCCAATGATGGATAGCGGCACCGCAATGCTCGGGATGATCGTTGCCCAGGCGTTGCGCAGGAACAGGAAAATAACCATCACCACGAGGGCGACCGTCAGCAACAAAGTGAATTCGATATCATTGACGGATGCCCGGATCGTGGTCGTGCGATCAAACGTGGGAGTCAACGTGACCGATGGCGGAATCGAGGCCCGCAGCTCCGGCAACAGCGCTTTGATACGGTCCACGGTCTCAATAATGTTCGCGCCGGGTTGCCGGCCAATCCCAATCACCACGGCAGGTTTCCCGTTCGCGTATCCCGAATTTCTCAGGTCCTCAATTCCCTCTGTCACTTTCGCGATGTCGCTCAGCCGTACCGGAGCCCCGTTCCTGTACGTTACGATTAATGGTGCGTACTGTTCAGGCTTCAGGAGCTGGTCGGTGTCCGCCAGAACCCACCGGTTCGATAGATCTTCCAGATTCCCTTTTGGAGTGTTCGCGTTCGCTGACCGAAGAGCGGCTCGTACTTCCTCCAGACTGATCCCATAGTGGGCCAGCGCGTTTGGATTCACGTCCACGCGAACCGCCGGTTTTGCTCCTCCGTACGTGTTGACTTGGCCTACGCCGTCGACCTGGGATATTTTTTGCGCAAGAATGGAATCACTCAAATCGTACAGATGGCTCCTGGGAATCGTATCCGAGGAGACAGATAAATCTAATATGTCGGTTTCCGACGGATTAATCTTGCGGTACCACGGCAGGTTTGGCAGGCCGGCAGGCAATTGTCCGGCGGCCGCATTGATGGCCGCCTGCACGTCCCGGGCCGCCGCGTTGATGTCTCGATCCAGATCGAACTGAAGCGTGATCCCTGTGTTACCCAATTGGCTTGCGGAAGTCATCTGCGTGACGCCCGCAATCCGGCCAAACTGGCGCTCCAGTGGTGTGGCCAAGGAGGAAGCTACCGTCTCAGGGCTCGCCCCGGGCAAGGAGGCGCGAACATAAATTGTGGGAAAATCCACGTGGGGAAGCGCTGCCACGGGCAGCAGGTAAAAGGCGACACCGCCTGCAAGCAGAATCGCCACGCTCAAAAGCGAAGTTGCGACGGGCCGTCGTATGAATGGCGCGGAAATATGCATTTTCTATCCGGAATAATCCAGTTCTTTCTCCAGTCTACAATGTTGAATCTAATGTCTTAGAGGGCTCCAAGCCCCGTTTTGGTTACAAGAATTCCGAAGGATTCGATTGGGCTCCCTCTTCCCGTTTGCTATTGTCCCATGGTTTACGTCAGCAGAAACTCTCAATCTGTTTCCTGGACAACCCGGTAAAGAAAATGATCAGTGTGGCCGATAAAAATTATTGGAAGTGCAACCTGGCCTTCATCTGGGCGTCTTACTATTGGGAAGGAGTAGGAGTCGGCGATTCAATTTCTCGATGGAACCCATTTTCACGAATACACTCGGCTGACGCGAAGTTATTGTGGCCAAACCACTTAGGTAAGAATTGGCCGCCGAAAGCGGACGCCATGAAGGCGCCGACCACCTATGGCGGGATTGTTTCCGCACCCAGGCTCCCATACACTGTGCGCGAACGGATTTCATGCCATTTTAACCATGAGGGCGCACACCTTTGCTTACAGACACTCTGCGTGAACCTGGCAGAAGAGGATTGATGCAACCGATTCAATACGACCTTGTCGTCGTTGGCAGCGGGCCCGCGGGCCAAAAAGGCGCTATCGCCGCAGCGAAGCTTGGCAAGCGCGTGGCCATGGTGGATCGAAACGACATGGTCGGCGGCGTCTGCATCCACGGTGGCACCGTCCCCAGCAAGACCCTGCGCGAAGCCATTCTTCACCTCACCGGATTCCGTCATCGTTCGTTTTACGGGAACGATTATGTCGTTAAGGACCGCATCTCTATTCGCGATTTGGCCGCCCGCGTTTCACAAGTCGTCGAGCGGGAAACCGGCGTCGTTCGCGACCAGTTGCGCCGCAACGGAATCGACTTGCTTTGCGGCACCGCGCAGTTCCTGGACGCCAACACGATCGAAGTGCAAGGCGCGACCGAAGCGCACATGCTCCACGCGAACCACGTTCTGATCGCCTGCGGCACTCGGCCTTCCCACCCCGGCGACATTCCTTTTGACGGGAAAAAAATTATCGCCAGCGACCAATTCTTTCAGATGGAAGAGATCCCGCGCGAACTTATTATCGTCGGCGGCGGCGTGATTGGCCTGGAATACGCATCGATGCTCGTGGCCATGGGCGTGGAAGTCACCCTCATCGAGCAGAGGCCTACCCTGCTGGATTTCGTGGATTCCGAAATCATAGAAGCGCTGCGCTACCACATGCGCCGCCAGGGCGCCATCTTCCGCCTTGGCGAAAAAGTCACAGCGATTCAAACCGATGAGCGCGGACGCGTTGTCGCGAATCTCGAAAGCGGCAAGCACATCCACGCCACTTGCCTGATGTACGCGGTGGGCCGCCAGGCCAACACCGATTTGCTGAACCTCGAAGCTGCCGGACTCAAGACAGCGTCACGCGGCAAACTCGAGGTGAACAAGTCCTTTCAAACATCCGTCCCGAATATTTACGCGGCAGGAGACGTCATCGGATTTCCTTCGCTCGCTTCCACCTCCATGGAACAGGGTCGCGTTGCCAGTTGCCATATCTTTGGCGCCCCGGCCGAAATGAGTACCGCGCTGCTTCCCTATGGCATCTACACTATCCCGGAGATTTCCATGGTCGGCCAGACTGAAGCCACGTTGACCGAATCCCACATCCCCTTTGAAGTTGGCATTTCAAAATACGAAGAGCTGGCCAAAGCGCAAATCGTCGGCGACCACACCGGCATGCTGAAAATTCTCTTCCACCCGGACACGCGCAAAGTCCTCGGCGTCCACGTCATCGGAGAAAGCGCCGCGGAAATCGTGCACATCGGCCAGGCCGTCCTCTCCTTCGGCGGCACCATGGATTATTTTCGCGATACAGTCTTCAATTATCCGACTTTTGCCGAAGCGTACAAAGTCGCCGGCCTCGACGGTCTGAATAAATTGTAGGGTTGATGTTGGGTGAGGATGTCGTCCTTCACGGCACTTCGGCACAGGAATGCCTCTGCGCGATCGCTTGTTGACAGACAGGTCCAACGCGCTCAATATCTGACCTTCAAAACACCTTAGGGAGGCTGCGATGTTGAACCGGCGCCGTTTTCTTTCAGTCGCTGCTGCAAGCGCGGGTATGGCTATGTTCACCCGCGCGCGAAAAGTATTCGCGGCGAGCTATGACCTGATCATTAAGGGCGGGCGCGTCATCGATCCCTCCGTCCGGCTCGATGCGATTCGCGACGTGGCGATCTCGGGAGGCCGCATCGCCGCCGTCGAAGCCACCATCGCGGGCGACGCAGCCGACACCATCGACGCTCATGGGAAACTCGTCGTTCCCGGCCTGCTCGATATTCATACCCATTGCGGACGCTTCACCCAGGGGCCCGGTCTCGTCCTGCAGGACGGCGTGACCGGTTGGATCGATGCGGGATCGCAAGGCGCCGATCACATCGGGGATACGATTGCCGTCGCGCGAACGTCGATTCAGCAGGGCCGCGTGCTGATCAACATCGGCCGCGCCGGCATACTGCCCGATGGCGACACCATGGACCTGAAGAACGCGGATGTCGATGCGGCGCGCGAGGCGATCTCGAAGAACCGCGACTTCATCGTCGGCGTCAAGGCGCGGCTGTCGCGGGATGTCGCGGGCGAGAACGATTACGAGGTGCTGCGGCGCACGCAGGAAGTAGCCACCTCCTTCAGCCTGCCCGTGATGATCCACATGGGGCAGACCATCTCGCCGATTCCCAAGCTCTTCGACCTGTTGAAGCGCGGCGACATCGTCACCCATATGTTTGCGCCGCCACCCAACAGCATCATCGACGACAGCGGCCACATCCTGCCCGAAGTGATGGCGGCGCGGCGCCGCGGCGTCTGGTTCGACGTCGGCAACGGGCAGAAAGGGCACATGAGGTGGGACACCATTGGCGCGATCATGAAGGCCGGTTTCTGGCCCGATACATTCTCCACCGACTGGAACACGAACGCCCATGAGACCGGGGTCATCGACCTTCCCAACTGCATGTCCAAGCTGTTCGGTTACGGCATGACGGTCGATCAGGCCATCGCACGAGCCACCGTGAATGCCGCGCGAATCTTCCCCTTGTTCAACGACCGCGGCACGCTCAACGTGGGCGCGCCCGCCGACGTTGCGGTGCTCGAGCTGCGAAAGGGAAATTTCGAATACCTCGATAACTACAATAACAAGATCACCGGCCACCAGAGGCTCCTCCCAAGCGCGACCGTGCTCGGCGGCAAGCGAGTCCCGCACGCCTAGCGCGGGCACTAGGTGTGCGAACTTTTTACTGTGCGGTCCGTTGAAAAAAGTTCAATCCGGAAATCAGAGCTGAAGTTATTCAAACGTTCTATTTTGATTCCCAATTCACAGCACTTCGTAATTGGCAGTCAATTCGCCTTAAGGAGGGCCGAGCTTCAGCTCGGCCATTCAGTTTGCGTGTATTTGCGGGCTTCAGCCCCTGAAGCTCCAGGGCCTAAAGGCCCCGCTGTTGCGCCCCTCATTGTCCGACCTAAAGGTCGGACCTCCAAAACAGAAGATTCAATTTCAACCGTGAGATAAAACTCGAAAATTGAACATTGCCCAATTCATGCAACGTTTGACTGACGGCTTCGCGCCCTGATAGTTTGGGTGCTTATGCCGGGTCGCCTAAATGCGCGCAAACTAATCTGTGGACAATGGGAATGAAGGTCCCTCCCTCTTGCCGAATCGCCTTTCAGGGCGAGCGCGGCGCATTCAGCGAAGAAGCGGCCGTCAAGCTCCTTGGCGAGGACATCCAACTCGTTCCGCGGACCACATTCGAGGCGCTCTATACGAGCATCCAGGATGGCGTCGCCGACTATATCCTCGCGCCGATTGAAAACAGCCTGGCAGGCTCGGTTCATCGTTCGTACGACCTGCTGATTTCAAGCGGTCTGCACATCCAGGCCGAAGTCGTCATTCCGATTGTGCACAACCTGATCGGCGTTCCGGGCGCGGCGTTTGAGCGCATCACGCAGGTTTCCTCCCATCCAGTCGCACTCGCCCAGTGCGAGCGATTCTTCGCGAGCCATCCAACGATCAAGCGTGTCGCGACCGACGACACGGCAGGAAGCGTTCGGGAAGTGATGGGCGCAGGCGACACGACGAAGGCCGGGATTGCCAGCAAGCGCGCGGCATCCGTCTACGGCGCGGTGATTTTGCGGGAGCACCTCGAAGATCACCCGGAAAATTACACGCGCTTCTTGTTGCTCGCCACTTCCGCCGAGGTCGCGGAAAACGCCGACAAGCTCTCGCTCGTCCTGCACCTGGCGCACAAACCCGGATCGCTGTGCTCCGCGCTAAACGCCTTCGCCCGGCGCAACCTGAATTTGCTGAAAATTGAAAGCCGCCCCATCCCTGGCACGCCGTGGAGTTATTGCTTCTATCTCGATCTCCAGGCCTCGCTCAAGGATCCGGAAACGCGCGCGGCGCTCTCAGAACTTGAACATTTCACGGACTCCGTAAAAGTTCTGGGATGCTATCCCCAAGCCAAGGTGTGAATTGATTTAGTGTTGAAGCGTGGCCTGACCACCAGAGAAAAGCCCCGGGTCTGAAGACCAGCGCTACAGCATTTGCAAAACGACAATCACCTGCTGCAGCCCGCCTCTTCAGAGGCGGGGCTTTTCGCACCAAACTCCACTGCAATTGCAGACTCTAGTGATGCGCGAGGTCCCTCACGTACTCCAGCAATTCATCCGCCTCGTGGACAAGTTTACGCTCTTCCCATTCGGAGATTTTTTTCTTGTTGAACTCGGCGTCCTCCAGCCGATCAAGCATCTCTCCGGCCAGAAGATCGCGAACGGAGGTGATCCCGCTGAGCCTATCTTCAAGATGGGAATAGGTCTTATCGTCGCCGGCCAGGGCCTTGGTTGAAATGCGGAGGCTTTCGCGGCCGAGTTCGGCATTGGGTGCATTGATCTTCTTGAAGGCGCGAGCCAGTTCCGTGAACTCATCGCCGCTGTCGCTCACTCCGACCGGCAACGCCCAATTATGAAATTCCTCGACGAGGGCGCGCCCTTCGTGTTGGTAATCATCCTGGAGTCCTGTCAATGCGAGCATGGTCGGACGAATGTCCGTGTGATCGGACCAGACATCGTCGTCCACGCCATTGTTCTTCACTCCCGGTCCGACTATCCCCAGCCAAGTCTTGACGATTTCCTTCTGGATCCCGCCGTGGTTCCAAGCAAACCCGGGGCCCTGCACCACGCAGGGGGAGCTGCAGTCCGGCTTGCCGGTAGTGAAGAAGTAATCCGGATCGCCGAACATGATAAATGTCGGCGTTCGGAGCGGATCGCCTGTAACCATGTGGAGCAACTTCAGTTCTACCGGATCGGCGAGAGCCGCGGTGAGCTCGTCGGTGGCGCCCGTGCGTGGATTCACCGCAGTCAGGCCGGAGGCTGCCCGTTCGAATTTCCGTGCTTGCGGATCGCCAACCGCCGGATTACCGAAAACGTAGAAGACAGGCACCATGTCGAATTGAATATCGAACGGGTCGGTGATGCTCTCTTCGGTCGCCATCAGCCCTGTCATATTGGTGTCAAATTCGCCGATCACCGTCTGGTTCGTAGCCGGGTTGATATAGCTGCACGGAATCTTCACACCATCGCAGCTTTGGTTAAACGGTTCGCCTCCAGCGAAGTGATCGTTTTCGTCCGCCGTGATAACAAACAGCGTGTTCCTTTTGGTGATGCCGTCATCTTTCAATCGCTCGAAGAATTTCTCGAACGCTTCATCGTAAGCCGCGAGTTGTGCCTCATAACAAACGTCCCCTGGCCCAAGGGCGTTTCCAAAGGACAGTTCAGGGTCCGTACTGCATGCGGCGGGCGCAGTATTAATATCGTGGGCGTGGTTGTCATGCGTATCGGAGATATAGGCATACGTAACCGGTACCCCGTTTTCCTGCATTGCCGCCACGTAAGACAAGGTCTGGGCGGCGGAAATCCCACTGAAGCCGGGGAATCCAGGGTTGGGCGGCGTGCTTGCGTCTGTCACCAAATTGCCGTCCAAATCAGTAAGCGGTCCGCCCGGGCTGATGACCGGCGCGACAAATTTGTGTCCATAGAGAGCGTTGTAACCGGTATAACCGCCCGGTTCCTGCGGGAGAAGGTCCGGTTCGCCATGGTTCGAACTCGAGCAAACAGCGTTTCCGGGCGCGCAGTGAATCGCGATGCCTTCAAAGTCCGCAACCGCCTGATTGTGATTGGCCTTCGCTTCGGCAAGCGCCGCAGTTTGCTCCGTGGGATCGGAGGCGAAAACGGTCTTTAGATCGCCACTGACGTTCTCAAGTTCCATATTTGCAATGGAAACGGTTCCCACGTTGCAGCCGGCCCTCGTCCACGGCACCCACGGGGCAGGAGCATTCTTACCGTCCGGGGTAACCATGAAGAAGCTAGGGTCGGTGGTCGCATTGACGATATTAGTCCAGTACTGAAACGACGAGGCAAACCCGTCCCCTGTCGGTGTAAACCACCCAAAGCTGTTTGATACGGGTTGGCCGTGCCGATCCCCATAGACGCCGGTTAAGGAGGTGATGATGTCGTCCGCCGTGTGAGACTTGAGCGGGGTGTAATGATTCGACATCAGGACGCCGTTGTCGGTGAGGAAATCCAGCAGGTGCGGCATCTGCTCAAGGTCGGAGGGCACGTTCGGGTTATCCCGCCTGAAATGAACGTTATCAAATTGGATGTAGATCACATGCCGGATGTCGCCGCGAGCTGAATTGAGGTTGCATCCATCGGAATCATGATCGTCGCCATCACGATCAAAATTTGGCCGGGCTTTGGCCGGCGCAGGTGCCGCATAGAGACCCGGAGCGACGGGCGCCAAGGACAGAACAAATACCACGACCAGGGCGAGAACACGCCGGAGATGAACAAAGAGTTGCCGCGAATTGGGGGAAAGCAGCTTTGCAGCTGCGAGGGCGAATTCTTTCACGAGCGTCCTCCTGAAGTAATGTCTGATAACATCGAGGTTGGGGTTGTAATACGTTTTGCCAAGCTCAGGGTTAAGAGACGCTCAATTCTTGATGAATGGAGTGTGAAAAGAGACCAAGAAACGCGTCGGGGTTCAAGTCCCCCGGAATTACGCGGGGGGACTGGAAGCGAACGGCCTGACCGGGCATAATGTGGGCGGTTCCGACAAGAGCGGTTAGATACCAGAAAACTGAAAAGACTGAATTGTCACAGGAGGAATTGTGCGGGTTTACTACGATAAAGATGCGGATTTGAACTACATCAAGAACAAGAAAATTGCCGTGATCGGTTTTGGATCGCAAGGCCATGCCCACGCCATGAATCTGGCGGACTCCGGCTGCGACGTGATTGTCGGCCTGAAGAGCACGAGCGCGTCCGTCGCCAAGGCGCAAAAGGCCGGACTAAAAGTAATGTCCGTGCGCCAGGCCGCGGAAGAAGGCGACATCGTCATGATCCTGACCCCCGATGAGTTGACGCCTGGCATCTATGATGCCGATGTCGCGCCCGCCATGCGCGCCGGGAAATATCTTGCTCTTGCGCACGGCTTCTCAATCCATTTCGGATTCATCAAGCCGCCCAAGGATGTCAACGTATTCATGGTCGCGCCGAAGGGGCCGGGACACCTCGTGCGTCATCAGTTTTCGCAAGGCGCGGGAGTTCCCTGCCTGCTGGCCATTCACCAGGACCCGGCCGGCGACACCAAGAAAATTGGCCTCGCCTACGCCAGCGGTATCGGCGGCGCACGCGCCGGCGTGATCGAAACGAATTTTCGCGAGGAGACCGAAACGGACCTGTTCGGCGAACAGTCCGTGCTTTGCGGCGGCCTCACCGCGCTGATTCAGGCGGGGTACGAAACGCTGGTCGAAGCGGGCTATGCGCCCGAGATGGCCTACTTCGAATGCTGCCACGAGATGAAGCTGATCGTGGACCTGGTCTACGAGGGCGGTATCTCTGAAATGCGTTACTCGATTTCGAACACTGCCGAATACGGTGACTTGACGCGCGGCCCCATCGTAATCGACAAGGCCACCAAGGAACGCATGAAGGTCATCCTCGCAGACATTCAATCCGGCAAATTTGCCAAGGAATGGATGAACGAAGCCGCTACCGGCCTCAAAAACTTCAAGCAGCTCCGGGAAGCCGGCCAGAAGCACCCGATCGAAAAAGTCGGCGCGGAATTGCGCTCGATGATGCCCTGGATGAAGAAGAACCGCGTAATCGCCGAAGGCGCGTAGGGACTGCCCGGCCAGAGAGTTGTTGTGTGGCACACGCTTCGAGTGGAACAGGCCCCAAGAGGAACAGGCTTCAGCCTGTGACCTTTAGGCCTTGCAAGGACAAGACCCCACAGGCTGAAGCCTGTTCCACTGGCCCGGTTTGCGATTTTTTCACGAATTACCAGTGACCAGTCACATTCCTTCCGGAGGAATCATGGATTCGCGTCTCAGAGAACACAGCCGCATCATCGTCGACGGCCCGTCGCGAGCGCCCGCGCGCGCTTATTTTTACGCGATCGGCCTTACCGACGAGGACCTGGCCAAGCCGCTCGTCGGCGTTGCGAATACCTGGATCGAAGCAATGCCCTGCAATTCGCATCTGCGCAAGCTCGCCGAAAAAGTAAAAGACGGAATCCGCGCCGCCGGCGGCACGCCGCTCGAATTCAACACCATCGCCATCAGTGACGGCGAAACGATGGGCACCGAGGGAATGAAGGCTTCCCTCGTAAGCCGCGAAGTGATCGCCGATTCGATCGAGCTCGTCGGAATGGGCTACATGTTCGACGCGATGGTCGCCCTCGCCGGATGCGACAAAACGATTCCCGCAACGGCGATGGGCTTGACGCGCCTGAACCTGCCGGGCCTCGTCCTTTACGGTGGCTCGATTCAGCCGGGACGCTTTCGCGGGCACGACGTCACAATTCAGGACGTGTTTGAAGCCGTCGGCGCGCATTCCGCCGGAAAAATGTCCGACGCCGATCTCAAGGAAATTGAAAGCGTGGCGTGCCCAGGCGCGGGCGCATGCGGCGGCCAGTTCACGGCGAACACGATGGCCATGGCTTTGGAATTTATTGGCCTCACGCCCATCGGACTCGGCAATGTTCCGGCCACCGATCCGCGCAAGGATGAAGCCGCCTACCGCGCCGGCACTCTGGTGATGGAGCTGCTTCGCAAAGGCATAACGCCGCGAAAAATCCTGACGCGCCAGGCGTTTGAAAATGCGATTTTTTCCGTGGTGGCGACGGGCGGCTCAACCAACGCCGTCCTGCATTTGCTCGCCATGGCCAAGGAAGCGGACATTGAACTTCATCTCGACGATTTCGGCGACATCAGCGCGAAAACGCCTCTTTTGGCGGACATGAAGCCCTGGGGAAAATACACGGCGGTGGATTTGTACAACGCCGGAGGGACTGCGCTGCTGGCGAAGCGTCTTCTGGACGCGGGCTTGCTCCATCGCGGGCAAATGACGGCCAGCCTGAAAACTCTGGACGAGGAAGCGCTCTCGGTGAAGGAACGTCCGGGCCAGGATGTCGTGCACGCGCTTTCCGATCCGATTAAAACTACGGGCGGCCTGATGATTTTGCGGGGCAATCTGGTCCCGGAAGGATGCGTCGTGAAAACCTCCGGCCACGAAAGGCCTCACCATCGCGGTCCGGCGCGCGTTTTCGATCGTGAAGAAGACGCGATGGATGCCGCCGTGAATGGAAAAATCAAAAAGGGTGACGTCGTCGTAGTGCGCTACGAAGGTCCTCGCGGAGGGCCCGGCATGCGCGAAATGCTCGGGCTCACTGCTGCTCTCGTCGGCCTGGGCTTAGGCGAAGACGTGGCGCTCTTGACCGACGGCCGCTTCAGCGGCGCGACGCGCGGTCTGATGGCAGGCCACGCCGCTCCTGAAGCCGCGCGCGGCGGGCCCATCGCCATCGTCGCCGAGGGCGATCAAATCGTTTTCGATCTTGCGACGAAGAGCCTGCGCGTTGAATTGAGCGACGCCGAAATCAAGGCGCGCCTCGCAAAATGGAAAGCTCCCGCGCCGCGCTACAAGACCGGTGTTTTCGCCAAATACGCGGCGCTAGTGAGTTCCGCGTCTGTTGGAGCAATCACGACTGCTGAGGTCTAAAACCCGGGAACGCCAATCTCCCGGTTGGCGCCATGGGCGTCGCCATGCAGGAGACCGGCATTTGGTGCTTGTCCAGTTTCCGATAAGCGAATCTTCTCGGAATGTCGCTGCAGAGCTTATTCCCACCCTTGCTCACCCTTTACCCCCTTTGCACTGTTTGCAAAACCGATGACCACAGTTCTGGCAGACCTGCGTGAACTTACGCGTCCGCTTTCCGCATTTACAGCATTTCAATTGGGTCACTTTTGCCCTCGCGGTATTTTGCCCTTCATGGAAAAAGACAATTCTTGGGCTGGAGAATCGGTAGGTGACACCGATCTGGTTCTCATTCTGGCAGCACTTCCACGGTTACTTTACACCCACATTCGAGCCAAGTCCCGTGAAGTCCGGTGGTCTCAATGGGTCGATGCAACACTTGCTCAAGGTCTTTTTGTAGGAGTCCAGGAAGCTGATTTCGCTCGCGGGCGTCAACTCAAACAAAACAAAAGACCTGTTTAGGTTCTGATTTAGTACTGCCATACTCGTTGATTCTCGATGGGAAGTATTGTCAGATCAACTGGTTATATGGTGTTGCATCGACCGGTTGAGCCGGCACCTCTTCTCGGAATTTGGGAATTTCCGGCAGGTGTGGCTTCAAATCAATTTCGTTAGCTTGAAATCAGTTGGCCGCCGCCACTGACGGAGAGACTACGTGGATTGCTATTCCCCGTTCGTCGGATTCCAGTTTGTCGATTCGTACGACTACACCCACAAAGGTTGAGTTCAGTGGGCTGTCGGGTTGGAAATCGGTGGTCACATAGACGCTCATCCCAAGCGCGTAATGACCTGACTGAGTGGGAAAATACAGACCGTCCTGCGACGCGTTCACCGTTGTGCAATATTCTGGCGGCAAATTCGGGTCGAAAGGACGAATGCGGACGGCCTGTGACAAATCCATTCGAGGGTACTGTCGTCGTTCTTGGGGCTCAGTTGACACGAACGATCTTTACCACAGAGTTTGCAGTACCAAAAGTCACTTTCTCAATTGAATTTCACCGGCTAAATAGAGCCAACACATACCCTCATTGAAGCGCGACACGAACGCCTCAGCGCGGCTCGATGGCATCCTCACACTGCGAAATTAGCGGGATCCGATAAATCCGCATTCCAGTCACTTGTTACACCACAATCCCAGTTACCGGTAAGCGCGTTTCCCGGGCGCATGCGTCCTGCCTGCAAGGCGTCGAAAAGTGTTCTCTACTACTTGGCGTACGGCCCGACTTCAGGTTTGCCCTGCGTGTCTTTCAAAGAACCAAGCTCTGTGGCCACGCCCCTTTCGATCGCCGCCGTTTCGCTGCCATTTTGGAAGCAGGTGAAGTCGGGGCGATCGAGCCACGCGAACGGGCCGCACAGGCGCTTCCCGGCGGCCAGCGCGGCGTCATGCACCACGTTGATCAGGCGCTCGTAATCGGGATCGCCCTGTTTGTACCCGGAAAAATTGCCGAGGTCCGAGCTGGCTGCAAATAACGCGTCTACTCCTGGAATGGCCGCGATCTCGCGGGCCTGCGCCGCGCCGCCGACGGTCTCGATCATCTCGATCAGCACCACGTTTTGATTGATGGTATTGCGATAGCCGCCGGGAACGTTGCCCCAGAACGCCGGCGAATACGCTTGCCCGGCGCCCTGACTGCGCTTGCCAAGTGGCGGGAAATAGGTCCAGTCTCTCCCGGCAACACCTTCGTCGAACGTTCGAACGGTGGGGATCACCACGACCAGCGCGCCCTCATCCATGGCGTGCTGAATTTCGCGCTCGTTCGCATAGGCGACGCGAACTCCCGGCACCGCTTTCGCGTGCGGGCAGGCCTGCCACATTTTGGCTACGTTCTCCCACTCGCGCGGGCTGTGCTGCATTTCCGTCCAGATGAAGTCATATCCAGCATTGGCCATCGCGCAGTAGGTCGATGGATCGGAGGCTGCCGACACGGTTCCGCCCGTCACCTTCTCGCCGCGCATCATCTTGAGCTTTACCGGATTCCAGATCTTTGCATTCGGCGGGGGATCGAATCGGTGGCCGTATTTCCAGGCCTTCTCGTCGACCGTTCCCTGATTGACGGCCCCCGCCGGCGCTTTGGTGACTGCGCCGGAGTCCTTGCCGGCGGGCGCTGCGAGCGGGAACTGCGCGGTTCCGGCATTGCCGCGGTCGGCATCGGGATCGGCCGATGGGTTGGCCTGCCCTTCCTGCTTCGGGCTGGCCGACTGTTGCGCAAGAACGTGAAGCGCCCCAACTCCTAGCGCTGCGGTAAGCACCAATAGAAGTGCAAATCGACGATTCATTTTCCGCTCCTTTCTTGTTCCCTGTAAGGATGGTTTTAACACATGGCGGTCATTTGCCGGCAAGCGCGTTTCTCAGAGGGGATGAGAAGTCGGCCTATCGGTGGCTCATTCTGGCCGCACGTGGCAGATTCCCAGTTCCCGCCAATCCCGTTTGTCAGGGTTTGGGAAACTTTGGATGAGATTCCGATAGATGGGTGTATAACAGAGTTCATCCGGAAGGTGCAAGGAGAGTCCTCGGCTGAAAGGATAAAGCTAGGGTATGCGCTCATATCTTCTACTCGCAGGGGCATGTTTGCTTTTGACGGCGTCCGGGTTGGCCGGTGCCAAGCAGCCGCAGGAGAGCCAGTCAGCTTCTTCCTCCGCTCCCTCGCTGGATTACGAATATTTCAAGACGCAGGTGGAACCCGTCTTTCTGAACAAGCGCCCCGGGCACGCGCGATGCGTCGCGTGCCACGCGTCGAACAATGCGCCGTTGAAAATGGTGCCGCTGGCGCCTGGAGAGGCGAGCTGGAGCGAAGAGGAATCACGCGAGAACTTTGAATTGGTCAAGCGCGTGGCTACCCCTGGCGACCTGGCAAGTCCCTTGCTCCTTCACCCGCTGTCCGAATCGGCCGGAGGCGATTTCTTTCATAATGGGGGCAAGCATTTCGACTCGAAGAACGACCCGGAGTGGCTTATATTAAAGGCGTTTATTCAAGGGAAAAAGGCGGAGTAGCGCGGGGCAGACTGAGGGCCAAGCGATCTATAAGGAGCGTTGACGAAGATGACGAACAAACATCTGTTTCGCGGTGGTCTCATCATTCTAGCGGGGATGGCTCTGTGCCTGGTGTCCTTGAAGGCCGCGCCAAACAAGGTCGTCCGGATTCTTCAAACCAACTCCGCCGGAGACAACGTCCACATTATTGATCCGGTGACCAACAAAGTGGTGGGAGTAATCAAGGGGATTGAAGTGAACCATGGCGTTGCCGTGGCCCCGGACGGCACACGGATCTACATCAGTGACGAAGCGGCCAGCACGCTGGACGTGGTCGACGCCAAGACGCTGGAAGTGACCAAACGAATCCCGCTGAGCGGACATCCCAACAACATCTCCGTAACTCCGAATGGACGCTCGGTCTACGTCGCCATCGCGCAGGCGCCCGGCGGCCTCGACGTGATCGACACCGCTTCGCTTACCAACGTCAAGACCATCCGGACCAAGGGCACCATCCATAACCCGTATGTTACGCCGGACGGCAAATACGTTGTCGCCGGCTCCATTCCGGCAAAAGCAGTGAACGTGGTGGACACGGCGACCAACGAAGTCGCCTGGGTCATTCAAATGGACAGAGGCGTCCGTCCGATGACCATGTCGACCAATCCCGACGGGTCCACCAAATACTTGTTCGTTCAGTTGACCGATTTTAACGGTTTCGCGGTCATCGATTTTGCTTCGCACGAGGAAATCAAGCGCATTACGAATCCAGCCCTGCTGCCGGGCAAGAAGGAAGTGCCCGAAGGCTCCGATCCATCGCACGGCATGGCCGTCACTCCGGACGGCAAGCTGCTGCTCGTCAACAGCCGGGTGAACAACATGCTGTATTCGTATTCGCTGCCGGACCTGAAGGTTGTGGGAGCGGCGGAACTCGGCGGGATGGGCGCGGCATGGCTCACGCTTACTCCTGACGGCAAGACGGCTTACGTGGCGAATGCCGTGACCAATGACGTTTCCGCAGTCGACATCAAGTCGATGAAAGAAATCGCGCGCATCCCAGTCGGATTCGTGCCCAAACGAAACACGACAGGGATGCTCCAGGAATAAGATTGTTCCGTGTGCCGCGGACAAATTATTTGCTTGAACCCCAGTAACCGATAACCCCGTTTCACAAGACATGGTAGGTCTGGTATCTTTTTTGGTAATATGTCCAAGAGAAACTCTTACAAAATCTAGCGGCACGCAAAGTTTCAGACAAACTACATTGTGTGAGGATTAGAGGTGCAAAATTGCCTCGAATGCGGCCAAGCCTTTGAAGGCGATCGGTGCATGGTATGTCTGATTCGCAATGAGGATATTTCAGAGACCGGCCGCCTTTCGGTGTGGGTTGCAGGATTCGGATTGATGGCAACGGTATTCGCTCTCGGCGTTTATCCCCCGATTGAGTTGATGTCACCTGCGTTTTACATTTTTCTGGGATTCCTCTTACTTCCCGTCGCGATCCTGTTGGTGCTTTGGTTTTGCGATATACTTACGCGATATTTCGTCCTTTCTAGACTGTTGATTGTGTTTGCCGGAGCGGCCCTTGTTCTGTCGGCAACGTTTTATTTTCTAAATGGAGTCTTGGATCGCAAACCCCCATTGACGCTTCAAGCAGTTGTCCTCCATAAGGAAGTCAGTAGCAATGCGGACGGGACTTCTTATTATCTCGAATGCACCGTCCCGTGGGGGCACAAAACAATTGAACAAGATCTAGAAGTCAGCGCGACGACATTCACCACCACCGAACCCGGAGACTCCGTGCGGGTTGCAATTCATTCTGGCGCATTCTTGACGGCATGGTACGGCAAGGGCCTTCTATCGAATGGCCACGACGCAATCAACCTTGAGCGCAGCCGCTAATAAATCAGATTAACGGGATGTGGGAATTCCCGCCGAGTTTGCCAAATCCTGTGAAGACTGCCTTATAGTCATGTGAGAATAGCCGGATTCCCAGTTGATGATAATCCCGGCCAATCGGAATGTGGTTTTTACCTTCAGGAAGCCGTCGGGCGGCATTACTGCGGCTCAAATCCTAGGTAGTTAACTTTTTAGCTATAGTTGAAGTATAATTCCGGCCATATCAGAACGCGGCCTCGTCAAACGTGGCCCACTGGACAAAAGGCATGCGGCTATTCTATCGCCTCGTGATTCTTAATTTGGCAGTCATCTCGGCAATAGCCGTGCTAAGGAAGCATCATTGGTTGATGAAATTCCCGGTGGTACCTAACCCAATAGTCTTATTTGCTGGAGTCATCCTACTGGTTGCAAACTACGCGATCACTTCGAAGGTTGTCCGTCAAGGTGGAATCCCGTCACTTGAAAGCAGTCGATGGTGGTCGGCGGGCTTCGCAGCTTGGACTGGAGGACCTTTTTTTACGGCGGTTCTCCCGTGGACTATCGCGGGCTGGGTGATAAAGCGGGATTTTGTTTCATTTCTTTGGGTAACAAACTATTTCTTCTGGTCATGTTTTTCATGGGCGCAGATATACAACTCCCTGCGGAGACCAGATAGCAGGATTGCTTCAAGCTAGGCCAGTCGATTCAAAACACGAGTCGAATAACCCCGCATGATCGTATTGTGAATCAGTCCACCTTGTAGCCAAGTCCCGATATGTCGTGCCGGCTTATCGGAAATTGGTCCACTTGGCGTTCCTAGGCTTCGCTCGGAGCCACAAAGCGTGGTACCTTTCCGCAAGCCGGAGATTTAGCCAGAGGAGAATCCCGTGAAAAACACGCATCGATTTGCAAAGCCAGCGCGCCCGTTCGTTCGGCTCGCCGCAATTTCGGCCCTGTTTCTGGTAGCTGCGGGCGTGACCATGGCCGATTCCCTGCTCCTGAAGGAGCAAGGCAGCTTCTTCGTCGGTGGCCGTACCATTTTTACGGACGCGCTCACCGGATCTACCACAGGATTTTTGGGCTCCGGGATCAACAGCGGAAACATCACGGTCGACCAGATGTACGTCCAATATCAGATTCCCGAGGGCGCCGAAGCTCATGTTCCCGTCGTCATGGTGCACGGATGCTGCCTCAGCTCGAAGAGCTACGAGACTACTCCCGACGGGCGCATGGGCTGGAACGAATATTTTCTCAGGAAACACCGCTCCGTTTATCTTCCCGATCAGGTTTCGCGCGCGCGTTCCGGATTCGACTCAACCATTTACAATGAAATTAAATTGGGAAGGCGCCCGCCGAGCGACATGCCCGAGATGCGCACAGCGACCCACGAAATTGCCTGGCTGGGCTTCCGGTTCGGCCCATCCGCCGGGAAAGCGTTCCCGGACGAACAGTTCCCCGTGGAGGCATTTGAAGAGTTCGGGAAACAAGTGATCCCGGACCTTAATGGCGGACTTCCCGCAGTCAATCCCACGTGGACGAATCTATCGGGCCTGGCCATTAAATTGAAGGGCGCAATCCTGATGGGCCACTCCGAATCGGGTTTCTTTCCCGAGCAGACGGCGCTCATCAATCCGGCAGACATTAAAGCCATGATCACGATTGAAACCGCGTGCCCCGCGCTGAACTCGGAGCAGATTGCAAGCTTGGCGAAGATTCCGATGCTGATCGTCTTCGGAGACCACCTCGGAGATGTTCCTTCCTCCCCCATCAAGTGGCAAGAGAGGTTTGATACTTGCCAGCAGTTCGTTCAACAGGTGAAGGCAGCGGGAGGCGACGCGACCATGATGCACCTGCCCAAGTACGGGCAATTCGGCAACAGCCACATGCTCATGCAGGACAAGAATAGCAACCAGGTCGCCGATCTCATCTTGAAGTGGATTGACGAGCACGTGGAAAACAAGCACAAATAAGCCAACGAACGCACCCGGCCAAAGCCGCGGAAGATTATTTGGAAAGAGGGTTGGCCATCACCTTCTTGTATTCTTCCGCCTCGCTGGGCGCGCAGATCATCTCCACAATGTCCGTGTCGGCAGGCATCAATGTGAGCGGGAACTTGTCGCGGGCGAGCCACGGCTCGGTGTAAATCTTGGGATCGTCGATCTTGACGGTCAGCTCCACGGCGTCATGGCTCAACCGGTGGTATCGCTCTTCGACGCGCATTTCGCCGCTGTGCGGGTTCCCGGCATTGTCGAGCCAGGTCCTCTCGTCCGTCCCGACCGTCTCCACGACGAATGTGTAATCGTCCTCCCACTTCCCCACCGAGTATCCATACCAACTCGGATCGGGATCTTTCGGAAGTTCCCGCCCGTCTGTCCAGATGACCCGCCACACGCGCTGGTACTGATACAGGATCAGCATCTTATTGGGAGTCTGGACGACCTGAAACGGCCGCAGCTCAAACAGCAGGTTGCGCGGAAATCCCGCGGGATCGCACCCGTCCAGTGGATCATTTACCAACCCAATGGGAACTTTTCTAGGCCCGTCTCCTGGCTTGAAGATATTGTTGGCTATGTTTTCGCCCAAAGCCGTGAAAGGAGCATGCGACTTCACTCCAGCCGGTGAGATACCCTCCAACCTAAGGTTGTCTTCCACTCCCCAAATCCCGGACAGGTCGCGGCGAGGAGCAGGGGCAGCCTTATGAGTTTTCGCCGCTTGTGGTTGCTGAGGCGGAGAGGTCTGCGCGCGCAAGCAAATTGAAATTGCCACGACCGCGATTATTCTTATGACCGGATTCAGATATCTCTTTCGCATTTTGAAATCCTCACGCGCCTGCCTTTAGCGCACTGCAGGGTTCCACCCAATCAATGTTTGGCCGCTGGGAAGGACTACCTTCATAAGTTGCCCGACCGGCGCGCCGTTCTTTGCCGGTCGCACGGTCACCGCGACTTGATCCCCGACATTCAAGGTATGCTTGGTCCAACCGCGCCTGGTCATGTCAATGGGATTGCTGACTTCGGCGGCCCAATGCGCGACCTCACCCTTTTCATTCGTTGCGTCAAACTTCAGGAAACAATGCGGATTGGCCCACAGCCACTCCGTCACGGTTGCCTTCATGACCAATTCTTTTTCCATGTCGTAGCCCGCCGTACCGTGATGCGCCGCCAGCGGAACGGAAACGGCCAGAAAACAAATCGCCGCGATGAAAACGCTGAGCACTTTATTCCTCACAACTGACCTCCGATCTTCGTCGTACAGAGTATCTCCGCCCGGGAAGAAACCTGGCCGATTACGGCCCCTACTGAACTGCGGCCTTCTGCCTGGCCAATTCCGCGAGAAACGTTTGCTCGCGTTCAGCAATATAATTCTTGTAACCCTCGGGATCGATGAACGGGTTCGGCACGCCCTGTTTCATGCGGTCATACTTCGCCTCCATGCCGTAGTAATTTCCGTGCGCGCCGAGAAACACATCGCACGGCAAGGATTTCATCACGCGGAACATACGCTCGTAGTCGGAAGCGATTTGCGGATAGAGTGCGTTATTCACCAGCTTGTACCCGGCATTCACGTTGGGACTTCCCACGATGACCACGTTGTACGTCTTTCCTCAGTCCGCTACCTTCATCGTCCAGGTCGTCGTGCCCTTCGTATGACCGGGAGTCAGATGCGCGACCAGCACGGTGTCGCCGAGCCGCACCTCGTCGCCGTCATGCAACACGCGGTCGACTTTCGTGGGCTGGTAGCGCGATGTTGGATTGTCTCCGTATTGGAAATTGCCTTTCCCGCCGGCCTCGATTTCCGGCACGTCGGCGTCCATGACCATGTACTTGGCTCCGGTCAGTTCCTTCACCGCCGCGCTGCCCGCGCAGTGGTCCCAATGCGCGTGGCTGATCAGAAGAATCTTGGTGTCGCTGAAACGAAATCCCAATTTCTCGACGCTCTCCCGAATCATCGGGACGGACTTTTCCAGACTGCTGTTGATCAAAATATTGCCCTGCGGCGTGGTGATCAGGTAAGAGGCAAGTCCCTGGCTCCCCACGTAATAGATATTGCCGATGACCCGGTAAGGAGGAAATGGATTGGTCCAGTCGGACGCCTCTTGCGCCAGCGCGCTGCTCGCGAACGCGAACAGGGACAAGAAAATCATGAGGCGGAATACTTTTGACATATGGCCCTCTCCTTCCGAGCGCGTTCCACTCCGCGACGCGGGTAGTCTACTCCAGAACGATTCTGTTGGGCGATCCTCCGTATGATGGAAGAATCCTCGTCGGCCAAGCCACATCTGGAATAAACTAAGTGTAGCGCGGCTGGCAGTATTTTTCGCGCCAGCAGAACCTTCTATACGGGAGACAAATTCAGACGGCGCCGTCGAGATGGACCGAGAAACACTATTCGCAACCGAACTCCAGGCCCTCCGCGTGCTCTGCGATGATGCCATCAGTCGCGAGCAGCGGCGGGGGCTCATGCAATCTCTCGCCGATCACGCATTCATCGAGCCGGAGCATCAAGTCGTTTTTGAATCGATCCGCGTCCTCTTCCTCCGCGGCCCCATTTCCGAGGAACAATTGCGCGTCCACCTGAACAATCGCGGCTTTCCCGACACGGACGTCGAAAAATATTTCCAGCCTGAGCGAGCGGGCAAGATCGAGCACGGGCTGTCGGGCAAAAAAATATCTTCATGACTGCGAACGCGCCATCTGAACGAAGTTTCAGCCAGCCGCTGGTGATCTTTTCCCTGATCGTCGCGGCGGCCGCCGTGGCCCTTCTCTTTTTTGGCGCCACGATTCGCCGGTTCGTCCGCGAATCCTTCATGCAGCGCGTGACTTCCGCGCACTACCAAATTCTCTGTCCTCCGGGCGCCTTATCGCAGGACGCCATGTCAGGATTCGCGACCAAGAGAGAGCCGCTGTTCACAAGCCTGAACAAAAAGCTCCGCGATGCCGATTCAAACGTAGAAATTCGCGTGGTCTTCGACCCCGATTTCACAGTCCCGCCGGGCGGCGAGACGAGCCAACTACCATACTCGGTGACAGGAACTACGATTCGCACCAAGCTCAAGGGGCGGATTCCCCAGCTTCCCGCCGCGGCCGATGCGGAGGCGCTCCTCTACGCCGCCTGGGGAAAGCCCGGAAACGCGCAACTCGCCCGGTGGACAGCGGTTTGGGTCGTGGGCGAATGGCGCGGCACGGAAATCGGGATGGCGGCCGCGCAAGTGGAACAAAGACTCGGTCACAAGAAGGTCGCAAGTTTGCTGGTCGATCCGGGTGGCGAAATTTCCTCTCCCGATGACCGAACCTTGCTGGGCGCGGCATGGGTCAGCGAAATCGCCGAATTCGGCGGCGCCGACGCGGTACGGAAACTCTACGCCGCAAAGATGCCGCATCCCAATGTTGCCGAAGTCACTAAGGTGTTGGACACAACATCGCTTGAGCTGGACCGCAAGTGGCAGTTGTGGATGTACTCGTACCTCGCCGGAATGCCTACGATGCCGCCCGATTCCACAATGCAGATGAACATGCCGATGGCGGGGAGTCCGGCGGTGACTGGTGACCGGTGACTTGTGACTGGTGATTCGTGAATCTCGACCAGCCTTCGATTCCTTAGTGCGACACCCAATACCTCGATACTAACATTTCAGAGATTCAGCGCGTCGTACTTGCTTGCTGCTCTATCAAATGCTTGCAGGACCGCGGATTTGTTTGGAGGGGGAGCATTTGTCCACCGCCCCGGGATCATGAGGCCGCAGGAGGGACACGCGCCGTCGCGGAGCGAATTCTCCAGAACTTCGTGCCAGGAGCGGCGAATCACGAGCTTGCCGCAGCCGGGGCAGAAAGTGTGGGCCGCGCCGCTGTGGATGTTCCCTTCGTAGACGTAGTGCAGGCCCGCATCCAGCGCGATTTTGCGCGCGGCGTGCAGCGTTTCGGGAGGCGTTCTCGGTTTGTCCTGCAGCTTGAAATCGGGATGGAATGCCGTGAAATGCAACGGCACGTCCGGACCGAGATGTTCCAGAATCCAGTCGGAGAGCTGGCGGATTTCGCTCGGGTCGTCATTGAGCGTCGGAATGAGCAGATTGGTGATCTCAAACCAAACCTTCGTCTCCCCTTTCAGCCACGTAAGCATGTCGAGCACGGGCTGCAAATGCGTGAGCGTAATCCGGCCGTAAAATCCTTCGGTGAACGCTTTCAGGTCCACGTTCGCGGCGTCCACGTGGTCGTAGATATCGTGAAACGCTTCCCTCGTGATGTAGCCGTTCGTGACCATGACCGTGCGGATTCCCGCCTCCCGCGCGGCGTGGCAAATATCGATCACGTACTCGCCCCAGATCGTCGGCTCGTTATATGTAAATGCAATGGAGGGGCAGCTGTAGCGAATGGCCAGCGCGACAACGTCTTCCGGAGGAATGTGCGTCGAATGAACTTGGTCGGCCTTCGATTTTGAAATGTCCCAGTTCTGGCAGAAAAAACAGCCCATGTTGCAGCCCGCCGTGCCGAGCGAAAACACGCGCGTGCCCGGCAGAAAATGATTGAGCGGCTTCTTCTCGATCGGATCGATTTGCAGCGCCGCCGGCGAAGCATATCCCAGGCTGTAAAGCTTTCCGCCCTGATTCACCCGAATGAAACAAAAGCCGGCCTGCCCTTCCCCAATGTGGCAATGCCGCGGGCAAAGATAGCAGTGCACGCGGCCGTCCGGCATAGGTTCCCACCAGCGCCCTTCGTGCAGCGATTCCGTCTTCTGAAATATTTTCAATTCATTCATGGCGGCTTGCGGAAGGGGAAACTTCTCTCCTGCTGCGAGTCCATCGTTTATAAGTATACACTTCTTCGCCGGCAGGGGCGGCACATGGCAATCATCAAGACAAAATTGAGCAACTAACGGGCGGGGCCTCCCCTTTGCACACGCCAGCGCTCGGCGGTCCATGCAAGGAATCGAATGAGTTGCTTGCGCTCGCGCCAAATGAGCCGGAAGAATTCCGCGGGGCCCAGCGCGTGCATGTCACCACCGAAAAAAGTTTCGAGGCGCCAGCGAATGTATGGACTGGCCCAGGGACGCAACCGGAAACCTTTCGCCGTGATCCAGTAGTAGCGGAACGCAGTGAGCATCAATGGGCTGAGTTTATCGCATTCCGCGCAACTCGAAGGGTTGAAAGAGAAAATTCAAATAATTGCGCTATTGAATCACCGCGGATCGAGAATTTCATTTCTTCCTTTACAGCTTCCAGGCTGCGGCCGCAACAATCGCCCGCTTGAATTTTCCGTCTCAGGAGAGTAGCTTGGATTTCGCCTCGCCAATGCGACGCATCCAAGCCTCGGATCGCAGAGAAGGAGATCAGAATATGGCAACAACAGCATCGGCACCGTTGCTCGACCAGAATGTTTCTAAATTTATTTCCAAGACGCACAAGATCCTCATTAACGGCAAGTGGGTGGAAGCCGCTTCCGGCAAGACGTTTCCCACTTACAATCCCGCCACAGGCGACGTCCTGTCCCGGGTCGCCGAGGGAGATAAGGAAGACATCAATCGCGCAGTGAAAGCGGCCCGCGCCGCATTTGAAAGCGGCCCGTGGTCGAAGATCACGCCTTCCGAGCGCGGCCGCATGATCTGGAAACTTGGCGATTTGATCGAAAAGCACCTGGAAGAATTTGCGCAACTCGAATCGCTCGACAATGGAAAGCCTCTCAGCATCGCGCGCGTTGCCGATGTGCCCCTCACAGCCGATCACTTCCGCTACATGGCGGGTTGGGCCACCAAGGTTGAAGGCAACACGATTCCCATTTCGTCGGGCGGCGGAACGACTCAATTTCTAGCCTATACGCTTCGCGAACCGGTGGGAGTCGTCGGACAAATCATTCCGTGGAATTTTCCTCTGCTAATGGCGGCCTGGAAACTTGGCCCGGCTCTCGCGACTGGCTGCACGGTCGTGCTGAAGCCCGCGGAACAAACACCCCTCTCCGCCCTTTTGCTTGGCGAACTCATTCAGGAAGCCGGCATTCCCGACGGCGTCGTGAATATCGTGCCCGGCTACGGGGAGACGGCGGGCGCGGCCTTGGCGGCCCATCCGGACGTCGACAAAGTGGCCTTCACAGGTTCCACGGAAGTTGGCAGGCTGATCCTGCAGGCCGCAGCCGGCAATCTGAAAAAAGTTTCCCTGGAACTTGGCGGCAAATCCCCGAACATCGTGCTGGAAGATGCCGACGTCGAGGCCGCCATTCCCGGCGCCGCCAGCGCCATTTTCTTCAACCACGGCCAGTGCTGCTGCGCGGGCTCTCGGCTCTTCGTCGAAAACGATATTTTCGACAAGGTCGTGGACGGCGTGGCGCAACACGCAAACAAGATTCGCGTAGGCCCCGGAATGGATCCCTCCAGCGACATGGGGCCGCTCGTTTCCGAGGAACAGCTGAATCGAGTGTGCGGCTACCTCGAATCGGGATTCTCGGAAGGCGCCAAGGCGGTCACCGGCGGTTCTCGAGCGGGAGACAAAGGCTACTTCGTAAAACCCACGGTCCTCGTCAACACCAACGA